>JBGAIS010000286.1:0-3074 GCA_044225355.1 Casimicrobiaceae bacterium | reverse complement strand
CTGGCGACCGCGCTGCCCGCGATCGCGCTGGCGCATCACGGATGGAGCGAGTACGACAGCACCACGCTCCTCAGGCTCACCGGCGTCGTCGAGGAGGCGGGATACGAGCATCCGCACGGCCACGTCACGCTCAAGGCGTCCGGCAAGGTGTGGACCGCGGTGCTCGCGCCGCCGTCGCGCATGGATGCTCGCGGCCTCACCCGCGACATGCTCAAGGCCGGGACTGCCGTCACCGTCGAAGGCTACGTGTCGAAGGTCAAGCCCGACGAGATGCGCGCCGAGCGGATCACGGTCGCGGGCAAGACGGTCGAGCTGCGGTGACCACCGCGCTGCACGCGATCGAGGCGTCGCCGCTCGCGCGCTTCATGCGCGAGGCGCTGTGGGCGTATCCCGCGGTGGAGACGGTGCATATCCTGGCCATCGCGGTCGTGGTCGGCTCGACCGTCATCGTCGACTTGCGGCTCCTCGGGCTCTCCCGCCAGGTGTCCGCCACGCGCCTGTCGCGGCACGCGCTGCCGTGGACCCTCGGCGCGTTCGTCGTCGCGATGGGCAGCGGCCTCCTCATGTTCACCGCTCACGCGGAGGACTTCCTCACCAATCGCGTGTTCGCGCTCAAGATGGCGCTGATCCTCGCGGCGGGCGTCAACGCGGGGCTTCTGCATACAGGCGCGTTCCGCCACGCCGCGCCGTGGGATGTCGGGGGCGCGCCGCCGGCGCGCGTGCGCCTCGCGGCCGCACTGTCGATCGTGATCTGGACGGGCGTGGTCGCGTGCGGCCGGCTGCTTGCGTACACTTGACGGTTTCGCTACGTCGACAGGTACCCATGGCCATGCGCCCCGAAATGACCCTCGAGCATCTCCAGCATCGCGGCGACGGCCGGTTCCCCGAGTTCGTCGGCTTCCGGGTCGTCGACGTGCGCGAGGGGCTGCTGCACGCCGAGATCGACCTGCAAGCGCATCACCTGGCTCCCAACGGATTTCTTCACGCCGCGGTCGTGATTGCGCTGGCGGACACCGCGTGCGGATTCGGATGCCTCGCGCACCTGCCCGACGGCGCGATCAACTTCACTACGGTGGAGCTCAAGTCGAATTTCTTCACCAGCGCGCGCGACGGCACCATCGTCGCCATGGCGCGGCCCGTGCACCTCGGACGCTCGACGCAGGTGTGGGACGCCGAGGTGTCGAGGAAGGCGGACGGCAAGCAGATGGCGCTCTTCAGGTGCACGCAGCTTGTGCTGTGGCCCAAGTAGCGCTCGCGTAGCGAAGCTCCGTTTTGCCCGTGGAGCAGAGCGTCCGCGCGCAACCGAACGCAGGACGCTCGTTCTTGCCGCAGTGACGGGCGGCCGCCGCGAAGGTCGCTCCCAAGGCAGCCGCCCGATGATGCCTTTGCGCCTCCGGGTGCGAAAGGCGCGGCGCCGTCGTCACGTCATCCGCCGTCGTCACGGATGTCCTTCAGGCATTCCCGAGCGACGCTCCTCGCGAGGCGGTAGCGCCCTCATCCGAACGACCGAGCGCGCGTTGGTTGCCGCGGCGCTAGAGTCACGCACCGTCAAAGGCGAGGTGCGCGATGCGATCGATGCGGGGTCTCGTGCTGGTCGCGTTCGCCTGCGGGGTGTGCTTCCTGCAAACGTGCGCCGCGCTGCCCCCGTGGCCGGGCGTGGTCGCGATCGCGGCGACGGTGGCGCTGGCGTGGGCGCTCGCCCGGTCGCGCCGCGCGCTCGCCGTCGCGGCGGCGCTGGTCCTCGGGGCGGCCTACGCGGCGTGGCGGGCGGAGGCGCGCCTTTCCGACGTTCTGGCGCCCGAGTGGGAGGGCGAGACCGTCGTCGTGATGGGCGTCGTCGACGACCTTCCCACCCTCACCGATCGCGGCTCGCGATTCGCGCTCGCGGTCGAGTCGGCGTCGCCCGGGCGCGCCCGCGTGCCGTCGCGCGTCTCGCTCGCGTGGTATGTGCAGGACGACGGCGCGGCCGATCCGCCCGAGGTCCACGCGGGTGAGCGCTGGCGGCTCGCCGTTCGCCTCCGGCGCCCGCATGGCAACGTCAATCCCGGCGGCTTCGACCTCGAGGCGTGGCTCCTGCAGCAGGACCTGCGCGCCGCGGGCTTCGTCGTCACGGACGCGCGCAACGAGCGGCTCGCGGCGTTCGTGGGCCGCTTCGGCGATCACGTGCAGCGCGCACGCGAGCGCGTACGCGAGCGCATCCGGTCGGCGTTGGACGGTGCGCCGCACGCGGGCGTCGTCGTCGCGCTGGCCATCGGCGACCAGCGCGCGGTGACGCAAGCCCAGTGGACGGTCTTCAATCGCACCGGCATCGGGCACCTCGTCAGCATCTCGGGCCTGCACGTCACGGTGTTCGCGACGTTCGCCGGCGGCATCGCGTTCGCGCTCGCGCGGAGGAGCACGCGCCTCACGTCGCGCCTTCCCGCGCGCAAGGTCGCGGCAGTCGTGGGCGTGCTGGCCGCCGGCGGCTACACGCTGCTCGCCGGCGCCGAGGTGCCTGCGGTGCGCACGTTCGCGATGCTCGCGATCGCGGCGTGCGGGCTCTGGCTCGGGCGGCCGGGCACGGCCGCCATCGTGTGGCTGTGGGCGCTCGCCGGCGTGCTCGCCTGGGACCCGTGGGCGCCGCTCACGCCGGGCTTCTGGCTGTCGTACGGCGCCGTCGGTCTCCTCCTCTACGCCTCGGCGGGTCGGCTGCGCACGACGCCCCCGACATCCCGGCGCGGTCGCATCGCCGCGAGCCTGCGGGAAGGCGCGCACGCGCAATGGGTGGTCACCCTGGGGCTGACGCCGCTCACGCTCGCATTGTTCGGGCAGATGTCGCTGATCGCACCGGTGGCCAATGCGGTGGCCATCCCGCTCGTCACCCTGGTCGTCGTGCCGCTGACGCTCGCGGGCATCGTGGTGCCGCTCGCGGTTTTCTTCGAGGCGGCGCACGCGGCGCTCGCGCCGCTCATGCGCCTTCTCGAGTGGCTCTCGGCGCTTCCCGACGCGACGTGGCAGCAGCATGCGCCGCCGCCCTGGACGCTCGCGGCGGGCTGCGTCGGCGCGATGTGGCTCCTCGCGCCTCGCGCGGTACC
>JBGAIS010000036.1:17355-28081 GCA_044225355.1 Casimicrobiaceae bacterium | reverse complement strand
GCGACTCGCGCTCACCAAGGGCCGCGGCCTGTGAGCGGCGGCGACGCCGCCTCCCTGCTCTCGACGACGGCGGTGCGCGAGCGCTGCGCGAACGTGGCGCGGGCGGTGTCCGCCGGCAAGTCGCGATGGTTCCGCGTCGATCGCTCGAAGCTGCCCGCGGTCGCGCGCACGGTCGCCGACGTCACGCGGCGCCGCTACCCCAGCCTCGCGATCCCGTATCACAGCCGCTGGCGGCATTTCGAGGCGGGCGGGGTCGATCGCCCGGGCAAGCTCGCCGCGGCGCTGGCGGGGCGGTCCGCGGACGACGCGGCGCGCGCGCGCATCGACCTCGCGGTGGTGAGCGTGCTGCTCGACGCCGGCGCGGGACCTTCGTGGAGCTACGTGGAGCCCGGCACCGGCGCGCGCTACACGCGTTCCGAAGGCCTGGGTGTCGCGACCTTCGATGCCTTCACGCAGGGCCGGTTCTCGGATGACGCCGGCGACCCGCTTCGCGCCGACGCCGCGGCGCTGGCGCGCATCGACGCCGCGACGCTCGCTTCGGTGTTCCAGTCGAGCGCGCAAAACGCGATCGTCGGCCTCGAAGGCCGCGCGGAGCTCCTGCAGCGGTTGGGTGGCTGCGGGCTCGCGCGTCCCGGCGAGATCTTCGACGTCGTGACCGAGGGCGGCCGCCTGCACGGCGTGGAGGCGCAGGCGATCCTCCATGCGCTCCTGGTGCGCCTCGGCTCCATCTGGCCGCGCGGCCGCATGCTGGACGGCGTGGCGCTCGGCGACACGTGGCGGCATCCGTTCGCGGGCGGCGCCGGCGCGACGATCGGGCTCGTGCCGTTCCACAAGCTCTCGCAGTGGCTCGCCTACTCGCTGTTCGAGCCGTTCGAATGGGCGGGCATCGAGGTGACCGGTCGCGACGCCCTCACCGCGCTGCCCGAGTATCGCAACGGCGGATTGCTGATCGACGGCGGCGTGCTCGCGCTCACGGACGACGTCCGCGCCGAATCCGCCATCCCCGTCGACGCCGAGATCGTCGTCGAGTGGCGCGCGCTCACCGTCACGCTCGTCGATGAGCTGGCGCCCCTCGTGCGCGAGGCGCTGCGCGCCCCGCACCTGCCGCTGGCCTGCATCCTCGAGGGCGGCACGTGGGCGGCGGGACGCGAGCTCGCGCAGTCGCTGCGCGGCGGCGCGCCGCCGCTCGCCGTCGCGAGCGACGGAACCGTCTTCTGACCCCTGGAGCCTTTGCCGATGCCGTCCAACGTGCACGTCTTCGACCATCCCCTCGTCCAGCACAAGCTCACGCTCCTGCGCAAGAAGGAGACGAGCACCACGAGCTTCCGTCGATTGCTCACCGAGATCGGCGCGCTCATGGCGTACGAGGTCACGCGCAGCGTGCCGATGCACGAGGTGATGATCCAGACGCCGCTCGAGACGATGATGAGCAAGCTCATCGACGGCCAGAAGCTCGTGTTCGTGCCGATCCTGCGCGCGGGCACGGGCCTGCTCGACGGCTTCCTCAACGTCGTGCCCGGGGCGCGAGTCGGCCATGTAGGCCTGTACCGCGACCCGAAGACGCTCGTCGCGGTGGAGTACTACTTCAAGATGCCGGGCGGCATGTCGGATCGCGACGCCGTGGTGCTCGACCCCATGCTCGCCACCGGCAACTCCGCGGTGGCGGCGGTCGAGAGGCTCAAGGAAGCGCGGCCCCGCTCCATTCGCTTCGTGTGCCTCGTGTCGTGCCCCGAGGGCATCCGCAACTTCCAGGCGGCGCACCCGGACGTTCCGATCTACACCGCGTCCATCGACCGCGAGCTCAACGACCACGGGTACATCCTGCCGGGACTGGGCGACGCGGGCGACCGCATCTTCGGGACCAAGTGAGCGCCCGCGAAGCCCTGCATCACCGTGAGGTCGCCGGACGCCCTTCGCAGGCGTTCCCTAGTCGAGGAACGCCACGATCGTCGGGATGACCTGTGACGGCGCCTCGTCGACGAGCCAGTGGCCCGAGCCCTTGATGATGACGCCTTGCACGTTGTCGGCGACGAGGCGTCCCTGCGACACGAGGAAGTCGCCGCCCGACTTCTCGCCGCCCAGCACGAGGAGCGGCATCGTGAGGCGGGTCTTGGCGAGCGCCGTGTTGTCCTTCGCGTCCTGGTCGAACGCGCGGAACACTTCCATGCCGGAGCGCATGGCGCCTTTCTGCGCGTACGCGTTCGCGTAGAACCGGCGGTCCTGCTCCGATACGGAATGCTTGGCGTCTGCCGCGAAATCGTTCCAGAAGTGCTCGAGGTAGGTGCGCTCGCGGCCGGTCACGAGCGCAAGCGGCGTCGGGCCGTAGAAATGGAAGTGCCACAGGTCGCGCAGGAGGAAGAGATTGGTCGTGTCGCCGACGCCCGGGATGAAGGCGTCCATGAGGACGAGCCGCTCGACGTCGGCCGGGTATTGCGCGGCGTAGGCGTACGCCACCATGAGGCCGATGTCGTGTCCGACGAGACCCATCTTCTCGTGGCCGAGCGCGCGCGCGAGCGCATGGACGTCCTGCGCCATCGACTTCTTGTCGTAGCCCGTCTCGGCCTTGGTGGTCTGGCCGAAGCCGCGGAGGTCGGGCGCGATCACCGTGTGCTTCGCCGCCAGGGCCGCGATGAGCGGTCGCCACATGTGGCTCGTCTGCGCGAAACCATGCAGCAGGTAGACGGGCGTGCCCGACCCCGCGACGAGATAGTGCATGCGGATGCCGTTGACGTCCGCGTAGCGGCTCTGGATGGCGGGCGCCGCGGCCGCGGCGGCCGTGACGGTGACGAGCGTGCACGCGAGGAGCGTGCGGAAGAGCCACTGCATGGCGAGCCTCGACGATTGAGCGATTGCCGAGCATAGGCAATGGCGGCCGCGACCACCAGCCGGCGCGCGCCGGACCAGCTTTACGGGATCCCCGGACAATGATGAAGCTCGATGGCATCGTCGCGTTCATCGCCGTCGCCGACGAAGGCTCGATCAGCGGCGGCGCGCGCAGGATCGGCCTCGCGAAGTCGGTGGTCAGCGACCGCCTGGCGGAGCTCGAGCGCGCGATGGGCGCGACGCTCCTGCACCGGACGACGCGCAGGCTCTCGCTCACGCAGGACGGCATCGCGTTCCTCGAGCGGGCGCGAAGGATCGTGCACGAGGCGACCGAGGCGATCGCCGAGGCGTCGCGCCGGCGCGACACGCTCGCCGGCCCCTTCCGCCTGTCGGCGCCCGTGAGCTTCGGAACGCTGCACCTCGGTCGCGCCCTGTACCCGTTTCTCGCGGCGCATCCCGGCATCCGCCTGACGCTCGAGCTCGACGATCGCTTCGTCGACGCGGCGGCGGACGGCTTCGACGCGGTGGTGCGCCACGGCGCGGTGCGCGATCACGGCCTCGTCGCGAAGCGACTCGCGAGGAGCCGCCGGGTGCTCGTCGCCTCGCCGCGATACCTCGCGCGCCACGGCACGCCGCGCACGCTGGCCGACCTCGAGGCGCACGCGGCGATCCTCTACGGCCCGCGCGACCCGGACTGGCGCTTCGTCCGCGCCGGCAAGACGCTTGTCGTGCGGCCGGCCCGCGCCCTGCGCGTCAACAACGGCCTCGTCATGCGCGACGCGGCCGTCGCGGGGCTGGGCCTCACGCTCTTGCCCACCTTCATGACGCACGCCGAGCGCGTCGCCGGCACGCTCGCGATCGTGGACGTGGGCGCGCAGGCCGACAGCGCCGAGGTCCATCTCCTCTATCCGAGGCAGCACGCGGCCTCCGCGATGCTGCGCGCCCTGACGGCGCACCTGCGCGCGTCCTTCGGCGACCCGCCGTATTGGGACGCAGGCTGACCGGGAGCTTGACCGGCGGCGCGACGCGGCGAAATACTCGGGGCCATGGCCGATCTCCTCGTCACCCACGCGACACTGCCCGACGGTCGCACCGGCATCGACGTGCTCGTCGCCGGCGGGCGCATCGTCGAGATGTCGCCTCGCATCGACGCCCCCGCCGCGGCGACGCTCGACGCGCAGGGCTTCCTGCTCTCGCCGCCGTTCGTCGACCCGCACTTCCACATGGACGCGACGCTCTCGTACGGCCTGCCGCGCGTGAATCGCAGCGGCACGCTCCTCGAGGGCATCGCGCTGTGGGGCGAGCTGAAGCCGCACCTCACGCAGGAGGCCATCGTAGAGCGCGCGCTCGCCTACTGCGACTGGGCGGTGGCCAAGGGGCTGCTGGCCATTCGCTCGCACGTCGACGTGTGCGACCCGCGCCTCCTCGCCGTCGAGGCGCTCCTGCACGTCAAGGAGCGGGTGAAGCCTTACCTCGACCTGCAGCTCGTCGCGTTCCCGCAGGACGGCGTGCTGCGCAGCCCCGGCGCGGTCGAGCTCCTGAAGAAGGCGCTCGCGATGGGCGTCGACGTCGTCGGCGGCATCCCGCATTTCGAGCGCACGATGGCCGAGGGATCGGAGAGCGTTCGCATCCTGTGCGAGATCGCGGCGGCGCAAGGGCGCCTCGTCGACATGCATTGCGACGAGACCGACGACCCCAATTCTCGCCACATCGAGACGCTCGCGATGCAGGCGCATCGCCTCGGCCTGCAGGGGCGCGTCAACGGATCGCACCTCACGTCCATGCACTCGATGGACAACTACTACGTGTCGAAGCTCATCCCGCTCATGGTGGAGTCGGGCGTGAGCGCGGTCGCCAACCCGCTCATCAACATCACGATCCAGGGTCGCCACGACACCTATCCCAAGCGGCGCGGGATGACGCGCGTTCCCGAGCTCATGGCGGCCGGCGTGACCGTGGCGTTCGGCAACGATTGCGTGATGGACCCGTGGTACAGCCTCGGCAGCGCCGACATGCTGGAGGTGGCATCGATGGGCCTGCACGTCGCGCAGATGACCGGCGACGACGGCATGCGCGCGTGCTTCGACGCCGTCACGGTGAACGGCGCGAAGGTCACTGCACCTCGAAGGCTACGGCCTCGCGCCGGGCAAGCGTGCGGACTTCGTGTTGCTTCAGGCGCGCGACCCGGTGGAGGCGATCCGCCTGCGCGCCGCGAGGCTCGCGGTGGTGCGCGCGGGCGAGGTGATCGCCCGCACCCCGCCCGCTGTCGCGACCCTCGACCTGCCGGGCCGGCCGCGGAGCGTCGACTGGATGCTGCCGCGCTAGGACGCTTAGCTCTCGATGAACGCGAGGAGGTCGGGATTCACCACGTCCGGGTGCGTGGTGCACAGCCCGTGCGGCAAGCCGGGATAGACCTTGAGCGTCGCGTTCTTGAGGAGCTTGGCCGACAGCGGCGCCGAGTCGGCGATGGGCACGATCTGGTCGTCGTCGCCGTGCATGACGAGCACGGGGACGTTGATCGCGCGAAGGTCGCCGGTGAAGTCGGTCTCCGAGAACGCCTTGATGCAGTCGTAGTGCGCCTTGGCGCCGCCCATCATCCCCTGGCGCCACCAGTTGTCGATCACCCCTTGCGAGGGCTTCGCGCCCGGCCGGTTGTAGCCGTAGAACGGACCCGCCGGGACGTCGCGGAAGAATTGCGCACGATTGGCCACGAGCGCGCTCCGAAAGCCGTCGAAGACCTCGATGGGGAGCCCGCCCGGGTTCGCCGCCGTCTTCACCATGATGGGCGGCACGGCGCCGATCAGCACGGCCTTCGCGACGCGCCCCGCGCCGTGGCGCGCGACGTAGCGCGTGACCTCTCCCCCGCCCGTGGAGTGGCCGATGTGGATGGCGTCACGCAGATCGAGGTGCGCGGCGAGCTGCGCGACGTCCGCGGCATACGTGTCCATCTCGTTGCCCGTGTCCGTCTGGGTCGAGCGGCCGTGCCCGCGGCGATCGTGCGCGATCACGCGATAGCCCTTTCCCAGGAAGTACATCATTTGCGCGTCCCAGTCGTCGGACGACAGCGGCCAGCCGTGGTGGAAGACGATCGGACGACCCTTGCCCCAGTCCTTGTAATAGATTTCGACGCCGTCCTTCGTGGTGAACGTGCTCATGGCGGGCTCCTGGGGTGAGGTGGGGCGGGCGCGTGGCGCGACCGGACGCCACCATCCTACCGCACTGCAACACGCGCGGCGCCCGCCGCGGGCGTCAGGTCAGCGAGAAGCGGACCGGTACGACCACCCACGCGCTGACCGGCAGGTCGCCCTGCCGGGCGGGGATGAACTTCCAGTGCGCCACCGCCGTGCGCGCGGCATCGTCGAGGCGCGCCGAGCCGCTGCTCACGCGCACTTCCACGGTGTCGGGCAACCCGGCCGCGGTCACGCGCACGTTGAGCATCACCACGCCCTGCTCTCGAAATTGCTTGGCGAGCGAGGGATAGACCGGCGGCGCGTTTTCGAGGTAAGCCGCGTCGAATCGCGGCGGGACCACGGGCGGGGGAGGCGGCGGCGCGACCGGCGCAGGCGCGGGCGCGACCGCGGCGGTGACGATGGCGGCCGTGGCCGCGAGGGCTGGCGCGGCGGCGGCCGGGGGCGTCGATTGCGCGAGGGGCTCGAGCACCGGCGTCGCCTCCGCCGGCGTGGCGGCGGCGGGCTGCGCGACGTGCGGCTTGGGCGGCGCGGGCCGGGGCCGCTCGATGGGCTTGGGCTCGGGCGGCCGCGCCGGCGCGGCGGCGGGGAGGATGGCCGCGAGCACGCGGGGCGGGGTGACCGCGGCGATCGTGATCGGCGGAAGCTGCCACCAGGCGTAGGCGCCCGCGAGGTGCAGGACGAGCACCGCGGCGAGGGTGGCGCGACGCGCCGACCCGCCGGGCCGCCAGTCGGGCGCGAGCCAATCGTGGTGGTCGAGCGCGTGCACGGTGCGACGGGCCGGAAGCGGCGAGGCGGCCCGGGCGGCCTCGCCTTGCCTCCTACGCGGTCAGGATGAGCTTGCCCGCCTGCGTGATGCGGAGCTGGTAGCGGCGGCCGTTGTGGTCGATCGCGAGCTCGCGCGACCCCGCGAAGAGCTCGTCGCTCGAGATGCGGGGCGTGGCGCCCGTCATCGACGTGTCGACGAGGGCGCCGGCCAGGCCGAGCCCATCCGCGTCAGGGGTGGGGTGGCGGAGGTCGTCGATCATCGTAATGTCTCCTAGCCGGGATGATCCCGGGGCAGTCCAGTCGGTCGTCAAGCCGAGGCGAGACCCGCGTTGCAGCGCGCCAACAGGCGGCGTTGTTCCCATGCGGCTAACCGGCCTCCCGGTTTGCCAATAGGAATGATTCGTATTATATTTATTTTGCGCATCCAACGGAATCCCCCGCGCCTCCGGCGCTTGCCCCCGGGGTTCCGGCCAGCCATGGCGCGTTCCCCAGCGCGCCAAGCCAGCACCTCGTCGAATACTCGAACGGAGACGTCTGGCATCGTGGCCTACCTCACTCGTCGTGTCGTCGCTGCCGCGGGCAGCGTCCTCATTCCCCTGGCAAGCCAGGCGCAGCTCGCGCCGGCAGGTCCGGCGTCGCTGCTTCCCGAGGTCGCCGTCACGGCGACCCGCGTGGAGGAGAACGTCAAGGACGTCCCCGCCACCATCACCGTCATCGACGCCCAGCAGATCGACCGCGGCCTCGTCACCGGCGTGGAAAACCTCTTCCGCTACGAGCCGGGGGTGACCGTCAACTCGGACCCGAACCGCTTCGGCGCGTCGAGCATCAACATCCGCGGCCTCGAGGGCAATCGCGTGCTGATCCAGGTGGACGGCGTGCGCGCGCCCAGCCTCTTCACGTTCGGCGTCGGCCCGTTCAACACCTCGACGCGCAACATGGTCGACATCGACTCGATGAAGAAGGTCGAGGTCCTGCGCGGCCCGGCGTCCACGCTATACGGCTCGGACGCGCTCGGCGGCGTGGTGTCGTACATCACGAAGGACCCGCTCGACTACCTCAACCTCGACGCGTCGCCCATGTACGGCGGCATCAAGAGCCTGTACGCGAGCGCGAACGACGGCTGGACCAACACGGCCACCGCGGCGATCGGCACCAAGGAGATCCAGGGCCTCGTCGTGTACACGTACTACACGGGCAGCGAGACCAAGAACTTCGGCACCAACGACTCGACGAGCCCCGCGCGCACGGCGCCGAACCCGCTCGACGTCAACGAGTACAACGTGCTCGCCAAGGTCGCCGTCACGCCGAACGCGAACAACACGTTCAAGTTCACGTACGAGAGCTACATGCACCGGGGCGACGTGGACATCCTGAGCCTCAACGCGTCGACGCCGAAGACGAGCGCCCTTTACGGCCAGGACCAGAACTCGCGCGACCGCGGGCAACTCGCCTACGAATGGCGCAACCCCGGCGGTACCTGGCTCGCGGGCTTCACCGCGAACATCTACCAGCAAACGGCGAAGACCGTCTCCGACTCGCAGGAGACCCGCACCGCCACCTCGGCGGGCTGCTCCGGCACCGCGACCGGCGTCAGCACGTGCTACATCCCGCGCCAGTTCAACTTCTCGCAGATCGTCACCGGCGGCGCGGCGCAGCTCGAGAGCCTGCTCACCGCGGGGTCGGTCTCGCAGCGCATCCTGTGGGGCTTCGAGGTGTACGACACGGATACGTCGGCGCTGCGCGACGCGACGATCTACAACCTCACCACCGGGACCACCAGCAAGACGCTCGCGGGCGACACCTTCCCCGTGCGCGATTTCCCGAACACAACGTCGACGACCTTCGGCGCCTACGTCCAGGACCAGATCTCGCTCCTGGGCGATCGCCTCGTGATCACGCCCGCGCTGCGCTTCGATTCCTACAAGCTCAAGATCCATCCGGACGCGATCTACGACAACAACAAGCCGCCGGGCGTGTCGCCTTCGGACTTCTCCGATAGCGCGTGGTCGCCCAAGCTCGCGGCGCAGTACTCGCTGAACGAGGTCTACAACGTCTACGCGAACTACGCGTTCGGCTTCCGCGCGCCGCCGTTCGACGACGTCAACGCGGCGTTCCGCAACCCGATCCAATCGTACGTGCTCATCCCGAACCCCGACCTCAAGTCGGAGACGAGCCAGGGTATCGAAATCGGGCTCAAGGGCGAAGGCAAGCAGGGGCGCGTCGCGGTGGCCGCGTTCTACAACAAGTACCACGACTTCATCGACTCGCGCGTGGCGCTCGACTGCCCGGCCGACCCGCTTTGCGTGCCGGGCTTCGCGTTCACGTTCCAGTCGATCAACCGCCGCAACGTCCGCATCTACGGCGCGGAAGCCAAGGGCGAGTGGCTCTTCTACCCCAACTTCTCGATTGCCGGCAGCGTCGCGTACGCCAATGGCGAGGACACGGATACGGGGGAGACGCTCAACTCGGTCAACCCCCTCACCGGCGTCGTGGGCGTTCGCTACGACGGCACCACCGCCACCTACGGCACCTACGGCGGCGCGCTCAATTTCACCATGGTCCAGCGCAAGACCAGCGCGGCGCCCGTGGGGGGCGTGAACCCCTTCTTGACCCCAGGCTACGGGCTGGTCGACCTGACGGGCTACTGGAATTTCAGCAAGAATGCGAAAATCGCGGCTGGCGTCTTCAACCTGTTCGACAAGAAGTACTGGCAGTGGGGCGACGTCAACACCGCGGTGCTGGCGCAAGGCGCGTCCAGCATCGACAGGTATACCCAGCCCGGCATCAATGCGAGCGTGAGCGTGCAGCTCGCGTTCTGAAGCTCTCGGAGACTTTATGCAGACCTCGACCCTCCAACCCGTCGCCGGCAACCCCGGCGTCCTCTACGACCGATTTCTGGGTCTGCGCAAGGAGCGCAAGATGCGCCACCGCGACGCCGCCCAGGAGCTGGGCGTGCCCGAGGGCGCGGCGATCGCGGCGGCGGTGGGGGCGAGGGGCTCGCTGAGGGCCGTCCGCCTCAAGGGGCCGTGGCCCGAGATGTTCGAGCAGGTGCCCATGCTTGGCCCCGTGCTCGCGCTCACGCGCAACGAGACCACGGTGCACGAGAAGACGGGCCAGTACGAGGACATGTCGCACCAGGGGCTCGTCGGCCTCGCGCTCGGCCCCGCCATCGACCTTCGCATCTTCTACCTTCGCTGGAAGCAGGCGTACGCCGTCACGGAGGACTCCGACAAGGGCGAGCAGCGCAGCCTTCAGGTCTACGACGCCCAGGGCAACGCCGTGCACAAGGTCTTCCTGCGTCCGGAGTCCGACCTCACCGCGTGGTTCAGCTTCGTCGAAGGCAATGCGCACGACAACCAGGCCGCCGGCGACGATTTCTCCGCGACGGCCCCGGAGGCCTCGTTCACGCCCGACGCGCAAGTCGACGTGGCGGCCTTCCACGCCGCGTGGATGTCGATGAAGGACACGCACGAGTTCTTCCCGCTGCTGCGCAAGTTCAACCTCGACCGCACGCAGGCGCTGCGGCTCGCGCCCCCCGATTTCGCGTATCGCGTCGGCAACGACACGGCGCGCATCATGCTCGAGAAAGCCGCCGCCGGCGGGCATTCGATCATGTGCTTCGTGGGCAACCCGGGCATGATCCAGATCCACACCGGCCCCGTGAAGCGCGTCGAGGTGATGGGCACGTGGCTCAACGTGCTCGACCCCGGCTTCAGCCTGCACATGCGCGAGGACCGCATCGCGGCCACGTGGGTCGTGAAGAAGCCGACGACCGACGGCGTGGTGACGTCGATCGAGCTCTTCGATGCGCAGGGCGAGACCATGGCCATGTTCTTCGGCGAGCGCAAGCCGGGCAAGCCGGAGCTCGAGGACTGGCGGGCGCTGGTCGCGGGCATCGCGCGCCTTCCGTCGTGACGCCGGCTGCAGGCCGCCGCCGCTTCCTCACG
>JBGAIS010000036.1:0-17314 GCA_044225355.1 Casimicrobiaceae bacterium | reverse complement strand
TGGCCGCGCCGTCGCTTGCGCGCGCGCAGAAGACGCCGCGGGTCATCACCGTCGGCGGCGCGCTGACCGAGATCGTCTATCGGCTCGACGCGCAGCGCTTCCTCGTCGCGACCGACACCACGAGCACGTTCCCGGAGGCGGCGCTCAAGCTTCCCAAGGTGGGCTACCAGCGCGCGCTGTCGGCCGAGGGCATCCTCGCGCTGTCGCCGACGCTGCTCCTCGCGGGCGCGGACGCCGGTCCGGCGGCGGCGCTGCAGCAACTCGCCGCGGCCGGCGTGACGATCGTGCGCACGAGCGGAGACCACACCTTCGAGTCGCTCGTCGCCAACGTCGACCAGGTGGCGGCGAGCCTCTCGCTGCCTCGCGAAGGCAAGGCGCTAGGCGACGCGCTGCGCACCCAGTGGAAGGACACGCGCGCGGCCATCCGCGAGCCGTCCGCGCCGGTCAAGGTCATGTTCGTGCTCTCGCACGCCGCGAACAACATCCAGGTCGCGGGCGCCGGCACGGCGGCCGACGCGATGATCCGCTACGCGGGCGGCACCAACGCGCTCACGGGCTTCACGGGCTACCGCCCGCTGTCGCCCGAGGCCGCCATCTCGTCGGCGCCCGACGTCATCCTGTGCACGCGCGAAGGCATCGAGGCGCTCGGCAGCGTCGACGTGCTGCTGTCGCGGCCCGGGCTCGCGCTCACCCCCGCCGGACGCGCGAAGCGCGTGATCGCGCCGGACGCGCTCTACCTCCTGGGCTTCGGGCCGCGGATGCCGCAGGCGGTGCGCGACCTGGCGCAGGGCTTCGGCACGCTGAAGGCCGGCTAGGGAAGCTCTGCGGAACCGGTCATGAAACCAGTCACGCAAGCGAAAAGAGGGCGGCGCGCAGGCGAAGTTATTTCGAGGCGCCGGTTAGACCCGCGACGCGGGGCGTTTTGTTGCCTTATCACCTGCGAACCTCGTTCATTGGGCACACCACTCCTGTGGCGGCACCAACAGCCGCCGCGCCAGATACAGGTTCGACAGCGCAAACAACGTCAACACCCGCACCGTGTTCTTGTACAGGCCGCGATAGCACTATCTTGGTGAAGCCCCACAGGTTCTTCACGACGTGGAACGCATGCTCGCCACACGCGCGATGGCGGGAGCGAGTCCGGTTGATCCGCTTCTCGTGCGCGGTCAGGACGCGCCCCGGCTTGGCCCGGCGATTGACCCGGTAAGCAATCCCGGCTTCCCGGCAATGCTGCCGGTGGTCCTCGGACCAGTACGCTTGGTCGCCGAAGAGCTCGCGTTCTTGCCCATGCAGCAAGTCATCGACTCGGGTGATATCGCCCTCCGACGCCGGCCCGGTCACCACACTGTGCACCAGGCCCCGCCGGTCAGTGCCGACGTGTACCTTCATCCCGGAAGTGCCACTGCTTGCCCTTGCGGGTCTGCTTCATCTCCGGATCGCGTTCCTGCGCCGCATTCTTGGTCGACGGCGGCGCAGCAATGATCGTCGCGTCCACAATGGTCCCGGACTTCGGCAACAGCTTCTTCTCTTCCAGCAGCTGACGGACCTCCGCGAACAAGCTGCTCGGTGAGTCGATGCTTCTCCAGCAAATGGCGAAAGCGCAGGATCGCGGTTTCGTCCGGCACCAAGTCCTTGGTCAGACCGATCCCGGCAAGCGGCGCATCGATTCGCTGTCGTACAGCGCATCTTCCATCCCCGGATCGGACAGATTGAACCACTGCTGCATGAAGTAGATTCGCAACATCCGCGGCAGCGGGTAAGGGCGGCCTTGCTCCGCACGCGGGCTGTGCGGCTCGATCACTCCCAGCAAGCGCGCCCACGGGATCACCGCGTCCATCTCGGCCAGAAACTTGCCTCGACGCGTCACCTTGGTCTTGAGTGCCCAATCCGTCGAGCCCAGCGTCGTCTGCTTCATAGCCTTGGTCCCCGCGTCAGCGCCCATTCGCCGAATGATCGCTCAGACTCGCGGGGTTTCGCAGAGTTTCCCTAGTGCGCCTTTCCACGTGCGCGAGCCCTCGCCGGGACGATGACGTGCCCGGCGCCGGTCGCCTCGAGCGGTGAGGCGATTCCCCGCGGGACCGGCGGTGGCCGGGCTCGCGCTGCTGCTGGCGGCCTGCACCATCTTCTCGATCGGTCACGGCGCATTTCGCATCGCGCCGCTCGACGTGCTGCGCATCCTCGCGAGCGCCGCGGGCGTCGACGTGGGCCAGGTGGACCCGCAGCAGGCCGCGGTGCTTCGGGCGATCCGCCTGCCGCGCGTGATCCTCGCGGTGGTCACGGGCGCGGGGCTCGCGGTGGCGGGCGCGCTCATGCAGGGCCTCTTCCGCAATCCGCTCGCCGATCCGACGCTCATCGGAGTCTCGTCGGGCGGGGCGCTCGCGGCGGCGTTCGTGATCGTCCTGGGCGCGACGTGGCTGCCGGGCGTCACCGCCGTGCTCGGGCCGTGGACGCTGCCGCTCGCGGCGTTCGTGGGCGCGCTCGTCGTCACGAGCGTCGTGTACCGCATCGGCGCGGCGGGCGGGCTCCTCTCGCTGTCGTCGATGCTGCTCGCGGGCATCGCGCTCAACGCGCTCGCGATGGCGGGGGTCGGGTTCCTGTCGTACCTCGCCAACGACGAGCAGCTTCGCAACCTCACGTTCTGGAACTTCGGCTCGCTCGGCGGCGCGACATGGACGATGCTCGCCGCGGTCGTGCCGCTCGCGCTCTTCGCCACGCTCGCGGGGCTCGTGCTGGCGCGGCCGCTCAACGCACTCGCGCTGGGCGAGACGCAGGCGGGGCACCTCGGGGTGCACGTCGCGGCGGTGAAGCGCATCGCGATCGTGCTCACCGCGCTCGCCGTCGGCTCGCTGGTGGCGGCCACCGGCGTCATCGGGTTCATCGGGCTCGTCGCGCCGCACGCGGTGCGCCTCGCGTGCGGGCCGGACCATCGCGTCGTGCTGCCGGGCGCGGCGCTCCTGGGCGCGGTGCTCGTCGTGCTCGCGGACTCGCTCGCGCGCACCATCGTCGCGCCGGCGGAGCTGCCGATCGGCATCCTCACCGCCGGGCTGGGGGCGCCGTTCTTCCTCGCGCTGTTGCTCCACCGGCGCGGCCAGACGGGGTTGTGACGATGCTCGAGGCGAAAGGCATCACCGTCGAGATCGAGGATCGCTCGATCGTGCGCGACGTCTCCGTCGCGGTGGGTCCGGGCGAGCTCCTCGCGGTCCTGGGCGAGAACGGCGCGGGCAAGTCGACGCTGCTGCGCCTGCTGGCCGGCGACCGCGTGTCGCCGCGCGCGCGAGTGACGGGCGAGGTGATGCTGGCGGGACGCAACGTGCTCGACTGGCCGCTCGCCGAGCGCGCGCGACTGCGCGCCGTGCTGCCGCAACGGCCGGAGATCGCGTTCGCGTTCAGCGCCCGCGAGGTGGCGGCGTTCGGGCGCTATCCGAGCGGCGGCCGCTGGCACGCGGCGCCGGATCGCGAGATCGCGGACGCGGCGCTCGTCATGTCCGACGCCCTGCACCTCGCCGAGCGCGAGGTCGCCACGCTCTCGGGCGGGGAGCAGGCGCGCGTCCACCTCGCTGCCGCGTTCGCCCAGCTGTGGGAAGTCGAGTATCCGCATCCGCGCTTCCTGCTGCTCGACGAGCCCACCGCGGCGCTCGACCTCGCGCACCAGCACGCGCTGCTCGCGACGTCGCGCGAGTTCGCACGCACGCGGCGCATCGGCGTGGTGGCGATCCTGCACGATCTCAACCTCGCCGCGAGCTACGCCGATCGCGTGCTCCTGATGCACAAGGGGCGAGTGCTGGCGCAAGGCGCACCCGCGGACGTGCTGCAGGCGTCCATCATCTCGGAGGGCTTCGGCGTGGCGGCGCACGTCTTGCCCCATCCGCTCACCGACGGCATGCTCATTGCCACCGCCGCAATGCGATGACGATGACCAAGACGATTCTGACGATATTGCTCTGCGCCGCCGCCGTCGCGGCGCGCGCGGCGACGCAGGTGCCCCCCACCGCCGATGCCATCGCCGACGCGATGCAGGGCGCCAAGGTGATCGTGCTGGGCGAGGTACACGACAATGCCGTCCAGCACGCGTTGCGCGCGGCTGCGCTGCGCAAAGTGGTCGAGCGAGGCGCGCGCCCGGCGATCGCGTTCGAGCAGTTCGACCGCGAGAACCAGGACGCGATCGACCGCGCGCGCAAGGAGAAGCCGGGCGATGTCGATTACCTCATCGCGCAAGGCAAGGGCGCGTCGAGCTGGGGGTGGGCGATGTACAAGCCCTTCATCGCGCTCGCGCTCGAGTACGACCTGCCCATCGTCGCGGCGAACCTGTCGCGCGCCGGCGCCATGAAGGTGGCCACCGGCGGCGCGCCCGCGGGTGACGTGCCGCCGGCCATCCTCGACGCGCAGGTCGTCGCGGTCAAGAAGGGCCACTGCGACCTGCTGCCTGCGGAGGCGCTGCCGGGGATGGCGCGCGCGCAGGTCGAGCGCGATCGCACGCTGGCCGTGGCCATCGCGCCCTACGAATCGGTGGTGCTCCTCACCGGCAACGAGCACGGGCGCAAGGACATCGCGGTGCCGCACTGGCTGCCGCACGCGTCGAAGAGCATCGCGCTCCTCGAGGAGGCGGACGGCGTCGACAAATTCGACGCGTACGTCGTCACCGAGCGCCAGGCGCGGCCGGACCCGTGCGAGGAGCTGCGCAAGAGGATGAAGCCCAAGGGCTGACGTCCTGGGGCCGGAGGCGTCCTAGCGTCGGTGCAGCGTCGTGGCGATCGCGGTGAGCGTCTTCGCGCGATCGCTGCAAAGCGGTGTCTTGAGGTTCCATGAAGGGTCGCACAGCAGGGTGAGGTCGGCCTGGACGAACGTCGCGCGCGTGGCTTGCGCGTCGACGACGACGACGGTGTCGGCCCACAGGAGCCCGTGGCCGATCGCGATGAGCGGGAACGTGTAGATCGTCCCGCCGCCCGGGGCCGGTGCCTCCGTCCATTGCCAGCCGAAGGTACGCATCGCCTTGTCGGGATCGGGGATGTTCTCGCGCACCACCTGCATGGCGCGGGCGAGCCCGGCCTTGGCGTCGAGCGCGGCGTTCCGTACGCGCTTCGCGCTGGTGCGGCATTCGCCGCCCGAGAGCGTGCCGCGGTCGTTGCCCATCGCGATGAGGCGGACGCCATCGTTGCGCTCGCACAGGACGCGGTCGAAGGTGTACTCGTCCTTGCCGTAGAAGACGAAGGGCGCATCCTTCCTCGGGATGGACCAGCCCGGCGTAATGCGCGACGCATTGAGCCCGGCGGCGGATTCGGTGGCGTCGACGAGGCTGCGCAGGAACGGGTCGCGGCCGCGCTCGTCGACCATCGATTTGCCCGCCTGGCCCGCAGTTTGGGCCAAGGCGTCGTGATCGGCCCCTCCGAGCCCGCATCCCACCGCAAGCGCCACGCCCAAGCCAAGGCCTATCGACCGCATGGGATCTCCGCGTCGGGGACGATCCCTCATGGTGGCACAAGCTGCCGCGCCGCACCCCTGTCAAAAATGCCACCCGGAAATGGGGTCAGACCCCATTACAGACCTGGCACCATTTCGAATGCCACCCATGGGGTCAGACCCCATTACAGGCCTGGCACCATTTCGAGGGGGTGGCGGCAAAATGGGGTCAGACCCCGTTTCCAGGTCAGCTTCGGTGGGCGACGCCTCGCAGACCTTGCTCGATGAAGCGAATGGCGCGGTCGACGTCGTCGTCGCGGTATCCCCGCGGACGGCAGGTGCCTCCGGTCTTGCCGCATCGATACAGCAGGATCTCGGCGAAGAGGCTCCGCGCGTAGCGGAAGCCCGCCTCGAGGTCCTCGCGCGCGGCATGCGGCATCGCCTCCGCCAGCGCCTGGTGGAAATCGCGATCGGCGATGCCGAAGTACCGCTGGTACCACGACTCGCCGTCGGACGCCGACGCCAATCGCGCGAAGGTGCAAAGGTAATTGCCCCACCGCTCCTCGCGGTGCATGTCGAGCTCGGCGAAGGGCTGCCACCACGCCGCCAGGACGTCCCCGACCGACCACGTCGGCTTCGCGCGCATCGCCGCCAGGGCGTCGCGCCAGAGCCCGTTCAACCGGGGCGCCCGACGCTCGACCGCGGCCTCGAAAAGCATGTCCTTGCTGCCGAAGTGATAGTTGACGAGCGCGACGTGTGTGCCCGCTTCGGCCGCGAGCATGCGGTGGGAAGGCGTCGTGAAGCCGCTATGGGCCACGAGCACCTCGGCGGCGTCGAGCAGCGCATCGCGTGTCGCCGCGCCGCGAACGGCGGTAGGTCGCAGGGCGATTGCATCCATGGTTCCCTCGCAGTCGGCGTTTTGCCGGATGTGGGAACGGATTCTCGACCCGGGTCCGGCGGGCACGTATCGGCGGACGCCGCGACGCGCTGTCGGTAGCGCGCCGACGCGCGATCAGTCGCCGGCTTCGCCCGGCCCCGCGGGGTCATCCGCGCGCGGGCAGCAGGCCCCCAGGAGCTCGACCCCTTCGCCCTTCGCGATCCGCCTGAACGCGATGACCTCCCGAACCGGCCGGAACGCGCCATCGGCATGCCTCAGCCGATACGTCACCTCCTGCGTCGACTGTGACGTGAGCGCGCGCGAGAACGCCTCCCGCCGGCGGGGGACATCCTCGCCGTGCACGCCGTCCCACCACCCGTGTCCCATTTCCTCGGTGAGGGTCCTCCCGCGCATCGTGAGCCACGCCTGGTTGCAGTAGGTGCACGACAGGAGGTGATCGGCTATGAAGAGCGGCACCGGCGCGGCTTGCGCCAGCATGCGGAGGCGGTTGTCGCTCGCCGACTGCGCCTCGTCGCTGCGGCGCAGGCTCGCCGCGAGGCGCTGGCTTCGCGCCAGGGCGTCCCGAAGCGTGATGAGGAGCGCGGCGATGCCGACGCACACGAGCCCCAGAAGCGCCAGGAGGACGTAGCGCGAGACCTCCGCGCCGGTCGATCCGCTCGCGGGCGCGACGTACAGCGAGGCACAGATGACGAGCGACAGGACCGTCGCGAGGAGCGCCGGCCCCACGCCGCCCACCCAGGCCGCGACGGCCACGCCGAGGTAGAACGTCGTGAACGCCACCTGGTCGGGGACGTAGGGGTGGAGGGCGGCACGCGCGCCCCAGGCGGCCAGGACGGCGGCGAGCGCCATGCCGTAGCGGCGGGCGACGTCCGCAATCCGGCCGTCCTGCGCGTCCGGCGGGGGCCGCAGTGCCGCCACCGCGCGCTCCTCCATCCGCCGCGCCACGCCGGCCAGCCATCGGGACAGCCCCCAGGCCGCGGCGCCGGGCAGCGCGAAGGCGGCGACGGCCACCAGCGACGCCGTGAGGAGGGCATCGATGCTGGCGGTGAAGGCGATGCCACCGACGACGACAAGCCCAGCGCCCACCATGAGGGCGATGCCGATCCAGTGCAGCGCGCGGACGGCGCGGCCGGTCGCGAATCGGTTCATTCCGCCCCCTCCGGGCCGCCGATCTTGTAGGACGACCCTCGCCGCGTCCGAGGGAGCGAGTGTAGGATGAATCCGACAGGGCTTTCCGCCGCCGGCCGATGCGGGGTGCCCCGCGCTTTGCCTAAAGTGGCTTCACTCATAACAAGACGAGGCGAGGCGAGGCATGCAAGACGAATCCCCCAGCAACATCGTGAGCCTGCCATTCCTGGCGGCCGCACGAGCGGCGTCCGCGCCTGCGCAGGGCAGGTTCGGCGCGCTGTTCGGCGGCTCTCCCGCGATGCAGGAAGTCTACCGGCGCATCGACAAGGTCGCCCCTACGTCGGCCACCGTGCTCATTGTCGGCGAATCGGGCAGCGGCAAGGAAGTCGTCGCGCGCACGATCCACGATCGCAGCGAGCGCGCCAAGGGCCCGTTCGTGGCGGTGAACTGCGGCGCCATTCCGGGCAACCTGATCGAGGCCGAGCTCTTCGGCTACGAAAAGGGCGCGTTCACGGGGGCGGCGCGCATGCACCGCGGCTGCTTCGAGCGCGCGGAAGGCGGCACGCTGTTCCTCGATGAGGTCACCGAAATGGCGCCCGAGATGCAAGTGCGGCTCCTGCGGGTGCTCGAGACGGGCCGCTTCACCCGTGTGGGTGGCGAGGAGGAGATCCGTGCCCGCGTGCGCATCGTCGCCGCCACCAACCGCGATCCCCGCCAGGCCGTGGCCGGCGGCCACCTGCGCGAGGACCTCATGTACCGCCTCGCGGTATTCCCCATCTCGCTGCCGGCCTTGCGCGAGCGTGACGGCGACGCCGAGCTCCTGGCGGAGCATTTCCTGGCCGAGCTCAACGAGCAGGAGGGTGTGCACAAGTCGTTCTCCCGCCAGGCGATCATGACGATCCGCGCGCACCGGTGGCCGGGGAACGTCCGCGAGCTCAAGAACGCCGTCCAGCGCGCGTTCATCCTGGCCGACGACGAGATCGACCTGGACTTCGCGGGCCTCGACGGCACCGAAACCCCCGAAAACTGCCTGCGCGTCCCGGTCGGGACGCCGCTGGCCGAGATCGAGCGTAAGGCGATCTACGCCACGCTCGACTTGTGCGAAGGCAACAAGCGCCGCTGCGCCGTGATGCTCGGCGTGAGCCTCAAGACCCTTTACAACCGCCTCGCCGAGTACCAAGCCGGCGTCGCCCCCATCGCGACGGTCTCGCTATGAGCACCCTGAGCTACGCCACTTCGCATACCGCAACCGCTTCCGGCCAACCACGGACGTCTCCTTCGACCATGATTCGAATCCTCATCGCCGACGACCACGCCATCGTGCGCGCTGGACTGAAGCAGTTCATCGCCGACCAGCCCGACATGCAGGTCGCGGGCGAGGCGGCCACGGGCAGCGAGGCCATCCAACTCGCCCGGGCGTCGGAGTTCGACGTGGTGCTGCTCGACATCTCGATGCCCGACAAGAACGGCATCGATACGCTCAAGACGCTGAAGCAGGCGCGTCCCGACCTCCCCATTCTCATGCTCTCGGGCTACGCGGAGGATCAGTACGCCGTGAACCTCCTGCGCGCGGGCGCGGCGGGCTATCTCAACAAGGAGGCCGCGTCGACCCAGCTCGTCGGGGCCATCCGAACCGTGGTTCGCGGGCGCAAGTTCGTGAGCCCCGCGCTCGCGCAGATCCTCGCCGACGGCGTGACGGGCGACGCGGACAAGCCGCTGCACGGGGAGCTCTCGCAGCGCGAGTTCCAGATCTTCTGCAAGATCGCGGCCGGCGCCGCGGTGTCGAAGATCGCGGACGAGCTCCACCTGTCGGTCAAGACCGTCAGCACGTACCGGACGCGCGTGCTCGAGAAGATGGGGATGAAGTCGAACGCCGACCTCACCTACTACGCGATCAAGAACGGGCTCATCGACTGATGCGTGCCCCTCGCCACAACCCGCCGGCATGCGCGGCCGCGATGTCGGACGAACGCCGACCTCCGGGCCGCCCCACGCCCGCTACCGTTCTCGCGGATGCGATCGCGGTGGCGGGGGCCGGGGGCTGGAAGCACCGGACGCCCGTCATGGACATGTCCAATCTCGAACACGCGCGGGCACACACTCCCATGCACGAGCCATCGACCGGCGCGCCGAAGCTGCGGGTGATCCTGGTCGAGGACTCGGCCATCATTCGCGCGCGGCTCGCTGAGTCGCTGGCCGAGATACCGAACGTCGAGATCGTCGAGCAGGTGGAGTCCGAGCCGGCGGCGCTGGCCGCGATGCGCGACACACCGTGGGACGTGGCGGTGCTCGACCTGCAGTTGAAGCAAGGCACCGGCCTCGGCCTCCTGAAGTCGCTCGCCAAGGGCGTGCGACCGCCGAACACGCGGATCATCGTGTTCACGAATTACGCGTTCCCTCAGTACCGGGACCGCAGCCTCGCGCTCGGCGCCGATTATTTCTTCGACAAGGCGCGCGAGTTCCATCGTGTTCGCGAGGTGCTGAACGGCCTCGCTGGCGGCGACTCGTCCGCCACTCACTAGTCGAGCGAGCGACGATGACCGCCCGGGTGGCCGTGAAGCGCGCTGCCGCCGCCGAGGTTGCGGCAGTGGCGAGCATTCCGGCCATCGCGCCCAGGCTTACCACCATCGAGATCGCCGCGATCATCGTCGCCGTCGTCGTGGTGGTCGGCGCGGCGCGCATCGCCGAGTCGTTCTTCGTGCCCGTCGTTGCCGGCATCCTCCTGAGCTACGCCCTGCGGCCACTCGTTTCGGCGCTCGAGAGCTGGCACCTGCCCCGGCCGGTCGCCGCCGCGGCGGTCATGGCCGTGCTCGTCGCGCTCCTCACGGCCGTGGGCTACGCGATTCGTGACGACGTGAGCGCAGCGGTGGCCGAGCTTCCTGGTGCCGCGCGCAAGCTTCGCGTGGCGGTGAACGATGCGGCCAGGGTGCCGGGCCCGATGACGCACGTGAAGGCCGCCGCGGCGGAGCTCGACCGCGCGGCCGCCGAGGCGTCGGGCAAGCCGGCTGCGGCCGCCGCCGCACCGAAGGACGGCGTGGCCGCGCAGTTCCAGAGCTTCGTCGAGCAGCAATCCGCGAAGGCGATGCAGGTGTTCACCGAGGTCGCGTTCGCGATGGTGCTCGCTCTCTTCGTGCTGTCCTCGGGGGATACGTTCCGGCGCAAGGTCGCGAAGCTCGCGGGCGATTCGCTCGCGCGCCGGCGCGTCACCGTCGAGGTCCTGAACGAGATCGACACGCAGGTGCAGAAGTACCTCGTGACGCTGCTCCTCACGAACGTGCTGATCGCGCTCATCACGTGGGCGGCGCTCGCGGTGCTGGGCCTGCCCAACGCGGGCATGTGGGGCGCCGCCAACGGGCTCTTGCACGCGATTCCGTACGCGGGGGCGGCCATTGCGACGGTGGGCATTGGCGTGGCCATGTTCCTGCACTCGAGCAGCATCGGGTCGGCGCTTCTCGCGATGGCCGTGGTGATCACGCTGTCCACCGCCATCGGCATCGGCTTCCAGAGCTGGCTGCAGGGGCGCGCCGTGCGGATGAACGCCGTGGCCGTCTTCGTGGGCGTGCTGTTCTTCGGATGGCTCTGGGGCGGCTGGGGCCTCCTCTTGGGCCTCCCCATCATCGCCGTGGTCAAGAGCATCAGCGACCGCGTGGAATTCCTCAATCCGCTGAGCGAGCTCCTCGGGGCCGGCGAGGCGCGAACTTTGACCCACGTAGCCACTCGAAAGGAGACGCCATGAAAACGCTGTGGATCGCCCTCGTAAGCCTTTGCGTGATCTCGCTTTCCGCCTGCAACACGGTCGAAGGCGCGGGCAAGGACGTGAAGGCCACCGGCCAGGCCGTCGAGAACGCCGCCAAGGACGCGAAGCCCAAGTAGGGCGCGAGGCTTGCCATGAAGGCCGTCACGCCGCGGGAAACCAGCCGAACCTCAACCGAACCGCCAAGAATCATGACCCTCGTCGACGAAATCAAGCTCTTGCTGGAAGCCCCCACCATGAATGCACGTGATATCCGCACGCTCCTGAGGCAGGACCATGACGAGATCCTCAAGCTGTCGCGCGACATGTACGAATCCGAGAGCGGGGACGAGCGTCGCGCGCTCCTCCGGCAGTTGAAGCCGGCGCTCGTCGTGCACTCGCGCGCCGAGGAGAAGGAGGTCTACGATGCCCTGCTCAAGTTTTCCGAGCAGGAGCTCCGCGACCTCGCGTACGAAGGCTACGTCGAGCACGGCGTGATGGACGATCTCCTCGACAAGCTCCTCAAGAGCCGCAAGACGGAGACCGACGAATGGAAGGCCCACGCCAAGGTCCTGCTGGACCTCATCGAGCACCACGTGGGTGGCGATCACGAGCGGCTTCTCTCCGCGCTCGAGGATCACTTCGACGACGACGGGCGCGAAGCGCTCGGCCGCCGCTTCACGGCCGCCAAAGCCCGTCTTTCCATGAAGCTCAAGGCCGCTTGAACATGGCACATATCCTGGTAGGTCAATTCGACGACTTCGACTCCGCGGAATCCGCGGCGCTCGAGCTCCGCTCACTCGGCATCGCCCAATGCGACATGGAGATCTTCGCGCTCAATGCGCCCGGCCAGCACGATCGCGCCCCGCTGGGCGGCGATGAAGATGCCGATGCGGGCGCGAGGAAAGGCGACGAAGGCGCCATGGCGGGCGCGGCGCTCGGTGGCGTCGCTGGCCTGGCGCTCGGGGCCGCCGCCATTCCGGTGGTGGGCCCGCTGGCTGCAGCGGCGGGACTCGCCGTCGGTGCCTATACGGGCTCGCTGCACGGTGCGGTGACGAAGCTCGGCGACACCCCGGAAGCGGAAACGCCGGCGCGTCCGGCCGGCGTTCGCCTTGCCGCGCACGTCGTCTCGCCCACGCATCGCGAGCCGGTGCTCGCCGCGCTGCGCCGTCACGGCGCGCGGTCGATCGAGGAGGCGGAGGGAATGTGGCGGAACGCCTCGTGGGCCGACTTCGACCCCGTAAGCGTTCCGGTATGGATTGAAGCGCCTTCTATGTCAGCGCATCAGGCGTCCAACTAGGTAGCCCAGCGCGAGGGCCCCGGCGACTGCGACCAGGGGCTTCTCGCGCACGTAGCCGCTTGCCACCTCGGTGAGCTCGCCGCTCCTGCGCGCGATCACCTTCGTGTTCTCCGCCGCCCAGTCCACGCCGCACGCCGCGCCGTCGGCGACCTTGTCGATCGTATTGTGCGCGCCGGTGCGGACTCGCTCCAGCGCGGGCGTCGCCTTGTCGGCGGCGCGGTCGACGGCCTGGTGCGCGCGATCGGCCATGCCGGACACCGCGTTGTTGGTGCTCGCGACGGTCGAGGATGCATTCATGGTGGGTGCTCCTTTCGTAAGTGGGAGATATGCCCGCCTCGCCTGCCGAGGCAAGAAGTCTCGGCCTTGGGCGGGCAGCAGGATCGATTGTTCGCGAAAGGCGCGCGCGATGCGCTCGGACGCGCGCGGATTACGCTGTCGGCGCGGCGCCGACACGGTGAGGCCCTACTTGCGCCGGCCTTCGTCGTTGAGGCGCGCGATGAGCTTCGCGTTGCGAATGAAGTCTGCCTCGACGTACGTGCGCGTGCCCGCACCCGACAGCCCCATGTACGTAAGGCCAGCGGCGCGCATGGTGTCCGCGTGGCGGGGCTCGCTCAGGAGCACGCTCACCGCCGACGCGATGGTCACGTAGGTGGCCGGGGGCACGCCCGTCGGCAGGACGAGCCCGATCCAGACGACGAACGATTGCTGCCAGAGCTCTCCGAACGCAGGCACGTCGGCGAGCCCGGGCAACCGCCCTGCCGACGTGACGGCGATGATGCGATGCCCCGTGCGCGGGATCTTCACGACCGCGTTCGGCGCGCCGTCGAACAGCACGTCGATACGGCCGTCCGAGAGAAGCGCGTAGCCCTCGTCGACCGACGACAGCGTTACGTGCGTGAGATTCGCGTTCTGCTCGTAGCGCAGGAAGGCGCCGGCCAGGTGTCCCGCGGTGCCCGTGCCGAACGTGGCGTAAGTGAACGGCGTGGGCGACGCGCGCGCGGCCGCGACCCATTGCTCGAGCGTCGTGTAGTTGGAGCGCGAGCTCACGACCATCGCGTTGGCATACGTGCCGAGGATGCCCAGCCAGTCGAAATCCTCGCTCGGGTTGAACTGCGCGCTTCGCGAGAGCAGGCGGCCGCCGATGATGGCGGAGCTCACCGCGAGTCCCATGACGGACCCGTCGCGCGGCGCGGTGGCGATGGCGTTGGTACCGGTGACGCCGCTGTTGCCGGGGATGTTGTCGACGCGAACCGGGATTTCCATGATGCCCGACAGCGCATCGGCGACGAGGCGGCCGAGGGCGTCCGCCGAGCCGCCCGGCGCGGACGGCACGATCAGCGTGATGGACTTGGGCTCCGCTGCCTGCGCGAGCGAACGCCTCGCGAGCGGAAGCGTCGCGAGCACCGCGAGCGTACGGCGTCTGGCGGGCGAGTGCACGAGAACGGCGGGCGTCGAAGGCGCGGGGCAACGCACCAAGGAAGGCCAAGTGGCCCGCCGATTCTACTCCAACGAGCGAAGCGCTAGCGGCGTGACGAGCGCTTGCGGGGGGCCGGGGCCAGCGCCGCGACGTCGCGTGCCCGCGTGTAGTTGTCCGTGTCGACGAGCCCGCGGCGCACGTCCCGCTCGGCCTGCACGATGGCGCTTCTCCTGCGTGCGCCGCCGCTCGCGATCTCGTCGCGCTCGTGGGGAAGCGGAAGCGCGGCAGGGGCGCTGGCAGGCCTGGGCTTGGTCTTCATGCGGGTCTCGGTCACGTGTTGCGCGATGATGAATTTGAACGATCGTGAAAAATGCTCGTACGCGTTCGATCATGCGGTGCATCGCGTCGAGGTCCCATCGGTGCGTGTCCGAATCGCGCCTGCGAGCGTTCCTACATCGCGTTCCCGAATTACATGGGGGCGTTCCCCGCGTTGCTCCGCACGCAGGGCGCGATGATGCTAAGGTGCTTGTTAAGACACACCATCGCGACCTGGCACACGGGTTGCAAAAGGTAGTGCGATCGGGCGAGGTCGCTCGACGAACTTCAACGAGGAGATACGACATGAACTGGGACCGCATCGAAGGCAACTGGAAGCAATTCACGGGTCGCGTCAAGGAGCAGTGGGGCAAGCTGACCGACGACGACATCGACGTCATCGCGGGCAAGCGTGACCAGCTCGTCGGCAAGATCCAGGAGCAGTACGGGATCACGAAGGACGAAGCCGAGAAGCAGGTGTCGAAGTTCGGCGACACGTTCCGCGACGACGACCTCCGCAAGTACCAGTAACGGAGCTCATCATGAAATTGCCGAACACGTTGATCGCGCTGTTCGCCGCCGCGGGGCTGTGCCTCGCGGGTGGTGCCGCGGCGCAAACGGGCAACAAGGATGCTCGCGACCAGGCGAACAAGAGCGCGGAAGCGGCATACAAGGCGGACAAGGACGCGTGCAAGTCTCTCGCGGGCAACGCCAAGGACATCTGCATGCAGGAGGCCAAGGGCAAGGAGAAGGTCGCCAAGGCCGACGCGAAGGCTGCCTACGAGAACACGCCCAAGGCGCGCGAGGCCGCGCGCGTGGCGCGTGCCGACGCCGCGTACGACGTGGCGAAGGAGAAGTGCGACGACGTCTCCGGCAACCAGAAGGATGTCTGCGTGAAGGAAGCGAAGGCCGCGCTCGTCAAGGCGAAGGCCGACGCCAAGGTCGATCGCGTCGCCTCGGATACGAGTCACGACGCGATGAAGAAGACCGCCGACGCGAAGAAGGAAGCGATGGAAGACAAGCGCGACGCCGACTACAAGGTCGCGGTCGAGAAATGCGACGCGCTCGCGGGCAACGCCAAGGACTCGTGCGTTCGCGACGCGAAATCCCGCTACGGCAAGACGTAAAGCGGTGGCGTGCGCCGGAGCCGTTCCGGCGCACCTCTCTCCCTCGCCGGTGCCGCGCAGACTCCTCTATCTGTCGCACCGGAACTCAAAGGCCGGGGTGTGAACCCTGGCCTCTTTTTCGTCCTTTGCCAGGACAGGGGAGCGGCTGTAGGACCCGCCCCACACCGAAATCCGCAGCGCACCGATCGTGGCGAACGCCCGCAACCCTCAAAGTCTCGCTCGTACGTCGAAGCAACCGCAACGAAAGGGCGATGCGATGGTCACCAGCGGCAACCTGTGTGGAGCGGTCCCCCGCGATTCGCGCGATGCGCAGCAGCGTCGCTCGATCGAGGACGCAACGTCGGAGGACGCGAGCGACGTCGACACGACCGTGAACGTCGCCACCGTCGATGTCGCCGAGCAGCCCGCATTGCTTCGTCCCAAGATTTCGCCGCCCCAGGCTGCTCATGGGGACCTTGCACCAAAATAGCGCCGAACGCGCGTTCGATCGAAAGGACTTGTCATGTTGAGATACGCCGCCATCTTCTTTGTCATAGCCATCATCGCCGCGTTGTTCGGATTCGGCGGCATCGCGGTGGGCGCCGCGGAAATCGCGAAGATCCTGTTCTTCGTGTTCCTCGTGCTGTTCGTGGTGTCGCTGGTGGCGGGACTCATCCGCCGCGGCCCGCCCGCCTGACGAGGCTAAAGGGCGATGCGCATCACCTGGCTCGAAGCCCTGTGCGTGGCGGCGATCGCGCTCGCTGCGCTGCAGGCGCGGCCCGATGCGCCCGCCATGCGCCTGTACACCCCTCCGACCGTCGAGATCCACGCCCTGAAAGACCGGATCGTGGCGGTCGGAAAAGATCTCTTGCGTGACGCTCCGCCGCGTCACGTTGCCGACGCGCGAGTCGCGTCGCGCTGAATCTCCATCCCACTTCCCAACGATCCATTGCGACCCATGCGATTCAATCCGCAAGAAACGAGCGGCAGCCGTGTCCGCATCCGCTACAACGTGAGCCTGCGCTATGACGTCGGCGGCACGTCCGATTTCCTCCTCAACGTCCACGCCGCGCGCACGCCGTGCCAGGCCGTCGTCGAGGAGAGCTTCGAGATCGATCCGTCGGTGCCCTGGACGCTCGACGCCGATCCGTCGAGCGGCAACCGCATCGCGGCCTTTCGCATGGAGGCGGGGAGGGTGGACGTGCGCTACACGAGCCTCGTCGAGGTCACGCATCGCATCGTCGACCCGGCGCACGTCGAGGCGGAATGGCCCTCCTCGTTGCCGGTGAGCTCGCTGCGCTACCTTTACCCCAGCCGCTACTGCCCCTCGGACGTCGTGCAGAAGCGCGCGTGGGAGATCTTCGGCGCCATGCCCCGCAATTACGCCCAGGTGCGCGCGGTGCGCGACTGGGTCCGCGACAACATCGCGTTCCGCATCGGCGTGTCGCACAGCGGCACGACGGCCGTGGACACCCTTCGCGATGGCTGCGGCGTGTGCCGCGATTTCGCGCATACGATGATCTCTTACTGCCGCGCGCTCAACTATCCCGCGCGATTCGTGACCGGCGTCGACTACGGCGCCGATCCTTCCCTCGGCCCGCCGGACTTTCACGCTTACGCGGAAGTGATGATCGGCGGACGCTGGTATCTCTTCGACGCGACCGGCATCTCGCCGGTCACGGGCCTCATCCGCATCGGAACCGGACGCGACGCCGCGGACGTGTCCTTTGCCACCATCTTCGGACCGGTCCGCACGGGCATGCCGGTCGTGTCGTTCGACGCGATCGACGATCCGGCGAACGGATTCACCTTGCCCGTGCGCACCGAGCTCGCGGTCTCGACCGCGGCCTGACGCCGCGGTCGCTCATGGAGGAGACAACGAAATGACAAGGCTCAAGACGATGGCGAGCAATGGCCGGCGGTACCTGCGCCGGGGACAGGAAGGCAAATGGGGCTACATCCTCGCCTGGCTGGTGGGCGTGCCCATTCCCATCCTGATCCTCGTGTACCTGCTTCGCGG
>JBGAIS010000285.1:0-3113 GCA_044225355.1 Casimicrobiaceae bacterium | reverse complement strand
CGGGACGAATCCGGGCAAGGGCCGAGTCCGGCTTGCGCTCGTCGCGACCCAGGCCGAGTGCACGGAGGCGGTGACGCGCCTCGTCTCGTGCACTCGGCGACTCACCGAGGCGACGTCGCCGGCGTAGCGGCGCACATGGGCTACGCGGCCTGCGGCGGCCGCGGCCTCGCGTGGCATGCCTGCGCGCACGCGAAGCCCCGTGTTCCAACGAGGCGACGACGCGGTTTCGACCGGTCCCCTGGCGCCTTCCCGCGGCGCTTCGTCCCGGCCGGCGGCGTCCTGTCGCGCTCCGCCCGGGCCCGGCCCGCGCGGCCTAGAATGGCCGCCATGGATCTTCGCCACCCCCGTCCTTCGCGCGTAGCCGCCCTGCGCCGGACGCTCGCCCGCGGGTTCGTCTTCAAGTGGAGCACGGTGCTGCTCCTCGCGGCCATCAATACCGGCATCGCGGCCGTGCTATGGATCGACGACTCGCGGCCGTTCTGGCAGCCGCTCCTCACCGTGCAGCTCTACGGCTTCGCGATCGCCTATTGCGTCAACGCAGCCGCGCCGTGGGCGCAGCCGCGGCCCATCCCGCGCCTCCTCCTGGCCGTGGCCATCGGCACGCTCGCAGGACTCGTTTTGACCATCGTCGTGAAGGGCTACTCGATCGAGTACGTGCTGGCGCGCAAGGAGATGTTCGGGTGGAACGTGTTCGCGGGCTTCGCGAACGGGCTCTTCGTGAGCCTCTTCTTCTACGTGAAGATGCGCGAGGCGCAGTCCGCCGTCGCCCTTCACAAGGCGGAGGCCGAGCGGCACCTGCTGTCGAAGCAGGCGATCGAGGCGGAGCTGAAGCTCATGCAGGCCCAGGTCGAGCCCCATTTCCTGTTCAACACGCTCGCGTCCGTGCAGTTCCTCACGGAGACCGACCCCAGGGAGGCGCATCGCCTGCTCGGGCACCTCATCGAGTACCTGCGCGCAGCGCTTCCGCACCTGCGCGCGTCGTCGACCACGCTCGGCAAGGAGGCGGGGCTCGCCGAGGCTTACCTCAACATCCTGCGCATGCGGATGGGGCCGCGGCTCGCGTTCACGATCGACGTCCCCGGCGACCTCGCGACGCATCCGTTTCCGCCCAACATGCTGATCTCCCTCGTGGAGAACGCGATCAAGCACGGCATCGAGCCCGCGGCCCAGGGCGGGACCGTCGCGGTGCGGGCACGGCGCGAAGGCAGCATGCTCGTCGTCACGGTCGAGGACACGGGCCGTGGGCTCGGCGCCGCCAGCCGTCCGGGCCACGGCGTGGGGCTCGCCAACATCCGCGAGCGACTCGCGGCGTTGTATGGCACGCAGGCGCAGTTCTCGCTCGAGCGCGGCGTGCCGTCCGGGGCGCGGGCGACCCTCGCGGTGCCGCTCGCGGCCGACCTCGCAAGCGACGATGCCGTCGTCATGCCCGCGCCCGGGCGCGACCCGCTGCAGTCCGTTCGCGGATGACCACCGCGCTCCTGGCCGAGGACGAGCCGCTCCTGCGCGCGCAGCTTCGCCTGCGGCTCGCGCAGGCGTGGCCCGAGCTTCGCATCGTCGCGGAGGCGAGCAACGGCGCCGAGGCGATCGCGCTGTTCGAGGCGCATCGGCCCGACGTCGCGTTCCTCGACATCCGCATGCCCGAGCGCTCGGGGATCGAGGTCGCGCACGCGCTCGGCGGGCGCTGCCACGTCGTGTTCGTCACGGCCTACGACGAGTACGCCGTCGCGGCGTTCGAGGAAGGCGCCATCGACTACGTGCTGAAGCCCGTGACGCCGCAGCGCATGGCCAAGGTCGTCGAGCGCCTGCGCCGCGAGGCCGACGCGCCTCCAGCCGACCTGACGGCGCTCCTGTCGAGGCTCGCCGCGCGCGAGGGCGGGACTGCGCTCAAGTGGATCCGCGCCTCGCTCGGGGCGTCGATGAAGCTCATCGCCATCGACGACGTCCTGTACTTCCAGGCCGAGGACAAGTACACGAAGGTCGTCACGGCCGAGGGCGACGCGCTCATCAAGAAGCCGATCAAGGAGCTCTACGAGGAGCTCGATCCCGACGGCTTCTGGCAGATCCATCGCGCGACGATCGTGAACCTGCGCGCCATCGCGAGCGTCGAGCGAGACTGGCGCGACCAGCCCCTCATCCTCCTCAAGAACCGCCCGGAGAAGCTGCCGGTGTCGCGGACCTTCGCGTCCCGGTTCAAGGCGATGTAGCCCGCAAAATGGGGTCAGACCCCATTACAGGCCTGGCACCATTTCTGAGAGAACCTCGGGAAATGGGGTCTGACCCCATTGTCAGCCCCGCACCCCGTGGGATCAGGGACGCGTTGGGACGCAAGCAGAAAGCGTGGGAGGGCCGCCCCGCTATACTTACGGCTTTTGCCTCTTATCCCATGAGCCAGCTCGCCGCCGTCATCGATGCCGCCTGGGAGACGCGCACGTCGCTCTCCCCTTCCGCCGCGCCCGCCGAGGTCCGCGACGCCGTCGCCCACGTCATCGGCGAGCTGGACGCGGGCCGCCTCCGCGTGGCCGAGAAGACCGCGGAGGGCTGGGTCACGCACCAGTGGATCAAGAAGGCCGTGCTGCTCTCGTTCCGCCTCTCGGACAACGCGGGCATCGGCCTGTCGGGCCCCGACGTGCCGTTCCGCTTCTTCGACAAGGTCCCGACGAAATTCGCGCAGTTCGGCGACCAGGATTTCGCCAAGGCGGGCGTGCGCGTGGTGCCGCCCGCCGTCGCGCGCCGCGGTGCCTACGTCGCGCCCAACGTCGTGCTCATGCCCTCGTACGTCAACATCGGTGCCTACGTCGACGAAGGCACGATGGTCGACACCTGGGCCACCGTGGGCTCGTGCGCGCAGATCGGCCGCAACGTGCACCTCTCCGGCGGGGTGGGCATCGGCGGCGTGCTTGAACCGTTGCAGGCCAACCCCACCATCATCGAGGACAACTGCTTCATCGGCGCGCGATCGGAGGTCGTCGAAGGCGTGATCGTCGAGGAGAATTCCGTGCTGGGGATGGGCGTGTTCATCGGGCAGAGCACCAAGATATTCGACCGCGCGACCGGCGCGATGACCTACGGCCGCGTGCCGGCGGGCTCCGTCGTCGTCGCCGGCAGCCTGCCTT
>JBGAIS010000284.1:0-3124 GCA_044225355.1 Casimicrobiaceae bacterium | reverse complement strand
GCGTCCCGCGGCGGCCGACGTGCGCTCGCTCGTCGTCGTGGCGGTGGGCGTGGTGCTGGGCTTTCCATTGCTGACGGCGATGGCGCTTCAGTACGTGTCCTCGGCGCACTCGATGATCTTCATCGGGCTCCTGCCGATCTGCACGGCGATCTTCGCCGTGTTGCGCGGTGGCGAGCGCCCGCGCCCGGCGTTCTGGGCGTTCTCGCTGCTGGGCAGCGCGCTCGTGGCGGGCTACGCCGCCGCCGGCGGTGTCGAAGCCTCGCTTCGCGGGGACGCGCTGATGCTCGGCGCGATCGTCGTCTGCGGGCTGGGATACGCGGAAGGCGCGCGCCTCTCGCGCACGCTCGGCGGCTGGCAGGTGATCTGCTGGGCGCTCGTGCTGTCGCTGCCCGTGATGCTGCCGCTGGCGCTGGCCTCGATGCCCTCGACCTTCGCGGGCGTGGGGGCCGCGGCGTGGATGGGCCTGGCCTACGTCTCGCTCTTCAGCATGCTGATCGGCTTCGTGTTCTGGTATCGCGGGCTCGCGCAGGGCGGCATCGCGGCGGTGGGCCAGCTCCAGCTCCTGCAGCCGTTCCTGGGGCTCGCGCTCGCGTCGCTCCTCCTGCGCGAGACGGTCAGTGCCACGATGCTCGCGGTGACGCTGGGGGCCGTGGCGTGCGTCGCGGGCGCGAGGCGATTCGCGTCCTGACGATTCACCCGCCGGCGGGCGGGGCGACGTACGAGTCGAGCGCCGCGACCTTCGTCCAGTCGGGCCACGTGAGCTCGACCACGCGGTCGATGAGTCCGTCGCGATAGGTGGCGACGAGGATCACCTCGAGCTCGCGGGGCGCCTCGCCGGGCCGCGACACGGTGATCCACATCCGCACCGCCACCCGGTCCGCGCTTTCCACCCACGTCGAATGGTCATAGCGGATGGCGTAATCGATCGGCGTGGCATAGACGCGACGGTGCCCCTCGAGGAACTCCGCGTAGCCTTCCGTATGCCCGTTGGTCTCGAGCACGAACTGCGGATGGTAATAGCGCGGGCAGGCGTCGATGTCCTTGGCCTCGACCATCCGCGAGAACATCTCCATGAGGCGCGCCTTGCTCATGCCGTCTGCCTTGATAGAGTACTGGCCTACAGTATAGACTCGCCCGGTGCCGCATTCTCCCGCCGAGAAGAAGAAAGCGCTCGCCGCTCGAGCGCGCCCTCGAGGCGGGCGTGGAATGCAGCGCGGTGCTGCAGCAGCTCGCGGCCATCCGCGGCGCGGTCAACGGCCTCATGTCCGAGGTGCTCGAGTCGCACATCCGCGAGGAGTTCGGGTCTGCCCGCGGCGACTCGCGCCACGCGCAGCGCGTGAGCGACATGACGGCGCTCGTGCGCAGCTATCTCAAGTGAACGGCGGCTGTCGACCGCTGTCGTAACGACTTCGAACCAGGAGGACCTGCCCCATGAAATCCCGCGCCGCCGTCGCGTTCGCCGCCGGCAAGCCGCTCGAGATCGTCGAGATCGACGTCGAGCCTCCCAGGAAAGGCGAGGTCCTCGTCAAGATCACGCACACGGGCGTGTGCCACACCGACGCGTTCACGCTGTCGGGAGACGACCCCGAGGGCCTCTTTCCCTGCGTGCTCGGTCACGAGGGCGCGGGCGTGGTGGTGGAGGTGGGGGAGGGGGTCACCTCGGTCAAGCCGGGCGACCACGTCATCCCGCTCTACACCGCGGAATGCGGCCAGTGCCTCTTCTGCCAATCCGGCAAGACGAACCTGTGCGTGTCGGTGCGCGCCACGCAGGGCAAGGGCGTCATGCCGGACGGCACGTCGCGCTTCTCGTACAACGGCCAGAAGGTCTACCACTACATGGGGTGCTCGACGTTCAGCGAGTACACGGTGGTGGCCGAAGTCTCGCTCGCGAAGATCGACGCCTCGGCGAACCACGGGGAGGTGTGCCTCCTCGGCTGCGGCGTCACGACGGGACTCGGCGCGGTGAAGAACACGGCGAAGGTGCAGGCGGGCGACACCGTCGCGGTGTTCGGCCTGGGCGGCATCGGCCTCGCGGTGATCCAGGGCGCGCGCAAGGCGAGGGCCGGGCGCATCATCGCCGTCGACACCAACCCCGGCAAGTTCGAGCTCGCGAAGCGGTTCGGCGCCACCGATTGCATCAACCCGAAGGACCACGACAAGCCCATCCAGCAGGTCATCGTCGAGATGACGGGCTGGGGCGTGGATCACTCCTTCGAGTGCATCGGCAACGTCGGCGTCATGCGCGCGGCGCTCGAGTGCGCGCATCGCGGATGGGGCCAGTCGGTGATCATCGGCGTCGCGGGCGCGGGGCAGGAGATCTCCACGCGGCCGTTCCAGCTCGTCACCGGGCGCACGTGGAAGGGCACGGCGTTCGGCGGCGTCAAGGGACGCTCGCAGCTTCCCGGCATGGTGCAGGAGGCAATGAAGGGCGAGATAGAGCTCGCGCCCTTCGTCACGCATACCATGCCCCTCGACGGCATCAACGAGGCGTTCCACCTCATGCACGAGGGCAAGTCCATCCGCTCCGTCATCCACTACTGACGGCGTCATCAACGCAACGCAAGGAGGACGATCCATGAGCACTGCCATTCATCCGGCCGTCGACGGCGGCGTCAAGAAGGGCGCGGAAGGCTTCGCCGGCGGCACGCTGCGCTGCCTGTGCAAGAGCGATCCCGTGGAGGTCGAGGTGGGCGCGCAGGTCGCGTTCAACCACGCGTGCGGCTGCACCAAATGCTGGAAGCCCGCGGGAGCGTCGTTCTCGGTCGTGGGCGTGGTCCCGCGCGACAAGCTCGCGGTGACCGCGCACGGCGAGAAGCTCGAGATCGTCGACGCGAAGGCGCCCATTCAACGGCACGCTTGCAGGGCGTGCGGCGCGCACATGTTCGGCCGCATCGAGAACAAGGACCACGCGTTCTACGGCCTCGACTTCATCCACACGGAGCTCTCGCGCGACGCGGGATGGCAGGGTCCGGAGTTCGCGGCGTTCGTGTCATCGATCATCGAGAGCGGCACGCCGCCGTCGAGGATGGCCGACGTGCGCAAGACGCTCAAGGAGAAAGGGCTCGAGCCGTACGACTACCTCAGCCCCACGTTGATGGACCTCCTCGCCGCGAAGGCCGCCCAA
>JBGAIS010000035.1:0-26388 GCA_044225355.1 Casimicrobiaceae bacterium | reverse complement strand
CATCAGGTTGTAGAACTGGAAGATGAAGCCGACGTGCATCGAGCGCCACGCGGCGAGCTCGCCTTCCGTGAGCTGCGCGATGTCGATGCCGGCGATGAGCATGCTTCCCGACGACGGCTTGTCGATGCCCGCGATGAGGTTGAGGAGCGTCGACTTGCCGGAGCCGGACGGCCCCATCAGCGCGACGAAGTCGCCCGCCGCCACGTCGAGGTTGATGTCCTCGAGCACCGGGATGACCTGGTCGCCGCGGATGTAGTGCTTCGACAGGGCGCGGATCTCGACCAGCGCCTCCGGTTGCGTGGCCTCGTTCATCGTGGTCGGCGGCGTCGCCGCCGCGCTACTTGGCGGCAACCTTGACGAGGGCGTCGTTGACGAGCGTCTCGGGCGGATGCGCCACCGCCCGCTCACCGCTCTTCACCGCGCCCGTGATCGCGGTGGTGTCGCCCACCTTGATCCCCGGCGTGACGGGGACCGCCACCGCCTTGCCGTCGCGCACGACGAACACGACGGTGCGGCCGTCGCGCTGCACGATGGCGTCGGCGTTGACCGCTACCAGCGGCTTCTGCTGCTCGGCCGTGACCTCCTGCGAGAGGAAGCTCACCTTGGAGCTCATCTCGGGCAGGATGCGCGGGTCGATCTCGTCGAACTTGACCTTGGTCATCACCGTGGCCTTCGCGCGATCGATGGTCGGCACCATGCGGCTGATGCGACCGCGGAAGCGCGAGTCGGGCAGCGCGTCGAGCACGATCTCCGCGGGCTGCCCCACCTTGATCTTGCCGATGTTGGCCTCCGACACGTCGGCCTCGACCTCGAGCGTGCTCATGTCGGCCATCGTGACCACGGCGCCCTTCGAGTCGGTGGCGCTCGAGAACGGCGTCACGATGTCGCCGACGTTCGCGCTCTTGGACAGGATCACGCCGTCGAAAGGCGCGCGGATGACGGTGTAGTCGACCGCCACGTCGGAGTTGCGCGCGACCGCCTCGGCCGCGTTGATCTGCGCCTGCGCGTTGGCGACCGCGGCGGTCGCGCGATCGGCGCGAGCCTTCGCCGTATCGACCGACGCCGCGGAGACGAACGACTTCGACGAGGAGATCCTGGCTGCCCTTGAGCTGCGCGACGGCGTCCGTCTCCTCGGCCTTCGCCTGCCAGGAGCGCGGCCTTCGCGGCGCGCACGTTGGCGGCCAGGCTTTGTGCCTGCGCGACGACGTCGCGGACGTCGATGCGCGATCACGTCGCCGCCTTCGCGAGCCCTCGGCCACGCCGAGCCATTCGACGTCCCGTGGCCTTCGACGAGATGGCGGCCTTGCGCTGCGCGACGACGTAGCCCGTGGCGTTGAGCACGACGAACTGCTGCGACGGGAACGTGGTGACGATCGGGGTCGTCGTGACGGCGACGGGCCAGGCTGCGCGGCGTACCAGCCGACGCCGGCCGCGATGACGACGGCGAAAAGGCCGATCCAGATCCAGCGGCGACGGCGGCGCGAACGGATCGGCGCCAGGTCGCCTCTTGAGCCTGGTCAAGTCAGGCGCGGTTTCTGGGTCATCGGCGTGTGCGGCGTGCTGGGAGCAGGCAAGCCGCGCATTCTACCCTGCGGCCTCCCTGCTTTCCGGATCCCCCGCAAAGAACAGGAGCGACCACGCGCCCGATGACCGCGATGGCGAGCGCGCAGCACGCGAACGCCGCGATGCGCCGCCCCGTCGAGCGCGCCGGCGCCAGCATGCGCCACACGCAGGCCGCGCGCTCCACGCCGCCCCCGCGCGCCCAGCACCAGCGCGCGCGCCGCAGGCACCCAGTGCAGGTCGAGGCCTTCCGCCTTCGCGAGCGTGGTGGTGAGGCTCGACAGCCCGAGGAACTGCCCCGAAGGCCCGCAGGCAACGGGCGCGTACGAGAGCCACCACGTATGCGCGGCGCGGGCCGAGGGCATGGCGCTGCCGGCGAGCGCCAGGAGATTGAACGTCGCTGTCGACAGCACCGCGGCGGCCGCGGCGATGTACGCCACGATGAGCGCGCCGTCGAACCCGCGTGAACCCCGTCGTTGACTTCAGGATAGTTCGTGAGGAGCCACCACGGCGCGGTGGTCTCGAGGGCCAGGCCGGCCACGTGCTCGACGACGTAGCCGACGGCGGCGACTTCACCTGCACGAACCAGGGCTCGCGCTCCTGGAACGCGCCGATGGCGATACCCACCACGCCGACGACGATGAGGATCGCGTCCCAGCGCGACGCCTCCTCCGCGCGGAGCTCCGTGAGCTCGCGATTGGGCGCGCGGGGTGCGAGCCAGACGGCATCGAGGTGACCGCTGCAGCGCCCGCACATGTGGCATTCGGAGGGGCCCGTCATGCGCCGGATGCGCACCATCGGCGCGCAGTTCACCGGGTGAATCGTGACGTGTCCCGCATTGGCCGCCCAGCGCGCGCGATCGACGCCGAAGTGCACGGGCGCCACGCGCGAAAGGACCGAGAACACGCCGTTGACCGGGCAGAGGTAGCGGCACCAGACGCGCTTCTCGCGGCCGTACACGAGCCCCACCGCGATGGCCGCGAGCGTGGAGCCGCCGAGCACGAGCAGCACGGCCTTGGGATACTGGTAAACGCTGACGAGCTGCCCGAAGACCGTCGTCATCGCGAACGCGACGAACAGCCAACCCGCCCAGCGCAGCCAGCGCGGCGGCGCGAGGTGGAAGGCCGAAACGGCTCACGGCCTCGGTCAGCGTGCCCTCGGGGCAGAAGACGCCGCACCACGTGCGCCCAGCGACGAACATCGAGAGGATCACGAGCGGCCACCGGCCCAGGCCCACTGCGCAAGACGGTGAGGTTGTCGAGCGCGCGCGTCGTCGGCCGGCAGCGGAAGGAAGGCGGGCACCGCGACCAGCACGGCGTACACGACCACGACGACCCACTGGAGCGCGCGCAGGGCGCGTCCGTGGCGGCGCAGCCACTCGCCGTACGCGGCGAGCGCGCCTTTGAGCGCGCCCCGGGGCATCGCCTCCGGCGGCGGCGCCGTGACGGGCGGCGCGGCGCTCACACGGGGCGTCGGCGCAGGCTCAGGAGCACCGCGACCCAGAACACCGCGAGGCACCCGAGCGGCAGGACCGACGGCTGCGCCGGTACCCCGTCATCGTCGCGACGAACGGCCCGACCCGGGTCGAGTCGTCGAGGAGCGCGCTCGTGTCCCAGATCTGGTCGCCGAAAGACGGCAGCACGCCGAGGCTGATGAGCTTGTCGACGCCGGACACGAGGAGACCGCCGGCCAGGAGCAGGAGCAGGATCTCGCTCACGCGGAAGAACATGCGCCACGATAGCGCACGCCCGCCGCGCTGGAGAAGCCAGAACGTGAGGAACGCGAGCGCAAGGCCGATCGCGATGGCCTGCAGGAGCTCCCACGTGCCGAGCTGCGCGAGCCCGACGCCGTACAGGAAGACGACTGTCTCCGCGGTCTCCCGTCCCACGGCGAGCGCCACCACGACGAGCATGCCCCACCAGTTGGCGGCCGACGCCTGCTCGACGAGGCGCGCCTCCAGCTCCTTCTTGAGCGTCCGGCCGTGATGGCGCATCCAGAACACCATCTGCACGATCAACGCGGAGGCCACGAGCATCATCGCCACCTGGAAGTAGTCGAGCGCCTCGTCGGGCAACGCCTGCGCGAGGCCCAGGATGGCCACCGCCAGCAGGAGCGCGAGCCCGATGCCCGCGGCGACGCCGCCCCAGAGATAGCGCATGCCGACGACGCGGTCCGGACGCCGCACGAGCCAGGCGTAGAGGATGCCGACGAGGAGCGCTTCCGCGACTCGCGCGCCAGACGATGAAGATCGCGTTGCCCATGGACCGATGCCTACTTCGCGATGATCTTGCCCTTGGAGGTGTCGGGATGGAACTCGTCGAAGTAGGGATACTCGCCCGGCTTGAGGCGGATTGATCACCACGGAGGACTTCGCACCCGGCCCCAGCACCTTCTCGATCTTGAGCACGAGGCTCTCGAACTCGATGGGCGTGGTGCCCTCGTTGCTGATCTCGATCTTGATCCGCTTGCCCGCCGGGACCACGAGCTCGGCCGGGTCGAGCTTGCCGTCCTTGGCGACCATCTTGAAGACGACGATGTCCTGCGCGGACGCCGCCAACGCGACCGCGAGCGCGGCCGCCGACAAGACGAATCGCAGGCCGCGCACGGTCAGTAGCCGCCCTTCTTGCCGACGCCGGCGAAGGCGAAGTCGTACTCCATCGTGAACGGCTTGAACCACGGGCCCACGCCGATGTCTCGCCCCGTCGGTGTGCCGGCCGAAATGGCTGTGGCCCGAGCCGGGCGGGGAGACCGTCAACTTGAGCTTGTACTTGCCGGGGCCATCGAGCTTCACGTTGTCGCCATAGTGCGGGCCGTCGCTCGCGACCATGGGCATCATGGCGCCCGAAATGGTCTTGCCGCCCTGCTTCTGGAGCTCGTACTTGACGTCGAGGAACAGGACCCACGTACCGTCGGCGAAGCCGTTCTTGTTGGCGTCGGTGGCCTTGATGTCGGCCTCGAGGTGGATGTCGGAATCCTTGGCCGCGCGCATCATGCCGGGCGGCTCCATCGCGATGGGCTGGAGATAGACGGCGGCGACTTCCATCCCGTCGCGGATCTGGGGCTTGCCGATCGGGTACTCGAGCGCCGCCGCGGGCAGCGCGAGCGCGGCGAGCGAGGCGGCCGCGAGCGCGGGCAGACGGGCGAGAGCCCCTCTTTGATTCATGGCTATCGACTCCTGATCTTGGTAAAAACCGGACCCTGCGATGGTACACCAAAAGGAAATAGGAATGATTTGCGTTCATGCGAAAGGGCTGCTAGGATCGCGCCATTGACTTTCGAACGGGACCCACGCGCGTGTACGTCTGCGTCTGCAATGCCGTCACCGACCACGAGATTCGCGGCGCCGTGAAGCTCGGCATCCGCACGTTCGAGGACCTGTCCGCGACGCTCGGCGTCGCCACGTGCTGCAGCCGCTGCACGGACTGCGCGCGCAGCGTGCTGTGCGATGCCGTCGCGGACTCCCCCGTCTGCGCCGGCGACGACTAGCGCCAGCACCCCTCCCTCGCGGCCGTCCCGCGCCGCCCTGCGCTAGAATCGTTGCTTTCGGGAGTGTTTCCCGACAGGGGCATTCATGCGCGGCGATCCCGAAGTCATCCGTCACCTGAACGCGGTGCTCACCAACGAGCTGACCGCCATCAACCAGTACTTCCTCCACGCGCGGATGTTCCGCCACTGGGGCCTGCACCGGCTCGCCGACCACGAGCATCACGAGTCGATCGACGAGATGAAGCACGCCGACAAGCTGATCGAGCGCATCCTGTTCCTCGACGGCCTGCCCAACCTGCAGGACCTGCACAAGCTCCTGATCGGCGAGAACGCCCAGGAAGCCCTGGACTGCGACCTCAAGTTCGAGCTGGCGCATCCGGCGCTCAAGGTGGCCATCGCGCACTGCGAGTCGGTGGGCGACTACGTGAGCCGCGAGCTCTTCGAGGACATCCTCGAGTCCGAGGAGGACCACATCGACTACCTCGAGACGCAGCTCGAGCTCATCGGCAAGGTGGGGCTCCAGAACTGGCTGCAGTCGCAGATGGGCGAGGGCCCGTCGCCTTAACGGCCGGCCCGGCGGCGCGTCAGCCGCCGTCGAGCGGCGTAGGCGCGGGCGCCTCCTCCACCGCCTCGCCGGCTCGCGAGCCACGCGCTGATCGACACGATCGCGAGCCCGGCCCCGATGCACGCGATGCCCCACCACTCGGCCGCGGTGAGTCGGCTCGCCGAGGCCGCCATCGAGCTCACGAGCGCGATCACCGGGATGGCGAGGACGTTGATCGACGCGGTCCACGCGGGCAGCACGCGCGGGCGCGATCCGCATGAGGAACCCGCCCGCCGTCGATACGGCCGCGATGTAGAGCACGAGGAGCGCGTACGTCACGCTCCATTGCGCGGGCGGCGCGTCGAGGAGCGAGGGCAACACGGCGAGGGGCAGCACGCCGACGAGCATCTGCCATGCGATGAAGTTCAGGGGGTCGAGCGCATGCTTGCGCTGGAAGTACTTGGTCGCGACCGTGCCGGCCGCCCACCCGAAGCCGGAGAGGATCGCCCACAGCTTGGGGCGGAGGTCGCCGCGCCAGTTCCACGGCTCGACGATGAGCGTAAGCCCCGCCACCGCCGCCGCGACGGCGACCCACTGGATGCCGCGAACGCGCTCGTTCAGGACCGGCCACGCGATGAGCAGTGTCCAGAACGGCATCGTGAACACGAGCACCGACGTGCGGCCCGCACCGCCGCCGGCGAGCGCCATGGTGGTCGCGGAGAAGTTCACGGTGGTCTGGAAAAATCCGGCGACGACGACGGCGAGCCACGACGTGGGCCACAGCGGGCGCCGCTGCACGACGAGCGCGACGAAGAGCACGAGCACCGCGAGCCACGTGCGCTGCACGTTGAGCACCACCGGCGGCGCGTGCTGGAGCGCGAGCTTCATCACGACCCAGTTGAGGCCCCACGAGCGTAGGCGACGAGGACCACGGCGCGCCGCTGCGTTTCGATGTGCATCGAGGAGATGCCTACGCGAGAAAGTCTTCGATGAGCCGCGCCACGGCGTCCGGCTGGTCGTGATGCAGCATGTGGCCGGCATCGGCGACGGTCGCGAGGCGGCCGTTGCGGACGTGCGCGAAGCGGCGCTGGCTTTCGCCACGCGTCTGCACCCTCGGCGAGCCAGCGCGCGATGTGCGAGTCCTCGGCCGCGACCCCACGGCGCAGGGGCACTCGATCGCGCGCCAGGTCGCAGACGTCTCCTGGGCGCGATCGGGAAGGGCAGCTTGTGCCGCGCGTCGGCCCGCAGGCGTACGGTGCCGTCCGGCTGCGCCTGCGCCCAGTGCGGCGCCAGGAATTCAGCCTTGTCGCGCGGCAGGCGCGGGTTGGTCTTCTGCAGGCGATCGGCGACGTGCGGGCCGCGCTCGGGTACGGCGCGAAGCCCTCGGGACGCGCAGCGCGTCGAGCCAACGCGCGAGCTGGCTGGTGCCTCCGCGCAGGCTCGGCGGGGATGCCGAACGCGTCGAGCGCGATGGCGTGCGACGCGCGCCGGGGCCTCCGGCCCAGTAGACGCCGGTGACGTTGGCGTTTGTAGCGCTGTGCCTGCGACGACGATGCGCTCGCCGTCGCCAGCGCGTCAGCACGAGCGCATCGAGGTCAGCACGACGCAGTCGGCGAACCAGTATCCATCGGCGGGCGTCGCCGACAGCCCGAAGCCGCGCCAGTCCGGCACCAGCACGTGCCAGGCGGCGAGCGCGTCGACCAGGAACCGGAACGACGCCGACACGTCCATCCATCCGTGGAGAAGGATGAGCCAGCGCCCGGCGCGCACCCCAGGTGCGCACGTGATAGCGCAGGCCGCGGATATCGACGAACTGCGAGCGCGACGGCGTCATCGCGCCGAGGGGAAGGCATCACTTCGACCTTGCACTGCGCGACGCCGTCCTGCCAACCCACGCGATAATTGCCGTCGTTGAAGCGCACCAGGTCCTTCTTCTCCCGTGCCGCGGCTCGTCGGCCCAGCCGTCGCCGAAACCCTGCCGATACGCCAGCGAAAGCCCTGCAGGTTGACGGGCGGTGGCGGCTTCCGTAAGGGGCGCGGTGCGGCGTTGGGGGTGGCCGGCGGCGCCGGCGTGTCCCTGGCGGCGTGGCGGTGGCGCAGCCCGCGACCGCTACGCAGAGCGCGCACGCGGGATGTGAGACGTCCTGCGCCGCGTGAACATCGCGCGCGATCGACGACTTGCTCGCACGGAGCTTGAATCCGTCGCGATCATACGGAAGTAGAATTGCCAGCAGTCCGCTGCGGTCTTCCGGTCAATTCTTCGTTCCCCCGCGGCACCCGTCGCTGCTTCATCACGTGCCGGCTCCTCGTTCGGTCCACCTGCGGTCGCATAGCGAGTACTCGGTCGTCGACGGCACGATCCGGGTCGACGACGCCGTGGCCGCGGCGGCGTCCGACGGCATGCCCGCGCTCGCGATCACCGACCTCGCCAACGCGTTCGGGCTCATCAAGTTCTACAAGGGCGCGCGCGCCGCCGGCGTGAAGCCCATCGCGGGCTGCGACGTGTGGATCACGCACGGCAACGAGCGCGACTCGCCCCACCGCGCGATTCTCCTCGCGGCCGATCGCACGGGCTACCTCAAGCTCTGCGACTGGCTGTCGCGCGCGTTCCGAACGAACCAGCATCGCGGGCGCGCCGAGCTCCGCCTCGAGTGGTTCGACGAAGGCACCGAGGGGCTCATCGCGCTGTCGGGCGCGCGCCACGGCGACGTCAGCGCGGCGCTCACGAGGCAACGCGGGCGCCGCGCAGTGCTGCACTCGCGTGGGCGCGCGCTTTCCCGAGCGCTACCTCGAGGTCCAGCGCGCGCGGGCTTCGGCGACGACGACGCGCTCGTCGCGCCCACCGTCGCCACCGCGAAGCGGCTCCGCGCTGCCGATCGTCGCCACGCATCCCGTCCAGTTCGCGAAGCTCGACGATTTCCGCCTGCACGAGGCGCGGGCATCGCCGAGGGCCACATCCTCGCCGACACGCGCCGCCCCCGCAGCTTCACTACCGAGCAGCATTTCGCCACGCAGGCGGAGATGGCGCAGAAGTTCGCCGACCTCCCCGAGGCGCTCGCGAATACCGTCGCCATCGCGCAGCGCTGCAATCTCACGATCCCGCTCGGCAAGAATCGCTTGCCGGGTTCCCCACGCCCGCCGGCGTCACCATCGACGAGCACCTGCGCAACGAGGCGGTCGCGGGCCTCGACCTGCGCCTGGCGCGCGCCTTACTACGACGTCGGACACGCGCGAGCACAAGCGGCCCGAGTACATGGCCCGCCTCGAGTTCGAGACGGCCACCATCGTGCAGATGGGCTTTCCAGGCTACTTCCTCATCGTCGCGGACTTCATCAACTGGGCGAAGCGCAACCGCGTGCCCGTGGGACCGGGCCGCGGATCGGGCGCGGGATCGCTCGTCGCGTACTCGCTCGGCATCACGGACCTGGATCCCCTGCGCTACGCGCTCCTGTTCGAGCGCTTCCTCAATCCCGAGCGCGTGTCGATGCCCGACTTCGACATCGACTTCTGCCAGGACGGCCGCGACCGCGTCATCGACTACGTCAAGAAGAAATACGGCGCGGACTCGGTGTCGCAGATCGCGACGTTCGGCACGCTGGCCGCGAAGGCCGCGGTGCGCGACGTCGGGCGCGTGCTCGACCTCCCCTATCCGTTCGTCGACGGCATCGCCAAGCTCATCCCGTTCCAGCCCGGCAAGGTGGTGACGCTGAAGCGACGCGAGGGCGAGCCCGAGTCCAACACGATCTACGCTCGCGAGGTCGAGCCGATGATCAACGAGCGCGAGGCCGCGGAGGAGGAAGTGCGCGAGCTCCTGTCGCTCGCCGAGGAGCTCGAGGGCCTTCCGCGCAACGTCGGCATGCACGCCGGCGGCGTGCTCATCGCGCCCGGCAGGCTTACGGATTTCTGCCCGCTCTACGTCCAGTCCAACGCCGAGGCGATCATCTCGCAGTTCGACAAGGACGACGTCGAGGCGGTGGGGCTCGTCAAGTTCGACTTCCTGGGCCTCACGACGCTCACGATCCTCGACTGGACGATCCGCTACGTGAAGATGCTCGACCGTCGTCGTCGATCGACCTCCAGCGCTGCCGCTCGACGACCAGGCCGCGTTCTCGATCTTCAAGGCGGGCAACACGGCCGCGGTGTTCCAGTTCGAATCCCGCGGCATGCGCGAGCTCCTGAAGCAGGCGCCGGTGACGCGCTTCGAGGACATCATCGCGCTCGTCGCGCTCTATCGTCCCGGCCCGATGGAGCTGATCCCGGACTTCGTCGCCCGCAAATCGGGGCGCGGCGCGCGGCGTACGTCGACACGCGCCTCGAGCCCATCCTGTCACCGACGTACGGCGTCATGGTGTACCAGGAGCAGGTGATGAAGATCGCGCAGGAGATCGGCGGGTACACGCTGGGCGGTGCCGACCTCCTTCGCCGCGCGATGGGCAAGAAGAAGCCGGAGGAGATGGCGAAGCATCGCACCATCTTCGTCGACGGCGCCACGAAGAACGGCGTGCAGGAAGACAAGGCGACGCAGCTCTTCGACGTGATGGAGAAGTTCGCGGGCTACGGCTTCAACAAGTCGCATGCCGCGGCATACGCGCTCGTCGCGTACCACACCGCGTACTTCAAGGCGCATCACGCGTCGGCGTTCATGGCGGCCAACCTCTCGCTCGTGATGGACGACACCGACAAGGTGCGGCTCCTCCGCGACGACTCGATCGCGCAGGGCCTCACCGTGCTGCCGCCGGACGTCAACGCGTCGAACTACCGCTTCGAGCCGGTCGACGCGACGCGCATCCGCTACGGCCTGGGCGGGGTCAAGGGAACGGGCGAGACGGCCATCGAGGCTATCGTCAAGGCGCGCGCCGACGGCGGCCCGTTCCGCGATCTCTTCGACTTCTGCCGGCGCATCGACAGGCGCGTGGTCAACCGCCGCGCCGTCGAGCGCGTCGGCAGGCGCGTTCGGCATCGAACCCCGGCGCGCGGCGCTCCTGGCCACGGTCGGCATCGCGATCGACGCGGCCGAGCGCGCGCAGGCCACGGCCGCGCAGGTGTCGCTCTTCGGCGAGGAGACCGCCGGCCCCGCGATGTCGCTCGCGGCCACGCGCGACTACCGGGCCGAGCGCCTGCAGAACGAGAAGAGCGCGATCGGCTACTACCTCTCGGGGCATCCGTTCGCCGCGTATGCCGCGGAGATCGGCACCATCACGCGCACCACGCTCGCGAGCAGCGCCGCGGCAGGATCGCTCGACCGTGCTGGTCGCGGGCATCGTCCGCAGCGACGATGCGGCAAGATGGCGTTCGTGATCACGACGGCCCGCGGAGATCATGGTTTACAACGAGACGCTCGACGCGTGCTGGCGCGAGGACCAGCTCGTAGTCGCCGAGGAAGGTCCGCTCGCATGACCGAGGACGGCGAGTCGCTGCGGGCCAGAACGTGCTGATCGAGGTGCGCATACCGCCGCGCGCGGCCTCAAGATCGCGTGCAACGGCAACGCGTCCGCGCCTCGCCGAGCGCGCGCCTCACCGGCGGCGAGCAAGATGGCGTCGTCGTACCGCAACGACCGCCTGGCGGGCGAGATGCCTGCCGGACGAGTGGCGCGTCAACCTGGACGACGCGCTCATCGATCGCCTGCGCGAATGGCTCTCGCCCGAGATGAAGTCGTGTACTAGGGCGCACCGCGGCGCTGGGCGACGGCGTGCTGCGACGATGCGGCAAGGACATGGACATCGGCGACCCCGTTTGCGCGCTCGAGGTCGCGGGGCGCATCGCGGCGCTGGGCGACGGCGTGACCGGATGGAGCCTCGGCGACCCCGTTTGCGCGCTCGTGCCCGGCGGCGGCTACGCCGAGTACTGCGCCACCCCCGCGGCCTTCTGCATGCCGCTGCCGCCGGGCCTCTCGGCACGCGAGGCCGCGTGCGTGCCCGAGACGTACTTCACCGTCTGGTACAACCTCTTCACGCGCGTGCGCTTCGAGCCCGGCGAGACGGTGCTCGTCCACGGCGGCACGAGCGGCATCGGCATCACGGCGATCCAGCTCTGCAAGGCGCACGGCGCGACGGTGATCGCCACCGCGGGCACCGACGACAAGGTCGCGTCCTGCCTCGCGATGGGCGCCGCGCACGCGATCAATTACCGCACGCAGGACTGGAGCGCCGAGGTGATGCGCATCACGGGCGGCGCCGGTGTCGACGTCGTGCTCGACATGGTGGGCGGGAGCTACGTCGCCCGCAACATCGGCTGCCTCGCGCCCGACGGCCGCCTGTCGCAGATCGCCTTCCTCGAGGACAGCAAGGTCGAGCTCGACATGCGCGCGATCATGGTGAAGCGCCTGACCGTCACCGGATCGACGCTTCGCGCGAGCCCCGCGCCGCGCAAGGCCGCGCTCGCGCAGGCGCTGCGCGAGAAGGTGTGGCCGCTCTTCGCGCAGCGGCGCCTCCGCGTGGTGATCGCACGCACGTTCCCGCTCGCGGAGGCCGCGAAGGCCCACACGCTCATGGAGTCGGGCACGCTGGTGGGGAAGATCGCGCTCGAGGTTCGCGGAGAACCCGTGTAGGGAAGCTCTGCCCTGCCCTCGGGGTCTGCCGTTTCCGCCTGCCAAGGGCGCGGCGCCGGCGCCACGCCGTGCGCGTGCTCCCGCCCGCCTTTCGCAGGCGTTCAGTACGTGGCGCGGCCGCCCGAGATGTCGAAGGTGGCGCCCGTCGAGAAGCTGCAGTCCTCGCTCGCGAGCCACGCGACGAGCGACGCGATCTCCTCGACCTTGCCGAATCGTCCCATCGGGATCTTCGACAGCATGAAATCGATATGCTGCTGCGACATCTGCGAGAACATGCCGGTGCGCACTGCCGCGGGTGTCACGCAGTTGACCGTGATGCCCGCGTTAGCGAGCTCCTTGCCGAGCGACTTCGTGAGCCCGATCACCGCGGCCTTCGACGCGCTGTACGCCGAGGCGTTGGGATTGCCTTCCTTGCCGGCCACCGATGCGATGTTGACGATCCGCCCGTAGCCCTTCGAGCGCATGATCGGCGCGACGGCGCGGTTGCACAGGAACACGCCATGCACGTTGACGTCGAACACCTGCCGCCACGCGTCGACGGGATACTCGACGAGCGTCGCGTTGGGGCCCGTGATGCCCGCCGAGCATACGAGCACGTCGATGCCGCCCAGGGCCTCCGCCGTGGCGCGCGCGGCGCGCTCGACGTCGTCGTGGCTCGTGACGTCCACCTCCACCGTGTGCACGTGCCCGCCGAGGGCCGCCTTCGCCTGCGAGAGTGCCTCCTGGTGGCGATCCCACAGCGCGATTCGCGCGCCGCCCGCCAGCAGGCGCTGCGCCACGGCGAGGCCGATGCCTTGCGCGCCGCCCGTGATCGCGGCCGCGCGCCCGTTGAAATCGAGGTGGTTCATGGAGGTCTTCTTGCGTTGGTATGCGGGAGCCGCAGGATAGCAAAGTCAGCGGAAGAAGACGCCGAGCCCGATGGCCAGCGCCGCGAGCGCGACGACCGCGACCACGCACACGAGGCCGAACATCGTGGTGCGCGTGTCGCTCTGGAAGACGAGCATGTCGTCCATCATCTCCGCCACCTGCGAGTTGGTCGCGAGGCTCACGCCCGGCGCCTCCGTGGGCGCAGGGCCGGTCCACGGCTGCGCGGTGGGGACGTCGATGGGAAGGATCATCACGAAGTTGGTCACCGGCAACACGCGAAAGGCGTCGTTGTCCCACACCTTCGTGCGCGCGCCGCCGCGCTGGCGGTGCGACAGCGCCTTGGCCTCCGCGCCGCGACGGGCACCCGCGTCGACGAAGAACTTCGCGGGCAGCCGGCCGGCGCTCGCGACGCGCAACAGCGTGCCGAAGCGATCGGCGGACATCGCGACGTTGACCTGGAACTTGGCGGGAATCGCCGCGGACTCGGCGTGCGCGGCGGGGTCGGAGGCGGGGACGTACACGAGGGAGCCGACGGCGCCGTCGTCGCGCGCGTCGTCGCGACGCTCGCGGATGCGAAGCACGCCCTCGAGGTCGCCGAGCGAGCCACCGGTCGAAAGCTCGACGGCCTCGTCGTCGTCGAGCGTCACCTTCATGACGAGCACGCTCGGCTTCTCGTTCTCCATGACGAGCCGCGCCTTGTTCGGCCGCAATCCCACCAGCGCCATCAACCGCCTCCCCGCCGCGTGCCCGCGGCACGCAGGCGCCTCCGGCACGTTCTGCCGCGCGATTCTAAGGCAGGCTGACGAGCGCGCAGGAACCGATGGACAGGCGGGCCCTTCGCGCCGCACCTGTCGGGTACAATGCCATTGTCATATCCCGCGTGCCGGGGGACAATCGACCTTTCCGCCTGCCGCCGCCGTCCGGAGTCGCCATGAAGATCCCCCGTTTCGCTCCCGTGCTTCCCGCCGCGCTAGCGCTGGCTTTCTCGCTCGTCCTTCCCCTCGACGCGGGCGCGGCGCGCGTCGCGCCCCGCACGACGCCCAAGATCGTGCCCAAGATAGGCGGCGTCAACGGCTTCACCAGCGCGCAGCAGCTCGCGCAGGCCATCGCGGGTTCCGGCGTCGTGGTGAGCAACGCCAAGTTCACGGGCGACCCGCTCGCGGCGGGCACGTTCAACGGGGGGCAGGTGGACCTCGGGCTCGACTCGGGCGTCGTGCTGTCGACCGGCCTCGCGGGCGACGTGCAGGGCCCCAACCAGAGCGACGGCTGGAGCACCGACCTCGGCCAGCCGGGCGACGCGGACCTGGGGCTCATCGTCGGCGCCGAGACGTTCGACGCCACGGTGCTCGAGTTCGACGTGGTCCCCTCGAGCGACACCCTCGCCGTGCGCTTCGTGTTCGCGTCGGAGGAATACAACGAGTTCGTGGGCAGCGAGTACAACGACGTGCTCGCCATCTACGTCAACGGCGTCAACTGCGCGAACTTCAACGGCCGGCCGGTGGCGGTCAACTCGATCAACAAGGTGATCAACCCCGCGTTCTACATCGACAACGAGACCGGCACGCGCGACACCGAGATGGACGGGCTCACGGTGCCCCTCGACTGCGTCGCCTCCGTGACGCCGGGGGTCAGCAACCACGTGAAGATCGCGATCGCGGACACGGCGGACGGTATCTACGATGCCGCGGTGTTCCTCGCGGCAGGCGGCGTGCGCTCTCCCGGTACCGGCCCCCTCACGAACAGCCAGGTCGTGCGCGCGGTCGAGTACTACCACGCGGGCTTCGATCACTTCTTCTTCACCGCTATCGCCAACGAGATCAAGCTCCTCGACAACGGCACGCTCGCGGGCTGGACCCGCACCGGGCTCTCGTTCAATGCGTTCGTGACCGGCACCGAGGGCACGGTGCCGGTGTGCCGGTTCTTCAGCACGGCGTTCGGCGAGAAGAGCTCGCACTTCTACACGCCGTTCGCGTCCGAGTGCACGACCGTCAAGGCGAACCCGAGCTGGCAGTTCGAGGCGGAGGTCATGAACATGATCCTGCCCAACGCCGACGCCTCGTGCCCGACGGGGACGAAGCCGCTTTATCGCGTCTACAACAACGGGATGGGCGGCGCGCCGAATCATCGCCAGATGACGGACCCGGACACCTTCGCGCAGATGATCGCGCTGGGCTGGACGCCGGAAGGCGCGGGACCGGGCATCATCGCCTGCGTGCCCGAGTAACGGTTGCCCTCACGCGCGTGAGCCCCACGCGCTGCGGATCTTGCTCGCGATGTCGACCGCGCTCGCGCGCGGGGCCGCCGCGGACGCGCGAGGCGCGGGCGGCGGCAACGTCGCGTGGTCGAACGCCTCGCACTCCTTCGCGGTGAGGACGCGGCATCGAACGGCGTACACGTGGCGGTCGCCGCCGCGCGCCTGCTGCGTCACGTAGAAGCGCTGCGGCATCACGATGGCGAGGCGGTCCCGCGCGCGGGTCATCGCGACGTAGAGGAGCCTGCGCTCCTCCTCGAGATCCTCGCGCCTTCCCGCGGCCATGTCTGAGGGAATGCAGCCGTCCACGCCATTCAGGACGTGCACGCTCCTCCATTCCTGCCCCTTCGCCGAGTGTATGGTCGACAGCACGAGGTAGTCGTCGTCGAGGCGCGGGTCGTCGGCCGTGCTGCCGGCCGCGGCGGGAGGATCGAGCGTGATCTCCGTGAGAAAGCGCTCGCGCGTGGGAAACGTGGCGGCGATGCGCCCGAGCGTCGCGAGGTCCTGGGCGCGCAGCGGGGCGTCCTCGTGCATGCGCTCGAGGTGCGGGGCGTACCACGCGAGCACGTCGTCGATCTCGGCGGGCCAGGGGCTCGACGGCCGCCGGAGGCGATCGAGCATCTCCGCGAGCGCGGGCCAGTGCGCCGCGGCGGTCGCCGGCAGGGACGGCGACGGCGCGTCGAGGATGCGCGTCGCGATGGCGGGGCCGACGCCCGGCAGCACGCGCAGCACGCGGAATCCCGCGATGCGATCGGCGCGGTTGTGCGCGAAGCGCAGCGCGCACAGGACATCCTTCACGTGCGCGGCATCGAGGAAGCGGAGGCCTCCGTACTTCACGAAGGGAATGTTGCGCCGCGCGAGCTCGAGCTCCAGCGGCGCGCTGTGGCTCGACGTGCGGAAGAGCACCGACTGCGACCGCAAGGAGAGGCCCTCCTCCCGTGCGGCGAGCACCTGCTCCGCGACGTACCGCGCCTGGTCGGTCTCGTCGCGGACCGTGACGAGCACCGGCCGCGCGCCCGCGCCGCGCACGCCGGACAGGTCCTTCGTGAATCGCTCCGCCGCGTCGCACATCACGGCGTTGGAAGCATCGAGGATGGCCTGGCCCGAGCGATAGTTGACGTCGAGCGTCAGGACCTGCGCGGGCGGCGTGAAGCGCGTGGGAAAGTCGAGGATGTTGCGGACGTCCGAGGCACGGAAGCCGTAGATGGCTTGCGCGTCGTCGCCCACCACCGTGACGCCGCGGCCGTCCGGACGCAGGCGCGCGAGGATCGAGCCCTGCAGCCGGTTGGTGTCCTGGTACTCGTCGACCAGCACGTGATCGAAGAGCGCGGAGGCTTCCTCGGCCAGCGCCGCCTCGCCGAGCATCGCGTCCCAGTAGAGGAGGTCGTCGAAGTCGAGCACGTTGTGCGATTGCTTCGCGTCGACGTACGCGCCGAACAGCGCGACGAGCTCAGCCCGCCACTGGGCCCAGCGCGGGAACGCGTCGCGAAGCACGTCGGCGAGCGGCGCTTGCGCGTTCACGGCGCGGGAGTAGATGGCCGCGCACGCGGCGCTCGATGAAAGCGCCGCTCCAGGTGTCGACGGCGAGGCCCGCGCGGGCGAGTCCCATGAGGTCCTCGGAGTCGCCGCGGTCGTGGATCGTGAACTGCGGCGACAGCCCGATGCGCTCGGCGTACAGGCGAAGGAGCTGCGCGCCCGCGGCATGGAACGTGCCGGCCCACGGCAGCGCGACGGGCGTGGACGGTCCCCGGCCCCCGAGCTCCTGCGCGATGACGCGGCCGACGCGGCTTTCGAGTTCCGTCGCCGCGCGGCGGCTGAACGTGATGAGCAGCATGCGCGCGGGGTCGGCGCCGTCGCGCACGAGGCGCGCCACGCGGTGGGCGATGGTGCTGGTCTTGCCGGTGCCGGCGCCGGCGATGACCAGCCAGGGCCCCGGGCCCGGGAAGTCGACCGCCTGCTGCTGCGCGGCGTTGAGGTTGATTTCATCGCACCATCGAACGTACGTTCGACATGGTACAAAGCCCGCCCGGGACCGGCAAGCCCGATGCTGCACCGCCCGCGTCAGCGTCATGCGCCGTCCCGACGGGCGCCTTCCGCAAGGCGTCCCTAACGGGCGAAGCGGTCGTGCAGGAGGTCGATCCGGGTGCGCAGGCGACCGGCGTTGCGGAACACGCTGCGCTTGCTGCGGCGATCGAGGCGCAGGAGCTTCTCGTCGACGGCGTCGAGCTCCTCGCGCGCACGCGCCAGGAGCTTCACGAGATCGGCGCCGAACTTCCGCAGGCGACCAGGCCCGCCTCGCCGGCAACGCCGACCAGCGCCGACGCGCAGCTCGATGTCGGTCCTCGCCGCGAGAGACGCGACCGCGCGATATCGACGGCGGAGGGGATGCATGGCGCGCAGTGTACGAACGCGCGCCGTTGTCGTTGAACGGCCGATCAAGCGCATGGCATGGAACGTGCACTTCCCTACCGCAAACCATCGCGACGGGGGCGACACGAGATGAAGCGTACATGGGGGATGATTTCGCTGGTGGCGATGGCGCTTGCCGCGCCGGCCACGGCGCAGACGATGTACCGCTGCGAGGACGGCGGGCGCACCATCTATTCCGACAAGCCCTGCCTCAACGGGACCGAGGTGAAGCAGATGGCGCCCAACGGCAACCCCACGGCGGAGCAGCTCGCCAAGGCGCGCATGAAGGAGCGCGCGAGCGAGCAGCGCATGATCACCGCGGCGCGCGACGAGCGCGCGGCCAAGGGTGAGGCAAGGGGAGCTGCAACGGGCGCTGCGCCGAGCGCCACGGGCGCCAAGAATGCGAAATGCGGGAGCGGCGCCGCCGCCAATTGCGCCCCGTGAGGCGCGGGCTCCGCACGCGACGACGATGTCGTCGCGAGGGTGGTGCCGGATGTCCGAATCGAACGGACGACCTACCGCTTACAAGGCGGTTGCTCTGCCAACTGAGCTAATCCGGCGAGGGACGATGCTCTCCGGCCGGGCTTTAGCCGGGGCGCCATTGTAACCGCGGTGGGCGGGCCGCCTACTTGATGATCTGGAGGTGCGACGGGCGCTTGCGCTTGCCGTCGCCGCCGTCCTTCGGCGCCTCGACCTTGTCGGGCTCGCGCGGGACCGGGCCGCCGACAACGACGCCACCGGGTCCTGCGGCTGCGAGAACGCGAAGCCGTAACCCGTCTCCTTCGCGGAATATCCCCGACGGCGGTCACCGGGACCGCGACTTCCTGCGACGCGCCGTTGAAGCGCGCCGTGAACTGGATCCACTCGTTGTCGATGGTGAGCTTGCGGGTGGCCGTGGTGCTCACGTTGAGGACGATCTCGCCGTTCTTCACGAACGCGGCCGGCACGCGCGTCTGCTCGTTCGCAGCCACCGCGAGGTAGAGGGCGTGAACAGGTTGTCCTTCCTTGCATTCTGTAGATGGCGCGGATGAGGAGCGGCTTGGCGGATTGCTGGACATAGGGTGCCCAGCCTGCTGCGGCCGCCCGGGGCGTCAAGCGCGGCGGGCCGCTGGGCGCGGCCGCGTTCGAGGAGCCGTCGCGGCGCCTCGATCCGCTACTTCCGCATCCCCCGCTCCGCCGACGTGAGCGCCTCGGAGAGAACGCAGGTCGCGCGAACAGCCGCTCGGCGGTGCTTCGCCAGGCGGCGCCGCCTGCTTGGGCATCTGGATGCCGTAGTAATCGAGGCGCCACAGGAGCGGCGATCGCGGCGTCGGCATCCAGGTAGTCCTCGCCCAGCATGGCGCAGCGCTGCCCGAAGACCAGCGCGTGATCTGCAACATCGCGGACGAGGCTGCGCCTTCTCGGCGTTCTTCTGGTTGTTGCCCTCCGAGCGCGTCGATGTGGACGAAGGCTCCTTCTCGAAGCGATGCAGGAAGAGCCGCGCGCGGCGCGCGCAGGTCGGCCGGCATGAACGGATGCGGGAAGCGCTCGTCGATGTACTCGTTGTTGATGTTCGACTCGTGCAGCACGAGGTCGCGCTCGACGAGCACCAGGACCTGGTTGTACGGGTTCATCACCGCGAGGTCCTCGGGCTTGTGGTCGAGGTCCACGTCGATGATCTGGAAGTCCATGCCCTTCTCGTGCAGCACGATGCGGCGCTGCGAGAACGGATCAGTCATCCAGGAATGCCGTCATCATGGCGGTATCTCGCAGCGCGTCGGCGCGACGCGCGCCTCTCTGATCTTTGGCGGCCCGCCGCGCGAACTGGCGTCCACACCGCCATGCAGCGGCGCAGGACAGCCCGTGCGCTCGCGCCGGTACCGGTGGGTGAAGTGCACGTCAGCTTCCAGTACATCGCCCGAACACGGCACGAACAGGACGTCCAGGTAGAGCAGGACCACGATACCGAGGCTGATGCGCTTGTTCTTGTACGGCTCCGCCATGTAGTCCATGAAGTTGACGAGGTCGGCGACGAACGCCTGGTACTCCGTCGCGTCATCGCGCCCGGACATCCGGACCGACCGTGCGCACGAACCACTTGTCGTTGAGGCCGGGCTCGAGCTTCGCGAGGCCCTTGATGCCGATGGCGGCGGCCAGGGCCTTCTCGTGGCTTTCGAACTCCGAGGTCACGAGCTTGTTGCTGCCCGACAGCGACCACGGGACGTGCGGCATGCCGACGTTCGGGAACACGAGGTTGTTGGCCCGTGGGCGTCGACTCGTCGCGGTAGAAGCCGAGGAGGTAGTTGTACAGCCAGTCCGCACCGCGCACGCGCGCCTCGACGGAGAGGTCGGGCGGGACGGCGCCGAACCACGACTTGGCCTCCGCGGGCGTCATGGCCACGGTCGTGGTCGAGCCGATCTTGTCGGTCCCGAACATGAGGTTGTCCTTGATCTGCTGCTCGGTGAGCCCGATGTCCTTGAGCCGCTCGTAGCGCATGTACTTCGCGCTGTGGCAGTTGAGGCAGTAATTGACGAAGTTGCGCGCCGCGCTGGAGCGACTCGGCGTCGAGGCGATGCACCGGCGCGGGATCGAGGCGGACGTCGGCGCCGCCGGAGGCAAGCGCGGGGCCACACGCGAAGCGCGGCAAAGAGAACGGCGATGGCTCTCATCGTTCTATCGCACCCTTTCCGGCACCGGCTTCGTCTTGTCGCGCGCGGTGTACCAGAGCATCAGCAGGAAGAACAGGAAGTAGACGACGGTGAGGAGGCGCGCCGCGACGGTGGCCTTGTCCGCGCCGCCCAGGAGAGGCCAGCTCTCGGGGAACTGCCCCCACACCGTGACGGGGACCACGCCCAGGTAGCCCAGGATCAGGAAGGCGATCACGAAGGCCGCGAGCCACGACTTGTACAGCGTGCCGCGGTAGCGGATGAAGCACCGCTACCGCGATCAGCCACGGCAGGAAGAACAACGCCACCGACGCCCATCCCGCGAGCACCCCCAGAACGCGAGTCGAGGAACGACGGCACCGCGCGGAGGATCGCGTAGTACGGCGTGAAGTACCGCCCGGCGCGATGTGCTCGAAGGGTCTTGAGCGGGTCCGCGGGGATGAAGTTGTTGGCCTCGAGGAAGTAGCCGCCCATGTCCGGCATGAAGAACATGACGATGGAGAACACGCCGAGGAAGAACACGACGCCCACGATGTCCTTGATCGTGTAGTACGGATGGCTGTAGATGCCGTCGAGGTACAGGCCGGTCTTCGGGTCCTTGGGCTGCTGCTTGATCTCGATGCCGTCCAGGTTGCTCGGCCCCACTTCGTGCAGCGCCATGAGGTGCGCCACGAGGCCCAGCAGGACCAGCGGGAACGCGATCACGTGGAACGCGAAGAAGCGGTTCAGCGTGATGTCGCTGATGGTGTAGTCGCCGCGGATCCACACGCCCAGGCCCTCGCCGATGAACGGCACGGTCGAGAAGAGGTTCACGATCACCTGCGCGCCCCAGTAGGACATCTGGCCCCACGGGAGGAGGTAGCCGAAGAGCACCTCGCCCATGAGCGTGAGTGATGAAGAGGCAGCCGAAGATCCACACGAAGCTCGCGCGGCTTGCGGTAGCTGCCGTACATGAGCCCGCCAGAACATGTGCAGGTACGACGACGAAGAAGAACATCGACGCGCCCGGTGGAGTGCATGTAGCGGATGAGCCAGCCCCACTCGACGTCCCGCATGATGTACTCGACCGACTCGAACGCCTTCTGCGCGTCGGGCTTGTAGTTCATCGTGAGGAAGATGCCCGTGACGATCTGCATCACGAGCACCAGCGTGGCGAGCGAGCCGAAGTAGTACCAGAAGTTGAAGTTCTTCGGCGCGACGTACTTGCCCCACTGCGATTCCCACAGCGCGGTCAGCGGGAAGCGCGCGTCGATCCAGTTGAGGAGCTTGTCCATGTCTTGTCTTCTCCCCTCAGCTGTCCTTGCCGTCCTGTCCCTGGCCGATCACGATCTTCGTGTCGGACAGGTACTTGTGCGGCGGGATGACGAGGTTCGTCGGTGCGGGCACGCCCTTGAACACGCGTCCGGCCAGGTCGAACTTCGACTGGTGGCAGGGGCAGAAGAAGCCGCCGAGCCAATCGGGACCGAGGTCGGGCGGCGCGACTTCCGGACGGAACGTCGGCGAACAGCCGAGGTGCGTGCAGATGCCCACGGCGATCCAATAGTTGTCCTTGATCGAGCGGTGCTCGTTCTTGCAGTAGGCGGGCTGCTGCGGGACGTTGGAATTGGGGTCGGCGAGGCGCGCGTCGAGCTTGGGCAGCGATTCCAGCATGGGCTTCGTGCGGTTCAGCACCCAGCAGACCTTGCCGCGCCACTCGACGGTGATGAGCTGGCCGGCCTCGACCTTGCTGATGTCGACCTCGATGGGCGCGCCGGCGGCCTTGGCGCGCGCGGACGGCCAGAAGGACATGACGAAAGGCGTCGCCGCGGCGACCGCGCCCACTCCCCCGACCGCGCACGTGGCGGTGATGAGGAATCGGCGTTTCCTGGTATCGACGGATTGATCTAGCGTAGCGTCAGCCATCCCCGGGTCCACGTGAGGCGCGAAAGGAGGAGGCCGTGTGCGGCAGCGCCCCGCGCCCACCGAGCCCGGGAGCGCGGGATTGGAGTTTGCAGAACAAAACGCGCGATTATACGGGATTACCCGTCCGCCGGAAGCCCACGGAACCTCCAGGTCGGAAATGATCGCCGAATCAGGACGTTGCGATCTCCGTGATTCGCGGAGAAGGCCGGCGCGCGCGGCGAGGCCGCCCACTCTATACTGCTGCAATGCTCCGCAAATTCTGGCTGTTCTTCGCCCAGGCGTGCACCGTTTGCCTCGCGGCGCTGTTCGTGATCTCCACCCTGCGGCCCGACCTCGTGCCGCGCTTCGGAGGCGGTCACGCGGCGAACGTCGTCGTGACCCAGGAGACGTCCACGCCCGTCGTGGGCGCCGAAGGTGTCGAGCTACGCCGACGCCGCGAGGAAGGCCATGCCCGCGGTCGTCAACATCTACACGAGCAAGGAAGTCCGGGCGCGCAACCCGCTTGCCGACGACCCCGTCTTCAAGCGCTTCTTCTCCGACCTCGAGCGCAACGCGAAGCAGCGGCAGACGAGCCTCGGCTCGGGCGTGATCGTCGCCCGGGAAGGCTTCGTCCTCACCAACCATCACGTCGTGCAGGGGGCGGACGACATCCAGCTCGTCCTCTCCGACGGCCGGCGCGTGAGCGCGCACATCCGCGGGACCGACCCCGAGTCCGACCTCGCCGTGCTGAAGGCCGACGAGGAGAACCTGCCGGCGATGACGTTCGCCGCCGCCGACAACCTGCAGGTCGGCGACGTGGTGCTCGCCATCGGCAATCCGTTCGGCGGCAACACCGTCACGATGGGCATCGTGAGCGCGCTCGGCCGCAACTACCTCGGCGTGAACCGCTTCGAGGACTTCATCCAGACCGACGCGGCGATCAATCCGGCAACTCCGGCGGCGCGCTGATCGACGCGTCGGGCAACCTCGTCGATCAACAGCACCATCTTCTCGCAGTCGGGCGGGTCGCTCGGCATCGGCTTCTCGATCCCCGTATCGCTCGCGCGCAACGTCTTCGACCAGATCGTGCGCGACGGCGAGGTGACCCGAGGCTGGCTCGGCGTCGAGCCCACCGCCGTCACGACCGAGGTGGCGAAGGCGCTCGCGCTGGCGCGACCCGAAGGCGTCGTCATCCGCCGCGTGGAGCCCAACGGCCCCGCCGAGCGCGCGGGCATGAAGGAGCTCGACGTGGTGACCGAGATCAGCGGCAAGTCGACGCGCAACGTGCCGCAGCTCCTGGCGCGCATCGCGGAGCTTCCGCCGGGGACCAGCGCCAAGGTGCGCGTCGTTCGCGCGGGGCAGGACGTCGAGGTCGACGTCACGGTGGGCAAGCGCCCGCCGCCCGACAAGCAGTAGCCCGCTACGCGGGCTCTTTCGCTTCCTCGTCCTTCGCGGGCACGCTCACGAAGCGCGCGAGCAGGAGCCCGAGCTCGTACAGGAGCCACAGCGGCACCGCGAGCATGAGCTGCGACAGGACGTCGGGGGGCGTGAACACCGCGCCGACCACGAACGCGCCCACGATCACGTACGAGCGGATCGAGCGCAGCTTCTCGAGCGTCACGACGCGCAGGCGCACGAGCACGATGACGATGACCGGCACCTCGAACGTGATGCCGAAGGCCAGGAACATCGCGAGCACGAACGAGAGGTACTTGTCGATGTCCGTCATCATCTGCACGCCGGCCGGCGTGTACCCCGCGAAGAAGCTGAACATCACGGGGAACACGAAGAAATAGGCGAACGCCATCCCGATCATGAAGAAGATGACGCTCGACACGATGACGGGGCCCGCGAGCCTCTTCTCGTGGTGGTAGAGGCCCGGCGCCACGAACGCCCACGCCTGCCACAGCACGTAGGGCAGCGCGATCAGGAACGCCGCCATGAGCGTGACCTTGAGCGGCACGAGGAACGTGCCGGTGACGTCGGTGGCGATCATGGTGGCGCCCTGCGGCAGCGAGCGCAGGAGCGGCGCGGCCAGCGCGGCGTAAATGTCCTTCGCGAACGGGAACAGGCACACCAGGACGATCACGACGGCGATGATCGAGCGCAAAAGACGCGTGCGCAGCTCGATGAGATGCGAGAGGAACGTCTCCTGCTGCTCGGCTTCGGGAGTGTCTGCGTCGGACATGACCTAGATCTTGTCGAAGCCCGGCAGGCTCGGCTGGCGCGGGGGCTCGGCGGGTGCGGCGTCGGCGAGCTCGCCGCCCGGCTCGTTGGGAAGGGGCTGCGGATCGGCGAGGCGAGGCGTGCTGTCGGCGTCCTCGAAGGCGCCGGCGTTGAGGCTGGTCTCCACCTCGCGCACTCCGCTCTCCACGCCGTGCGCCACCGACTCGACCGACGACTTCAAGTCCGACGCGGCGGTCTGCACCTCGCGCTGGAGCTTGCGGAGCTCGTCGAGCTCGATCTCGCGGTTGATGTCCGACTTGACGTCGTTGACGTAGCGCTGGAGCCGGCCGAACAGGTGGCCCAGCGTGCGCGCGGCCTTCGGCAGGCGCTCGGGCCCGATGACCACGAGCGCCACCACCGCGATGACGACGATTTCGGAAAAGCCGATGTCGAACATGACTGGACGCGACGCTAGCAAGCGACGCGCGTGGGCGTGGCGCCCGCCGTCGTCAGGATTTGTTCGTTTCCTTCTTCACTTCGGCGTCGATGGTCTTGCGCGCGATCTGCGAGGGCGCAGGCGACCCGTCGGCGGGCGCCGCGGCCTCGTCGGGGGTCTTCATCCCCTCCTTGAAGCCCTTCACCGCGCCGCCCAGGTCCTGCCCGATGTTGCGCAGCTTCTTGGTGCCGAAGATCAGGACGACGACGAGAAGTACGATCATCCAATGCCAGATGCTCAAGCCACCCATGGTGTGCTCCTTATTCCTGTATGTGCGTCAAGCCTTGCGCGGGACCATGCGCCCAAGGGGCTCCGTCCCCGCGATCACGTGGACGTGCACGTGCTGGACTTCCTGCTGGCCGATGCGGCCCGTGTTGACGATCGTCCGGAAGCCGTCGTTCGCGCCTTGCTCGCGCGCGAGCCGCCCGGCGAGGGTCATGATCCTGCCCATGACGGGGGCGTCGGCGTCGGTGAGCTCGTACAGGCTCGCCACGTGACGCTTGGGGATCACCATGAAATGCACGGCCGCCTGCGGCTGGATGTCGTGGAAGGCGAGCACGTCGTGGTCCTCGAAGACCCGCTTGCACGGGATCTCGCCGCGGACGATCTTGCAGAAGATGCAGTTGGGGTCGGACGCCATCGGGCTCGGCCAGGGACTCGCGATCAATCCCGCATTGTATAGCGGCGCGCGCCGGGCCCGCGCGGGCTTCGCGATCAGCGGTCGCGGGCGGCCTTCTCGGCGTGGCCCGAGGTGCCCTCGCGGCGCGAGAGCTCCGCGAGGACGTCGGCGGGCGAGCGCCCGACGCGGTCGAGCAGCACGAGGCAGTGGAACCAGAGGTCGGCCACCTCGCGGACGACCCGGTCCGGGTCGCCGTCCTTGCCCGCCATGACGGTCTCGGTGGCTTCCTCGCCGATCTTCTTCAGGATCGCGTCGTCGCCCTTCGCGAAGAGCGCGGCCACGTAGGAGGAGGCCGGATCGGCGCCTCGGCGCGAGGCCACCGCCGCGGCGACGCGCGAAAGGACGTCGGTCGGGTCAGCCATAGATGGCCTTCGGATCCTTGAGGACGGGCTCGACATCATGCCACGCGCCGTCCTGCAGCCTGCGGAAGAAGCAGCGCTCGTGGCCCGTGTGGCACGCGATGCCGCCCACCTGCTCCACCGCGAGCACGATGGCGTCGCCGTCGCAGTCGAGGCGAATCTCGCGCACGCGCTGCACGTGGCCCGAGGACTCGCCCTTGCGCCAGAGCTTGCCGCGCGAGCGCGACCAGTAGTGCGCCTCGCTCGCGCGGGCGGTGAGCTCGAGGGCCTCGCGGTTCATCCAGGCCAGCGTGAGGACCTTGCCCGTGGTCGCGTCCTGCGCGATGGCCGCGACGAGGCCATCGGCGTTCCAGCGCACCTCGTCGAGCCAGGCTGGGGGCATGGCTAGCGGACCTCGATGCCGGCGGCGGCCATGGCGGCCTTCGCCTGGCCGACCGTGAACTCGCCGTAGTGGAAGATGGACGCGGCGAGCACGGCGTCGGCGCCGCCCTTCTGG
>JBGAIS010000034.1:23738-25684 GCA_044225355.1 Casimicrobiaceae bacterium | reverse complement strand
GAGGTAGCGCGCTAGGGAAGCGGACCGGGAAACGCAGCGGGCCGTCGAAACGGCCCGTTGGGCGTGTGAGCGCTTACTGTCGCCGCCTACGTCAACCCGGGCGGCGCCGGGGCATTGGGCGGCGGATACGACGACGGCGGATAGTTGCCGGGCGCCGTCACCGGCACCGGCGGCCCGGGCTGGACCTGCCCCGGCGGGATGCCGTAGCCCGGCGCGGCCGCCGGCGTGGGTCCGGTCATGCGCGGCGCCGGCGTGCGAGGCGTGTCGGAAGACAGCGCCGGCGGCGGATAGTTGGGCGGCGGATACGCCGGAGGCGGCGGGCTCGCCGGCGCCACGCGATACGCGACGCGGCCCGGAGGCTGGTTGCCGCGCGCGTACATGCACTGGGCGTACGCGGTGTCGTAGCGACGCTGCGACTCGGCATACGAGTAGCCGGCGGCGTTGGCGCTCGCCGGTGCCCCGAACAGGAGCCCCGTGCCCGCACCAATGGCCGCACCCGCGCCCGCCTGTCCGGTGACGGACCCGATGATCGCGCCCGCCGCCGCGCCCAGCGCGGAGGTGAACAGCGCGCTGCCCACGGCGCTGGCGGCCGCGTTGTCGCTTGGGCTCGTGCCGCCGATGGCGTTGGTGGCGTACTGCTGGCACGTGGCCTGGTCCGCCTGGAACTGGTCGAAATTCTTCGACGGCCCCGGCATGACCGCGACCGTGGGCCCGGACGGGACCGTGGCGCACCCCGCGAGCAGGAGCGCCGCGAAGAGCGGTGCCGAGGCGATTCGAAGATTCATCGATCTCATTGCGTCGCTTGCGGCGTGACGGGCACCCACGCCCGGTTGCAGTTCTGCACGTACGGGAAATAGCCCGCGGGCTCGGTGCAGTAGTACCAGAGGTTCGCCGGCGCCGCAGGCGCGGCAGGCGCCACCTCGGGCGCGACGTTGTACACGGTCGTGTCGACCTCGTACGTGGCCGGAAGGGCGCCCCAGCCCCCGTAGACGCCGTACGCGCCGTAGGCCGCCGCGCCATACGCCGCCGCGACGCCCAGCCCCCAGCCCCAGTACGGCCAGCCCCAATAGGCGCCCGCGTACGGGCCCCAATAGCCGCCCCAGCCCCAATAGCCTGCGCGTGCGTACGGATAGCCCCAGCCGCCGCGATAGCCGTACCAGCCGCGATAGCCGCCGCCGTACCACCCGCCCCGGTAGCCGCCGTAGTAGGCGCCTCGATAGCCGCCACCGTAGTAGCCGCCGCGATAGCCCCCGTGGCCGTAGCCCCCCGAATATCCGCCGCGATAGCCGCCGCCCGAGTAGCCGCCGCCACCGCCGCGATAACCGCCGCCGCCGGAATAGCCGCCTCCGCCGCCGGAGTAGCCGCCACCGCCGCCCATGCCGGGACCGCCGCCGCCTCCGCGGCCTCCGCCTCCGCCGCCACCTCCGCGGCCCTGGGCGTCGGCGAGCCCGCTCAGCGCGAGCGCCGCCACGGATACGCACACGATCGCAAGTAATCTCATGATGTCCCGGGCCTCCCTGCTTGCCATACGGATAAGACCCGGGCGCGGATGAGGCGGTTCCCGGGTTACCGTTTGTTACGCGGCGCGCGCGACATCGCGCCACCGCGCCCCTTCATGCCTGAAACGCCTCGCGAGCCGCGAGGTTGACATCCACTGCCGGCGCCACCAAGTTCGCACCTGCACGTCGTCTACACTACCCCTTTTTCATTGCACGAGGGCTCAACATGGCCGCCGACACCCGCAACCCCGCCGAAGCCGCAATGGACGCGGACGCCCTCTACCGCGAGGAGATCGTCACCGACCGCAAGATCGGCACCATTCGCATGCTCGTCCCCATCAAGAGCGACGGCTCCCCCGACGCCGCCCGAGGGACGGTGTACACCGGCGAGGCGCAGATCATGACCAACATGGGCGCGCTGCCCGTGAGCTTCGACATCGAGGCCGA
>JBGAIS010000034.1:0-23672 GCA_044225355.1 Casimicrobiaceae bacterium | reverse complement strand
AACCTCACCGACGCCGTCGCCAACTACGGCGAGGCGGCTCGCGCCGGCATCGAGCGCACCATGCGCGAGCTGCAGGAAATGCGGCGCCAGGCGTCCTCGGGCCTCATCGTCCCCCCCGCCGGCACGGCGAACGCGCTGGCCGGCGGCATGGGCGGCGGCGGCAAGATCCAGCTTCCGTAGCTCCGGCGCTTCCGGCGCCGCTCGCGCGGGCCCCCCGGGCGTGGGGCCACGCGCATTTCGCGCGCAGCGGCCCGCCGTTTGCCGCGTTCTGACGGCACAATGCGCGGGTGACCAATACCGCCATCCTCGCCACCTCCGGCATGCTGCTGCTCGCCTACGCCATCGAGCAGCTCGGCAAGTACTTCCGCGTTCCCGGCGTCGTCCTGCTGATCGTCGCGGGCCTCATCGCCCGGCAGGTCCTAAGCGGCCTCGGCCTCCACTATCACGAGTGGGTGGAACCCATCGTGCCCGTCATCGGCACGCTCGGCCTCATCCTCATCGTGCTGGAAGGGGCGCTCGACCTCGAGATCACGCGCGAGAAGCGCGGCCTCATCCTCACCGCGGCGGCCGCGTCGATCGCGGGCTTCCTCGCGACGCTCGCGGGGTTCGGCGCGGCGTTCACCTACCTCCTCGGGATGTCGACCAAGATCGCGATCCTCGCCGCGATCCCGTTCGCCGTCATCAGCAGCGCCGTGGCCATTCCGGCTGCCGATGGCCTCCCCGCCAAGCCGCGCGAGTTCATCGTCTACGAGTCGTCGCTGTCCGACATCCTGGGCGTGCTCGTGTTCTACGCCTGGGTGACCGGCGAAGGCTCGATGGAAGGCTTCGCCGCGGATCTTTTGGGCGGAGGCGCGCTGTCGCTGGCCGCCGCGTTCGTGGCGGCGCTCGCGCTCTTCTACTTCATCAACCAGATCGTCGGCCACGTGCGGTTCCTGCCGCTCCTCGCCGGGCTCATCTTCCTGTACGCCATCGGCAAGGAGATGCACCTGTCGCCGCTCATCGTCATCCTCGTCTGCGGGCTCATCATCAACAACCCGCAGCTCGTGACGTGGCATGCGCGCCTTCGAGGCATCAAGAATCGCTCGTACGACCAGACGCTGCGCGAGTTCAAGGGGCTCGTCGCCGAGCTCACGTTCGCGACCAAGAGCTTCTTCTTCCTGCTGCTGGGCTACTGGACCGACGTCACCGCGATGCTGTCGGTCTCCGCGTGGCTCGTGGCCATCGCGGGTGTCGCGTTCATCGTCGCGTCGCGCTGGGTCATCCTCAAGGTGCTGCACCAGGGCGACGTCTCGAAGCTCCTCTGGATCGCGCCGCGCGGGCTCATCACCGTGCTCCTGTTCCTGAGCGCTCGCGAGACCGGCAAGCTCGACGCCTTCCCGTTCGGCGCCGTCATGCTGGTCGTCCTCGCCACGGCGGCGCTCACCGCGCTCGCGCATCGCAGCGAAGCCCGGGCGGCGACGTCCGACGCGCCCGAGCCGCCCGAGCCGGCGCCCCCGCAGGGCACGTCGACGACGACGCAGGCGTGACGGCAGCGCGGTGACTTCCGGGCGTCCGGCGCGCGTGAGCGTAGACTGCGTCGCCGCGGTGAGCGAGTAGGAATGGACCCCGCGATCCGCGAGGGCGTCCGTCTCGTCGAGTACGACGCCGCGTGGCCGGCGCGGTTCGCGGCCGAGCGCCTGCGCCTGCACGACCGGCTCCCGCACTTCCGGGCGATCGAGCACATCGGCAGCACCGCGGTGCCCGGCATGCCGGCGAAGCCCGTCATCGACATGGTCGCGGGCGTCGACACGATGGCCATCGCCGACGAATCGATCGAGTCCATCCTCGACCTGGGATACACGACGTCGCCGCCATTCAACGCGACGCTCGCGGACCGGCGCTGGTTCATGCGGTCCGCCGCGGGAACCCGCACGCATCACCTGCACGTCGTCGTTTGGGGCGGTCGCCCGTGGACGGAATTCCTGCGGTTTCGCGACGCGCTGCATGCCGACGCGGGCCTGGCGGCCCGATACGTCGAGCTGAAGCGCGTGCTGGCGGATCGCTTCCGATCGGATCGCGAGGCTTACACGAATGCGAAGGCCGACTTTGTCGCGTCGGCCTTGTCGCAAGCGCGCGGCTAGGACCCGCACCGCAATCGAGGGGTCATCCCGCTCCATCGCGGGGTGTCGATGCGCCGATCGCGCCAAGCGACATCGCGCCGGGGCAGGGTTAGAGCGCGGCGCGCAACGGCGAGCTGTCTCGCCCGCATCATCCGTTGGTCGTATCGCGCGACGGGTGGCCGCGCGCGCACCATGGCTCGTCGATGCCTTCCATGAGGATGCCGCCATGACACACCTGCTCGATCCTCCGCGCCTTCCCAACGCCGCAGCGTACGCCGCCGCGCTGGGCGAGCTCGAGGAGCTCATGCTGTCCGACCCCGGCACGCCCGAGGGGCGTCGTTTCGACGAGCTCGTCATGCTCATCGAGGATTACGAAGCGCATCGCGACGGCTACGACCTCGCGCGCATGAGGGCCATGCTCGTGGGCAGCGGATAGCGGTAGGCGCACCGCGACAGGCCGTCGGAGCCGTCCGACACGGGAATCGAAGCCTCGCCTATCACGCTCGACTCCCTTCCTCGCGATCATTGAGCCCATCTTCACTCATGACGCAAGGGAGGTATCGAAATGGCCTCGAAACTCGTCGTTGCCTCGAACCACGTTTCCTCCAAGCTCCGTCGCATGGACGCCTTCGCGGCGGGGGTGCTCATCGGCTTGGGCGCCGTGACGCCAGCGTTCGCCGCAACGTTCCCGGCGCCCATGGAGCCTCGCGAGCTACTGCTCACGGGCTCGCTGATCCTGCTCGCCGTGGCGCTGGCCATGCGCATCATGCGCCGCCGCAACGCGGACGGCATGGTCGACGCGACGGTGGAAGAGCAGCCGGATCTCCGCTGGTGGCGTAATGCCCACGCGGCATAAGGCGGGCACCGTCATGCGCCGCGACCGCCTGCACGAGATCGCCTTCGTCGCCTTCGCGATCCTCGCGATCGCGGGCGCGGCGGTGTCGGTTGTCGCACCGGTGCCGTTCATGCGTCTCCTCGGCGTGGTGGCGGCGCTGTTTGCCGCCGCGGGATGCGCGCTGCAAGCTTATGCCTTGCAGCACTTCGAGCCGATGGCATTCGCTTATTGGCGTCGCCGGACGACGTTGCTAGGTGCGCAACTTCGGGCACTGCTGGCGCCGGCCGCTCCTCGAGCGCCCTCTGCGAAACCGCGCCCTGGACTGCGGGGGCCTAGAAACGTTGGGAGCGGGACTGGGGCGACTTTACGGGGGCGAATCGATCGGCGATCGATTCGCCCCAGCACTTCTCGACATCGCATGACGTGCCCGCTTAGAGCAAAGAGTCGGTGAGCCGCGCGAGGTTCTCGAGCGCTCGCTTCGCGAGCGGGAGCTTCGCCCGCTCCTCGCGCGTGACCCTGTCGCAATTGGCGAGATACCCCTCCTGGATCTTGCGCAGGTCCGCCACCACGCCGCGGTCGCAGATCATCACGCTCACCTCGGCATTCAGCGCAAAGCTGCGGATGTCGAGGTTCGACGAGCCGATGAGCGCGACGTCGTCGTCGATGCTCATGTGCTTCGCGTGCAGGAAGCTCCCGTGGTGGCGATGAATGCGCACGCCGTTGCGCAGCATCATGTCGTAGAAGGACTGCTGCGCGTATTGCACGAGCGGCTTGTTCGATTCGGCATCGACGATGAGGTCCACCTCGACGCCGCGGCGTGCGGTACTGCACATCGCGGAGAGGAACGGTTCGCTCGGTATGACGTAGGGTGACGTGAGCACCACGCGCGATCTCGCGCCGTACATGAGCGCGATCATCACCGACTCCGCCGTGCCCTCGTTATAGCCGGGACCGCTCGGCACCACCTGCGCGAGGCCGGTCACCGCCGTGCCGGGGGGCGCGGGCGAAAGGTCGTCGGATTCGGGTGGAAGCGTGCCCGTCTCGAGATAGCGGTCGCCCAGGAGCACGGCGTGCAGGTGGCGCACGATGGGTCCCGTGGCGCGCACCATCATCTCCTCGTTCACCATCCCCTTGTTGGCGTGCGGACTCACGATGTTCTGCGAGCCGAAGAACGCGCTTTGCCCGTCGACGACCACGATCTTGCGGTGATTGCGAAGGTCGAAGCGCGCGGCGTTGGGGCCCCACAGCCGCAGCGGCATCACCGCGATGACCTCGGCGCCCGCCTCGCGCAGCCGCGGGCCGAGCTTCGAGAGCCCGTCGCGCGAGCCGATCGCATCCATCAGGACGCGCACGGCGACTCCTCGCTGTGCGGCGCGGACGAGCGCATCGGCCACGTGCGCTCCCACTTCGTCGTTCTCGAAGATGTAGAACAGCATGTGGACGTAGCGCTTCGCGTGATCCACGTCCTCGATCACGCGCGCGATGGCGGCCTCGTACACGGGCAGCAGCGTGAAGCGATTGCCGCCCACCGCGGGAAACTCCGACAGGCGGTCGGCGAGGCGCAGCGCAGGGACGAGCTCGGGCGAGACCGCGTCCGCGATGGCGACGTCGGCGAGCGGCGAGCGCGGCGCCACGTGGCGGACGAGCTCGAAGATCTGCTTCTGGACCTTGAACTTCCGCCGCGGCATGTACGCCCGCCCGATGAGCATGTACAGCAGGAGCCCGGGCCAAGGCAGGAAGAAGATGAGCAGGAGCCACGCGCGCGCAGCGCTCGGAGGGCGTCGCTGGGGGACGTAGACCAGCGCGCCGACGCGCACCACCCACTCGCTCATCACGTAAACGAAGCCCCAGTCGAAATGGCGCAGGTCGATGTCGAACGGCATGGCGGCCGGATGTTACCGTACGGACATGGCCGCTTCCGAACCGATCGCGATCGTGCACAACCTGGCGCAGGGCCGCTTCGAGGCGGCGCTGCCCGAGGGACTGTGCCGCGTCGACTACCGTCGCGTGGGCGACACCCTGCACATGGTCCACACCGAGGTGCCCCGCGACGCCCGGGGCCGCGGCATCGCCGGCGAGGTCGTCCAGGCCGCGATCGACTACGCGGACGGCAACGGGCTCAAGGTCATGCCCCTGTGCTCGTACGTCCGCGGCTACATGGCTCGCCATCCCGAGACGCACCGCCTGCTCGCCCCGGGGGCGCGCATCTAGCGTCCCGTCCCGAAACGCGTCGGCCGAGTGCTTCAGTCGTAGAATAAACGTTCCATTTTCACCGGCCGGCAGGTCGACCATGGCGAACGCAACGACCTACGAGGAGCTCGCTCGGCAAATCACCGAGGCGTACCCGACGCTGCCCGACCGGCTGCAGGGCATCGCGCGCTACGTCCTCGGCAACCCGGACGCGATGGCGTTGTCGACGGTCGCGGAGATCGCGCGCGAAGCCGGCGTGCCGCCGTCGGCCGTGATCCGCTTCGCCAACGCGCTGGGGTATTCGGGATTCACGGAGCTCGCGCGCATCTACCGCGAGCGCCTCGTCGCGCGCTCGGCCACGTACCGCGAGCGCATCGAGCAGCTCCGGCGTACCGGCGGCGACCAGGGGCACGTCCTGCCCCAGCTCGTCGACAGCTCCATCCGCGAGCTCGAGCGCCTGCGTGAGCACCTCGATCCGGCACGCCTGCGAACCGCCGCCGAGGCGGTCCTCGAGGCGAACGCGGTGTTCCTCCTCGCGCAGCGACGCGCCTTTCCGGTCGCGGCGTACCTGGCCTACGGGCTCGCCCAGCTCGAGCTCCCCGCGTTTCTCCTCGACTCGGTCGCGGGGATGCTGAAGCAGCAGGCGCGCATGATCCGCCGCGGCGACGTCCTCATCGCCGCCAGCTTCCGCAACTACACGCAGGAGGTGGTGGACGCGGCGGAAGCCGCGCGCGACGCGGGCGCGACGGTGATCGCGATCACCGACCAGCCGGTGTCCCCGCTCGCGCGATCCGCGCGCACGACGCTCCTCGTGGGCGACGACCCGACGGTGCAGTTCCGCTCGCTCGTCGCGCCGCTGTGCGCCGCGCAGGCGCTCGTCATGGCGCTGGGGTACGCCATCGCGGAGCGGCAGTCCAGGAAAGGCAAGCGGAGCGCCTCACGGCGCGCTTGACATTTCGCGCGTCTAGAATGAATATTCTAAAAATAGAGCCAACGGAACGACCGGACCGGTAAAGCCCACGAGGCGCCGCCGGGCAGCCATCCCAGCGGGAGAGCGCCATGCCGCACGCCATGACCGACGTGTACGCGGTGGACGAGACGATATCCGAGGCCCGGATGCCGGCGCCTTCGCCCGCCGTGTCGGCCGGACCCTCCCAGCAGGAAGCCTCCAACGCCACGAGCCACCGGCCCGCGACCGCCAAGGACCCGCGCCCCAAGCGCAGCCAGCAGCAAAGCTAGGCCTCCGCCGCATCGGGGCGCCCGATCCACCGCCCACGAAATGGGGTCAGACCCCATTACACACCTGGCACCTTTTCCAGCCCGCCCGCAAAGGCGCCCACCGGACCCGCGAAACGCGCCCCGCCCCCACGAGGTCATCGCTCCCTCTCGGCCGCGGAATCCCGCGATCAAGGAAATTGGGGTCTGACCCCATTCCAGGCCATCGAGGAAATGGGGTCTGACCCCATTTTGCAGGCCGCCGTTTCCGCCGGCGCGTACGCGTGAGAGTCTTCAAAACAGGCAACGGGGTCTGACCCCATTTCGGGGGTCTGACCCCATTCGAGGGTCGACGGCCACGACGGCGCCGTCCGGGGCGTTGACGCCCCCGACGAATCGCGACTAGTGGAGCCGTTCGCGCGACTTGCGAGTCGCGTCGGTCAGGGTGCGGCGGGTGCCGCTGCCGCGGGTCTGCGTCGTGCGACGCGCCTGCCAGAAGCGATAGATGAGCACGGACGCCACGGCGAGCTCCTCGACCAGGCTCGCGCGCTTCTCCTTGTCGTCGATCCACTCGGCGAACTCGGGGTCCTGGTCGCCGAACGCCAGCGCCTCGATGGGAAAGATCCAGTCGCGGGCGTCCTCGGCGTCGTACAGCGGCTGCCAGGCCTCGTCGCGTAGCTTCACGCCCGCCATGTAGCCCTCGCACCATGCCGTGCCTTCCGGCGGCTGGCGGTCGTCGGACTTCTTCTCCTCGGGGAGGTACAGCAGCGGCTTGAAGCGCGTAGGCGACTCGGCGAGCGTGCGCTGGATGCCGACCATGTGGCGAAGGATGAGCGCCATGATGTGCTGGGCCTCGGCGCTGTTGCCGTACGCCGGCGTGGCGCTGCGGCCGCCGTCGCTCCACACCTGAGGCAGCCACTCGGACGGCTGGATCGATTCCGGACCGCTCACGATGGCCGCGAGGAAGCCGTCGAGCATCTCGAGGTCCATGCAGTCCTCCGGCACGGCGTCGGAGGCCAGGAATCCCTCGAGCTCGTCGAGCTCGGCGTCGGACAGGGGCTCGTCCAGGGCGCGGGTGTCGTTCATCCCCGCATTATAAGTCCGGCCCGGTCAGCGCACCGCGTGGGCGAGATTGAGCGCGAGTCCGAACACCACGACGGCGCCTGCCTGGTGGAGCGCCGCGAGCGAGAGCGGGACCACGAGCAGCAACGTCGCGATCCCGAGCCCGATCTGCACCGCGAGCATGGCGAGCAGGAGATGAGCTCCCGTCCGCGCGCGCGGCGTCAAACCCTCCGTGCCACGCACGCGCCACCACAGCGCGGGCACGGCGATGGCGAGCGCCAGCGCGAGCATCCGGTGGTCGAACTGCACCGTGGCCATGTTGTAGAAGAAATTCTTCCACCACGGCTCGATCAGCATGATCTCGGGCGGCACGAGGTGCCCGTTCATGAGCGGGAAGGTGTTGTACGCGAATCCCGCCCGGATGCCCGCGACGAAGCCGCCGCTCATCACCATCACGAGCACGAGCCCCGCCACCGCGAGCGCGAGGCGGCGCGCGCGATTGCCTCGTGCGGAGCGCGCGGGATCGAGGAGAGACAGCGCGATCCAGAGCATCGTGCCGAAGATGACGAACGCAAGCGTGAGGTGCGCGGTCAGGCGGAACTGCGACACGCGCGGATCGTCCACGAGGCCGCTTCGGACCATGTACCACCCCATCGCGCCCTGCAGGCCGCCCAGCACGAAGATGCCGGCGAGCTTCATGCCGTAGCCCGCCGGTATGCGCCGGCGGAGCGCGAACCACGCGAGCGGCACGAAGAAGGCGACGCCGATGAGCCGCCCGAGCAAGCGGTGGAAATACTCCCACCAGAAGATGCCCTGGAACTCGGACAGCGTCATGCCCTTGTTCACGAGCTGGTACTCGGGCGTGGCGCGGTACTTGGCGAACGCCGACTCCCAGGCGTCGTCGGTCAGCGGAGGAAGCGTGCCGACGATCGGTTGCCACTCGGTGATCGAGAGGCCCGAGTGCGTGAGCCGCGTGACGCCGCCCACGACGACCATCGCGAACACGAGGACGCAGCACGCGAGGAGCCACGCCGCGACCGCCCGATGGCTTCGCGGTGCAGCATCGGGCGCCACGGCAAGCGCAGCGCTCGGGACGACGGACGACGGGTGATTATCCCACGCGGGCCGCGGCGCCTCCGGGCGCAGGCGCCGGCGATGGACGCAGCCCTGCGCACGCCCGCAGGTCTCGCGTCCGCCACTTCGCGCGGGCGGCGCATCCCGGAACGCGCGCCCGACCGGCCGCCGCATTGGGTACAATGCATGCCATGAAGCGCTGGCTCGCGACGTGGATCGCCGTCTTCGCGATGATCGCGAGCACGGTGCTGCCCGCGCACTCGGTGCATGCCGCGCGCGCGGCCGACCCGTCGAGCGACCTTTGCAGCGTCCTCAACCCGTCGCAGTCGCCGTCGGACCCCGCCTCCCCCGCGACCTCGCTCGCCGACGAATGCGCGAAGTGCTGCGCGGTCGGCGGCAGCCTGGGTCCCGCGAGCTCTCCGTCCGCGAGCCTTCCGGTGCATGCCGGCCCCGCCGCCGTCGCCGGCGCGGACGTCCGTCAGGGACGCGTCCATCGCGACTTTCCCCGCGCCCGCGGGCCGCCCGCTCTCGCCTGACGTGCGATATCGGCCCGTCGCAGGGCCGCCAGGATGGGTTGCGAGGCCGCGTCGACGGGCCGCGCGCAAGTCGAGATGGGAGAAGGTCATCATGAAGCACGCAATCTTCGTCGCGGGCGTGGCGCTCGCGATCCTCGCCGCGCCGGCGAGCGCGCAGGTCGTCGTCAAGGATGCATGGGTGCGGGGCACGGTCCCCGGGCAGCGCGCCACGGGCGCGTTCATGCAGATTCAAAGCGCGGGCGACGCGTCGCTCGTCGCCGTGGCGACCCCCGCCGCGAAAGCCGCCGAAATCCATACGATGATCCACGAGGGCGGCATGATGAAGATGCGCCCCGTCGACTCGCTCGCGTTGCCCGCGGGCAAGACCGTGGAGCTCAAGCCCGGCGGTTACCACGTCATGCTGCTGGACCTCACAGGGCCGCTCAAGGACGGCGACAGCGTTCCGGTGGTGCTCACCTTTGCCGACAGCTCGGGCCGCAGGACGACCCAGCAGGTCGAGGCGACGGTGCGTCCGCTGACCGCGGGAAGTCCGACGCCTCGACATTGACGCGCCGCGGCCCGCGCGGCGGTAGCGCGACGACACGCGAGCGACGACCTCGGACTCGACCTGCTCGGGCTGCGTCTGCAAGTCGCGCGACAAGGTCGGCGAGCCCGGGCCCGATGACTCCGGCGGTCGGGCGCCGTCGATTGCGCCCGGCATCACCTGGGGCGTGTCGCCGACGGCGCAGCTCTACACGTTCGTGTCGGCTCCGCCGCACCGTTCGTGAACGGCGTGCATCGCACGGCCAACGGGTCGACGGCGGAAGGTGAGCAAGCCGTCATGGAAGGCTCGACGCCGCGCGACGGCGCCCGGCATCGCGCGGCAAGAACGCGCGGCCGGCCCGGCGCGTGGGGTGCACCACGTCGCATATGCCGCCCGCTCGCCTCGCGTTGCCGCCGCGCGACATGGTGCAAAGCACAATCGCGAATCGCGTTGACAAGGTGAATCTCCACGGGGAACAATTGGTCCGACCACTTGACCAGAGCCTGCCGTAAGGCGCCGGGAACGGCCCTCGCGAGCACGCCAGCGGGCGGCCCATCCAACGGAGGAGGTTCACCATGCGACAAGGCTTTCGTGCGCTGATGCGCGGCGTGGCGGTGCTGGGGCTCGCCCTGTCGGGCGCGGCGTTCGCCCAGGCTCCCATCACGCTTCACGGCGCGGTGCAGTTCAACGACGATCACGCGTTCAACAAGGCGCTCGTCAAGTTCCAGGAGCTCACGGCCAAGTATTACGGCAAGCCCATCAACTTCGTCCTGCACAAGAACAGCGAGCTCGGCCTCGAGAAGGACTACTTCGCGTTCATGAACCAGGGCAACTCGGTCGACTACGGCATCGTGTCGCCGGCGCACATGTCCACGTTCAGCAAGGCGGCGCCGAACATCGACGCGCCGTTCCTGTTCCGCGACATCGATCACTGGAACAAGGTGCTCGACGCCGACACGCTGAAGCCCATCGCGGACGAAGTCTCGGCCAAGGGCGACGTGATGCTCATCGGATTCGCGGGCGGCGGCACTCGCAACATCTTCGCCAACAAGCCCGTGCGCAACCTGCAGGAGATGAAGGGCCTCAAGGTGCGCGTGCAGGGCGCGCCGATCTGGAGCAAGACGTTCGCGGCGGTGGGCATGTCGCCGACCGTCATCGCCTACGACGAGATCTACAACGCGATCCAGAACGGCGTCATCCAGGCCGGCGAGAACGAGGCGGCGGGTGTCGAGGCGATGAAGTTCTACGAGGTGGGCCCCAACCTCAACATGACGCAGCACGCCATCACCATCCGTCCCATCTGCTTCTCGGGCAAGACGTTCAAGAAGCTTCCGCCCGACCTGCAGGCCGCCATCCTCAAGGCGGGCAAGGAAGCCGGCATCTACGGCCGCCAGGTCGAGTCCGGCGAGGATTCGAAGAAGCTCGAGGCGCTCGAGAAGGCCGGCAAGCTTAAGCGCATCCCGTTCGCGGACCGCGCGCAGATGAAGAAGCTCGCCGACCCGGTGATGGCCGAGTACGCGAAGGAAATCGGCGCCACCGAGATCTACAACAAGATCAACGCGATGTAGCGACCGCGCAACAGTGGGACCGGCGCAAGCGACTCTACTTCTTGCGCCGGTCTTTTTTTGCCCGCGCCCCGGAGCGAACGCATGAAGAAGATCATCGACGCGTATGACCGGCTGCTCAACGTCCTGCTCGTGTTCACCGTCGTCGCGCTGGTGGTGCCGGTCACGCTGCAGATGATCTCGCGGCTCACGGGGCTCATCCCCGCCTGGATCTGGACGGAGGAGATGGCGCGCTTCCTCTTCATCTGGATGGTGATGATCGGCGCCATGATCGGCGTGCGCGAGGGTACGCACTTCGAGGTCGACGTGTGGCCGGACTTGAAGCCGCGCGCGAACGCGGCGCTCGGTCTCGTGTCCATGGTCTTCGTGCTCTTCACCGCCCTGATCTTCGTGTGGTACGGCATCAAGTTCGTGCAGTTCGGGTGGAACCAGGACTCCGAGCTCTCCGAGCTGCCCATGGCATGGATCTTCGTCGCGTGGCCGCTGGCAGGCGTCACGTGGCTCCTCTTCGGCATCCCCAGGCTGCTCGCCGACATCCGCATCATCCGCTTCGGTCCGTCGCCGGAAGACGTGAAGGTCGCGCGCGACATCGGCACCGGCAGCCTCATCTGACGACGTCATGACCGCCACCGCGCTCACGCCTGCCGTCGCCGCCGCCTGGCTCTTCGGCGGCTTCTTCTTCCTGATGATCCTTCGCGTGCCGGTGGCGTTCGCGCTGCTGCTCGCGTGCCTGCCGGTGCTGATTCTCGAGCCGAGGCTGTCGCCGATGGTCATCTTCAACACGACCTTCAAGGCGTACAACTCGTTCATCCTGCTCGCCGTGCCGTTCTTCCTGCTCACGGCGAACCTCATGAACGTGGGAGGCATCACGGACCGGCTCGTCCACCTGTCGCGAACGATGGTGGGCAACTTCCCCGGCGCGCTCGCGCAGATCAACGTGCTCCTGAGCGTGTTCTTCGCGGGCATCTCCGGCTCGTCCACCGCGGACGCCGCGAGCCAGGGCAAGATCTTCATCGAGGCGCAGGTCAAGGAAGGCTACGACCTCTCGTTCTCGATCGCGATCACCGCGGTGTCGGCGGTGCTCGCGGTGATCATCCCGCCGTCGATCCTCATGGTGGTGTGGGGCGGCGTGCTGCAGGTGTCGATCGGAGCGCTCTACCTCGCGGGCGTCATCCCCGGGCTACTCATCGGCCTCGCGCAGATGGCCACCGTGCACGTGTACGCCAAGGTCCGCAAGTACCCGACGTATCCGCGCGCGACGCTCAAGGAGTTCTTCAAGGCCGCGTTCGTGTCCATTCCGGCCCTGATGACGCCGTTCATCATCGTCGGCGGCATCCTGCTCGGCTGGTTCACGGCCACGGAGTCGGCCGCGGCGGCGGTGATCTACGCCGCGGTGCTGTCGCTCGGCTTCTATCGCGAGATGAGCGGCAAACAGCTGTGGACCGCGCTCCTCGACACCGGCAAGCTCTCCGCCATCGCGCTCTTCTGCGTCGGCACGGCGTCGATCTTCGGCTGGCTCCTCGCGTACTACCAGATCCCCAAGGCGCTGCTCGCCAACGTCACGACCTGGGGCCTCGGACCTATCGGCGTGGGGTTCTTCATCGTGCTCGTGTTCCTCGTCGTGGGCTGCTTCCTCGACGCGATTCCCGCGATCATCATCGTGGGCACCGTGCTGCAGCCGCTCGCCGACTCCGTGCACATGCATCCCGTGTCGTTCGCGATCATCAGCATCGTCGCGCTCGCGTTCGGGCTCGTGACGCCGCCGTACGGCATGTGCCTCATGGTGTCGTGCGCGATCGCGAAGGTGCGATTGCGATACGCGCTCAAAGACACGATGATCATGCTCGTGCCGATGCTCGCGGTGCTCGCCGCGATGATCATCTGGCCGAGCATCCCGCTGTGGCTGCCGGAGCTCATTCGCCCGGATTTCCTCAAGTAGACTTGAATCTCCCTGCGACAGAGTAGGGCGCCGCTTCGATGGGGTGGTGGACACCGACAGGAGGAACCGCATGCCGACCTTCACGCGTCTTCCCGGGGGCTTCGGCATCGAGGTCTCGGGCGCGGACCTGGCGCACCTCACCGACGACGCGTTCGCGCAGCTCGAGCGCGCCTTCTACGATCATCAAGTGCTCGCGGTGCGGGCACAGGACCTGGCACCGAGGCACTTCGCCGCCTGGGCCGCGCGCTTCGGACCCGCGCAACCGCACGTCATCGACCAGTTCCACCATCCCGAGGACTCGAACATCCTCATCCTGTCCAACGTGAAGAAGGACGGCCAGCCCACCGGGCTGCAGGATGCGGGCTCGTACTTCCATACCGACTACTCGTACCTCGCGGTGCCGGCGCGCGCGACGACGCTCTACTCGCGAGTGGTGCCCAAGGTGGGCGGCGACACGCTCTTCGCCAACCAGCAGGCGGCCTACGACGACCTCACGGACGCGATGAAGAAGCGCATCGCGCCGCTGTACGGCATCCATCACTACGGCAACCGCAACGACCTGGACGAGAGAAGCCGGACCGTGGCGTCGGTGCTCACCGACGAGCAGAAGGCGAAGATGCCGCTCATCACGCACCGGATCGCGCGGCCGCATCCGGTGACGGGACGCACGTCGCTGTATGCGGTCTCGGGAAGCTCGTTCGGCATCGTGGGCATGCCCCACGACGAGGCGGTCGACCTCCTGGACGAGCTTGCCGCGCACGCGACGCAGCCCAAGTACCGGATGAGCTTCAAGTACGGCGTGGGCGACGTCGTGGTGTGGGACAACGCCTCGCTCCTGCACTCGGCGACGCTCATCGATCCCGACGACGCGCGCACGCTGTGGCGCATCACGGTGCTCGAGACGGCCGGCGCGGCCGCGGCCCCGGAGGTGCTCGCCCCCACCTTCGCGCACGGCGGCATGTAGCGACGGACTCGGCTACAATCGGCGTTGCCATGCGGCGCCACCTCCTCCTCGCCGTCCTCGCGCTGCTCGTCGTCTCGCTGCAGCACGCGGGGCTCGTGCACCCGATCACGCACATCGGCGCGCCGTCGAAGGAGACGGCGGTCACGGCGTCGCACGCCGCGGCCGAGTGCGTCGAGTGCGCGCTCCTCGCGAGCGGCTTCCACGCCGCGGTACCGGGGGTCGCCCTGGCCCTGCCGCCCGCGCCGCCCGCACGCGTCGTCTTCCACTCGTATCGCTCGCGGGACGCCGACGCGCCCGCGTACTTCGAAAGCCGCGCCCCTCCCGTCGTCTAGGTAAGCCGTCCATACGTCGCCGCCGCGTCGATCGCGGCGGCTTCCCTAAGGTCAGCTCATCTGGAGGACATCCCTTGTCCCGTCACGTGCCGTCGCGCATCGCCTTGGCGATCGCGTTCGGCGTCGCCTCACATGCGCATGCCGCAAGCGACGCCGATCTTTCCGCCATCCGGGAAGAAATCCGTCAGTTGAAGGAGTCGTACGAGTCGCGCATCCGCGCGCTCGAGGACCGCTTGAAGGCCGCGGAAGCGGTGCCCGCCGCGGCGCCGGCGGCAACGCCCCCCGCGACCGCGTCCGCGGCCGCGCCGGCCGCGGAACCGGCGCCGACCGCAGCGGCGGCGCCGCCCGCGCAGGGCATCGCCGCGTTCAATCCCGCGATCTCCGCGGTGCTCGAAGGCGCCTACATCAACCTCTCGCAGGATCCGTCGAAATACGCGATCGCGGGCTTCGCGTGGAGCGGCGACATCGGGCCGGGGCCGCGCAGCTTCAGCATCGCGGAGTCGGAGCTCACGCTGTCCGCGAGCGTCGACGACAAGTTCGCCGGCGTGCTCACGTTCTCGCTCGCGCCCGACAATTCCGTCGAGGTCGAGGAGGCTTATGGCATCGCGACCGCGCTGCCCTACGGCATCACGCCCAAGTTCGGACGCTTCCTCTCGGGCCTGGGCTATCTCAACGAGCAGCACCAGCACAACTGGGACTTCTACGACGCGCCGCTCGTGTACCAGGCGTTCCTGGGCGGGCAATACACGAACAACGGCGTGCAGGTGAAGTGGGTCGCGCCGACCGACACGTTCCTCGAGATCGGCGGCGAGCTCGGCAGCGGCGACGGCTACCCGGGCAACGCGCGCAACAAGAACGGCATCGGCGACGGCGTCGTGTACGCGCACGTCGGCGGCGACGTCGGCGACTCGTCGAGCTGGCGTGCGGGCGTGTCCTACCTGCAGACGGCATCGAAGGATCGCGACTACCTCGCGCCCGGCGCCGACGACGGCGTGCAGGCGAGCTTCACCGGCAAGAGCCGCCTCGCCATCGCCGACTTCGTGTGGAAGTGGGCGCCGAACGGCAACCCGCTCGAGCGCAACTTCAAGCTGCAGGCCGAGTATTTCTGGCGGCGCGAGCGCGGCGACCTCACGTACGACAGCAACGGATCGCTCGGCCTCACGCAGACGGGTGACTACGCGAGCGACCAGAGCGGCTTCTACGCGCAGGCCGTGTGGCAGTTCATGCCGCAGTGGCGCGTGGGCGCGCGCTACGACTGGCTCGACCCGGGCGACGTGAGCTACGGCGTCAACGGCGCGTACTTCGGCAACGCGACGTTCCATCCGCAGCGCGCGGCCGTGATGCTCGACTGGACGCCGTCGGAGTTCAGCCGCGTGCGGCTGCAGTTCCAGCAGGCGAGGCTCGCGCCGGACCTCACCGACAACCAGATCTTCCTGCAGTACATCCTCACCCTGGGCGCGCACGGCGCGCACCGGTACTAAGGCGAAGGAGCCCGTCATGAAATCGATGTTCATCGCGGTGGTCGCGCTGATCGCCGCCATCGCCGACGCGCAGGCTGCGCTCAACGTCTTCGCCACGGTCCCCGAGTGGGGCGCGCTCGCGCAGGAGCTGGGCGGCGACAAGGTCAACGTGTACGTCGCCACCAACGCGCTGCAGGACCCGCACCGCGTGGAGGCGAAGCCGAGCCTCATCGCCCGCGCCCGCAACGCGGACCTCGTGATCGCGACGGGCGCGGAGCTCGAGGTCGGATGGCTGCCGCTCGTGACGCAGCAGGCGGGCAACCCGCGCATCCAGCCGGGCAAGCCGGGCTACTTCGCCGCGGCGTCGTTCGTCGACACGTTGGAGAAGCCCACGCGGCTCGACCGCGCGGACGGCGACGTGCACCCGGGCGGCAACCCGCACATCCAGACCGACCCGCGCAACGTCCTGCGCGTGGCGCATCCGCTGGCCGCGCGCCTCGCGGAGCTCGATGCCGCCAACGCGCCTTACTACGCGGAGCGCTACAACGCGTTCGCGCAGAAGTTCGGCGCGGCCATCGCGCGGTGGGAGAAGGAGGGCGCGCCGCTTCGCGGCGTGCCGATCATCGTGCAGCACAAGGCCTTCACCTACCTCATCGCGTGGCTCGGCATGCGCGAGGTGGCGACGCTCGAGCCCAAGCCCGGCATCGAGCCCACCACCGCGTACCTGTCGGAAGTGCTGGAGTCGCTGAAGCGCCAGCCCGCGAAGATGGTCCTGCGCGCCGCGTACCAGAGCGACCGCGCGTCGCAATGGATCGCGGAGCGCGCGAAGGTCGAGCCCGTCGTGCTGCCGTTCACCGTCGGCGGTGACGAGCAGGCGAAGGACCTCTACGGCCTGTACGACGACACGCTCGCGCGCCTGCGCAAGGCCGTGGCGCCATGAGCGGCGTCGAGCTCTCGATCCTGCTGCCGGCGCTGGCCGCGGGCGTGCTCGTCTGCGCGACGCACGTCCCCCTCGGCACGCAGGTGCTCGCGCGGGGCATCGTCTTCATCGACCTCGCCATCGCGCAGATCGCGGGCTGCGGCGTGCTCCTCGCCGACGCGCTGGGCTTCGAGCCCGAGGGCGCGGCGGTGCAGGTGGCCGCGCTCTCGGCCGCGCTGGCGGGCGCGCTGCTGCTCACCTGGACGGAGCGCGTGTTCGCCGACGTGCAGGAGGCGGTGATCGGCGTCGTGTTCGTGCTGGCCGCGTCGGCGGGCGTGCTGCTGCTCGCGAGCAACGCGCACGGCGGCGAGCACCTGCGCGACCTCCTGGTGGGGCAGATCCTGTGGGTGCAGCCGTCGCGGCTCGCGGCCATCGCGGTGGTGTACGCCGCGATCCTCGCCGCCTGGCTCGTCATCGGAAAGCGCCTGCCGCGGTGGGGCTTCTACGTGCTGTTCGCGATCGCCGTGACGCTGTCGGTGCAGCTCGTCGGGCTCTACCTCGTGTTCGCGACGCTCATCGTGCCGACGCTGGCCACGCGCAGGATCGCGCGGCGCAGGCTCGCCGCCGCGTGGGCGATCGGCGTCGCAGGCTATGCGGCGGGGCTCGTCCTGTCGACCGTCACCGACCAGCCCAGCGGCCCGGTGATCGTGTGGGTGCTGGTGGCGATCGCGGTGGCGGTCGACGTGGCGACGCGGCGGGTGACGTCCGCCGGCGCGAGGACGTGACGCCCGCGTGCGGTCGAGGTCGCCGCGCTATCGCCCGTTGGTGGCCCCCAGCACCATCGACGCGGCCTGCAGCGCCTGCTGGTACTCGGCCTGCTTGCTCGCGTCGAACTGCGGCGACCCCGGCGAGCTCGCCTGGGTGAACTCGTACGGATAGAGCTCGAGGATCTGGATGTGATTGGCGATCGCGTATTGCAGGAGCTTCGCGATGTCCATGGTCGCCGAGGTGGTCTGGTACGTCGCGGTGATCGGCTGCGCCGCGAACGGCACCTGGCCCGCGTAGGTCGTGAACGCCTGGCACCAATGCAGGTTGGAGTCGGTGCCTTGCGGATTGCACGCGGCCGGGGTTGCATTCGGCGACGCGACGCCGCTCACGCCGAGGCTCTCGAAGGAGATGCCGATGTGCTTCCCAACCGCCACCGCGGCGGCCATGTTGGACGTGTCGTACACGTTCGGACCGCCGGCGACGTACGGCAGCGACGTGATGACCTGCTTGTCGGTCGGCTGCGTAGCGATGAAGTCGATGATGCGCGCGACGTGCGCGTTCCACGTCGCGTAAGAATAGCCCTGCGCGACCCACAGCGGATGGCAGTCCGCGCCGCTCAGGTTGGGCGGCGCGATCGCTTCCGCGCCGCCGCCGGTCGCGAAGCGCATGTAGCCGACGCTCCGCGCGAGCGGCGAGTTGCCGTTGCTGAACTCGTGCATCGCGGCCGCGATGAACGCGGTCCACGCCGCCTCGTAGCTCGGGTCCCAGTACACGGGGGTCTGCGGCTCGCCGGGGCACGTCACCGACGGCGCGCCCGCGCCGCCGCTCGCGAGCGGCTGGAAGACCCACGCTGGCGTCACGTTCTGCACCGCGCCCTCGGTCGCTTCGGCGAACAGGAGGTTCACCGTGAGCGCGGCGTCCGTGTAGGGCTTGGCGGCGGCATACACCGCGTCCCAGTCGAACACGCCCTTGGAGGGCGCGACGTCCGCCCAGTTGATGACGAGGCTCGCGCCGCACAGCGCGGGGTTCCTGCCGATGACGTCGCTCGCAAGCGCCGACTGGTAAGCCGGAAAATGATTCGGATTCCATACGTACATGCCGTGCGGCGCGTTGGGCGCGGCCACCTTCGGATTGGGGCTCGTGCACGGCGGCGGCAGCGATGCGGCAGGCACGCTCGACGGCGCGCACATGATCACCTGGTCGGGACCGTAGCCTTCGGCGATCCACCCTTGCGCGATCATCTGCGTGCGCAGGTTGCGGTCGATCATGTAGCGGTGATTGGAGTCGGCGCGGTTGTCCCACACGCGATAGACGGGAATGTCGCCGGAGGGGCACGCGCCCGTCGTCGCGTCGGGCACGTCGACGTACATGACGTTGGGCGACTCCTCCACGAACGTCGGGAACTTGGCGGCGGTCTGCGCGCACTCGTCGGGCGACGCGGAGTAGAAGTGCGAGTCGCCCAGCGCGGGCGGGATGTAGAAGCGGCAGACGGGGCTCGCGTTACCGGCAGCGCCCGGGTAAGCCTCGAACGTGCGGCCCGTGCGCGCCCAGCCCTGGAACTTGCCCGAGTCGAGCGCCTCGATGTCGGCGGCGAGCGAGCTCACGAAGTAATGGTCTTGGCCCGAGTTGTAGTACTCGATCACCTGGACCGTGGTGGTGGGGGCGGCGGCAGCGGCGAGGGCGCTCGCGGGAACGGCGAGCGCGGCGGCAAGGAACGCGAGGAGGATTCGCATGATCGATCGATTATGCGCCGCACGCGCGCATTGGCGATCGCGTCCCGCCGGCCGGACTCCGCGAGGCGACGACAGGTGCGATGGAAACCCGGGGCCGCCGCCGGTCAGAACCGGTACGACAGCGACACGCGGAAGCTTCGCTTCTCCCCCGGATGGAAGTGCACGTCGTCGACGCCGCCCGCGGGCTCGCCCGGCAGGCGCGAGGTGTAGTAGTACGTGATGTCGCTGGTCTGCGCGTTGAAGAGGTTGAAGATGTCGAGCCGCAGCTTCGTGTTGCCCGCGATCTCGTAGCCCACCTGCGCGTCCACCACGGTCGACGAGTCGGAGCGAAAGCTGTTGTCCTCGATCAACGGGTACGAGCCGATGTAGCGCAGGAACACGGCCCCGGACCATTGCTTGTAGTTGGAGACCGCCACGCCCGCGGAGATCACCGTCTCGGGCGCGCCCGGAATGAAGTTGCCCTCGGGCGCGTCGCCCGTGAAGCGCGCGTGATTCCAGGCGACGTCGAGGTCGGCGAAGAGCCACGGCAGCGGCCGCCAGCGATTGTTCCACTCGACGCCGTAGCGCTGCGAGGGTCGACCGGCTTCCGTGGTGCCGGCGTCGCCGACGAACACGAGCTCGCTGTCGAGCTTGAGGTACCAAAGCGCGAGCGACGACTGCACGTTCGCGATCGCTTCCGTGCGCGCGCCCACCTCCGCGCCCTTGCTGCGCACCAGCGGCGTCGCCGCTTCCACGGGATCGCCCGTCTTCGGGTCGACCTTGAGGGTGACGCCGCGCGCGTCGTTGCTGTGGAAGCCGTAGCCCGCGTTGACGAAGTATTCCGTCTTGTCCCACGGCCCGAACACGAGCGAGGCCTTGGGCGACACGATGCCCGACGTGACGTTGCCCGAGTTCAAGGCGATGCTCGAATCCACGTTGAATCGATACCAGTCGTAGCGCAGGCCGAGGATGGAGCGCAGCCATGTCGTCCACTGCGTGTCGTTCTGCGCGTAGACACCGACGCTGCCTTCCACGACGTCGTCCTCGCGCGTCGTGGAGAGGCGCTCGCGGCGATAGGTCGAGTACAGCCCCACCGGGTCGATGCGATCCTGGCGCATCTCGAAGCCCAGCGTGTTTCGCGTCGTCATGCCCGCGATCTCGTCGGTCCTGGCCCAGCTCCCGGTCCAGCCGTAGACGTTGCGGTCGTCGGCCTGCTCGAACTGGTCGCCCTCCTCGGGGTTGTCGAGGAAGTAGGTGAAGTTGGAGTAGAGGTTGAGGCGGTACTTGAACCAATACGCCGTCGTCTGCACCTGCCCGCCGGCGAGCGGGCCGCCATAGTCCACGGAGAAGCTGTACCGCTGCGACTTGCCGCCGTCGCTGTCGTCGAGCGAGCCGTAGCGGCCGACGATGCCCTCGTTCACCGCGCGGAGCGCGATCTGGTCGGTGGACGTCCACTTGCCCTGATACGCCATCGCGGTGAAGCTGGCCTTGCCCTCGCCGACGGGCATCACGTAGCGGAGCACCGCGTTGGCCTTGCGGAAGTCGTCGGGCACTTCCCACGGCCCGTCGTTGTGCAGGTACTCGAGGCCGTAGGTCAGCACGCCCGGCCCCGCGGCCGTCGACCCGGCGAGCAATGCGCGCGCGTAGCCGAAGTCGCCGCCGGTGCCGAGCGCGATGCCTTCCTTCATGTTGTCGTAGTAGTGCATGGACGCGCCGCCCGCGGAGCTGAAGTCGCCGATGCTCGCGTAGTACGGGCCCTTCCAGTACTCGACGCCCGAGATGAGCTCGGGGATGAGGAAGTTGAGGTCGGTGTAGCCCTGGCCGTGCCCGTGCGTGCGCAGGTTGACGGGCATGCCCGCCACCCACGTCGAGAAGTCCGTCCCGTGATCGAGGTTGAAGCCGCGAAGGAAATACTGGTTGGCCTTGCCGGCGCCGCTGTGCTGCGTGACCACCATGCCGGGCACGTACTCGAGGAGGTTGCCCGGCCGCAGCAGAGGGCGGTCCTCGATGAGCTGGGGCGTGATCACGCCCGCGCTCGCGGCATCGCTGGTGCCGACCGCGTTGTCGTAGTGGCCCTTGACCTCGACGGGCGCGAGCTTTGAAACCGCGGCCTCCTGCGCCGTCGCGGGCGCCGCGGCGACGGCGCAGGCGATGAAAAAGGGAGGAGCAACGAGGGACCGAGAGAGGCGGCGCAAAGGAAGGCTCCGGGCGGCGGTAGGATATTTTGCTACATTCTTCCTACCGATGTACGGGAAAACCGGCTGCCCGGATGCAGGGAGGTGCTAGCTTCGGGGAACGAGGTGAGGATGACCCGGGTGGCGGTGGGGCGCGAACCGGAAATGACTCTCGCGCAGCGAGACGGTGACGAGGTTGATCTGCGCGTGACGCACCCCGCGCTCGGCGCGCGTCTCGTCGGCGAAGGCCCGAACCGCGGCCGACGGCCCCTTCAGGATCACCGTCTCGAGGCAATGCTCGTGGTCGAGGTGCACGTGCATGGTCGAGACCACGAGGTCGTGGTGACGGTGCTGGTGCTCCGCCAGGCGCTCGGCCAGGTTGCGCTCGTGATGGTTGTAGACGTACGAGAGGTTGGCCACGCAATGCGACTGCGGGTCGCGCGCGTTGCGATGCGCCTCGATCTCGCGGCGCAGGAGATCGCGCATGGCCTCCGAGCGGCTCGCGTAGCCGCGGTCGCGCACGAGCGCGTCGAAGTCGCTCGCGAGCGTCTCGTCCATCGACATCGTGATGCGTTCCATGCGGCCGATTCTGCGCAGTCCGCGCAGGCCGTGTCAAGGAAGCGGGAGTCGCGCCCGCGGGCTCGACGGCGACAGGAGCGCGGTGGCGCCGCCGCCCGATTTCATCACGAGGATGCCGCGATGCGAAGGGTCCACGTCGAAGAAGAGCTTGTAGTCGACCGTCACCGCGCGTGGCGCGCCCTCGCACGTGATGCGCACGAAGAGCGCGGCGTAAGCGCCGTCGACGCGATCGGCGATCGCCTGGCGCGTGGGCTCGACGCGGCACGCCTTGCCGGCCGCCTCGACGCGCAGGCGGTCGACGGCGTAGCGCGCGATCTCGTCGCGATGCCTGCGCACCTCGCCCCACGTGAGCGCGCCGTCGCCGTCGTCGTCGAGCCGGAGCACGAAGTGGAGATCGCGCAGCGCGATGTCCCACTGCGCCTCCACGACCGTGACGCCCGCTTTCGCGACGGGGGCCGCGAGCGTCAGGTAGGCGTCGCTCGCGGAGTGCGCGCAGGCGCGCAGGGCCCCGAGGGCGAGCGCCGCGGCCACGCACGCGCGGCCGATCACGGCGCCGCTCCCAGCGTCGCGACGAGCGCCGCGATGGCCGGGTCCTCGAGCTTCGAGCGCGCGACGAACGCGAGCGCCTGCGCGGCGGCCGCGGGGTCGCGCGCGGCGACGGCCGCCACGAGCAGGATGCGCACGTCCCCGGGCTCGCGCAGCGCCGCGAAGTTCCTGCGCGCGATGTCGAGCGCGCCGCGCGGATCGCGGCGCACGGACAGCGCGAAGCGCGCCTGCTCGCGGCCGAACGTCTCGTCGCCGCGCTGCTCGTACGCCGCGAAGCGCGCGGCCATCACCCACGCATGGCGCGACGCCTCGCGGCTGCCGAGCGCCGCGTGGGCGAGCGCGATGCGCAGGTACGCCGTGTCCGAGTCGAGGGCGGGCTCGAGGAGCGTCACCACCTCGGCGGGCCGCCCGCGGTCGAGGAGAAAGTCCGCGTAGGCCACCAGGAGGAAGTTGTCGCCCGGCGCGGCGCGCAGCGCGAGAAGATGGTGCGCTTCGGCCGCCTGCCAGCGACCGAGGCGCTCGCAGCCCTCCGCGAGCAGCCCCTCGATCCAGGGCCGATAGGCCGCCGGGAGCTGCGTGTCCAGGCTCGCGAGCATCGCCACGCCCTGCGCGGCGTGGCCCGTATAGAGCGCGAGGTTGCCGCGACATGCGAGGCCCAGCGCCGCGCCGCCGCTTTTCGCCACCTGCGCGCAGCCGTCCGCCGCGCGTGCGTGCTCGCCGCGCACCATGTCGAGCGTAGCGAGCGTGAGCCATGCCTGCACGTTTCGCGGGTCGCGGGCGAGCGCACGCTCGAGGAGGGCGCGAGCCTCGCCGAAGCGGTGGCGGTATTGCAGGATCGTCGCCTGCATCGCGAGCACCGGGGCCTCGACCGGCTCGCGCGCGAGGAAATGCGCGATGACCGCCTCGGCATAGCCCGCGTAACGCGCGTCGCCCACCTTGCGGCCGTAGTCGACGTAGGCGCGAGCGAGCGCGAGCGCGGCGGGCGGGTCCCGCGGCCGGGCGAGCGCCGCCGCGCGCAGCGTGTCCATCGCGCGCACCGCGGGGTCCGAGGCCGCCGGCACCGCCTGCAGGACGCGCGCGTCGCCGTCGGGGACGTAGGCCTGCGCGAGCGCGTGGCTCGCGAGGCCCGCGAGCGCGAGGACCACGAGGAGCCGCTCGATGCGCATGCGAAGGACGCCCT
>JBGAIS010000033.1:0-27175 GCA_044225355.1 Casimicrobiaceae bacterium | reverse complement strand
CTCGAAAGGGCGGGTGGCACGCGCGCCGCCGCGGCCCCCGACCTTGGAGGATGCGCCCCGATCGAGTAAAATAGTAATTTCCGGGACGAAAAGAACCATGCCTAAGTTCGTCTTCGTGACCGGCGGCGTCGTTTCCTCGCTTGGAAAGGGCATCGCCGCCGCCTCATTGGCCGCAATCCTGGCTTCCCGCGGCGTCCGCGTCACCAACCTCAAGCTCGACCCCTACATCAACGTCGACCCCGGCACGATGTCGCCGTTCCAGCACGGCGAGGTGTTCGTGACGGACGACGGCGCCGAGACCGACCTCGACCTCGGTCACTACGAGCGCTTCACCGACGTCCGGATGGCGAAGCGCAACAACTTCACCACCGGCCAGATCTACGAAGCCGTCATCCGCAAGGAGCGCCGCGGCGATTACCTGGGCGGTACCGTGCAGGTCATCCCGCACATCACGGACGAGATCAAGCGCTGGATCGTCAACGGCGCCGGCGACGCCGAGGTCGCGCTGGTCGAGGTGGGCGGCACGGTGGGCGACATCGAGTCGCTGCCGTTCCTCGAGGCCATCCGCCAGTTGGGCATCACGCTCGGCCGCGACAATGTCTGCTACATCCACTTGACGCTCGTGCCGTTCATCCCGTCCGCGGGCGAGATGAAGACCAAGCCCACGCAGCACTCGGTGAAGGAGCTGCGCGAGATCGGCATCCAGCCCGACGTCGTGCTGTGCCGCGCCGATCGTCCCATCCCGGACGGCGACCGCCGCAAGATCGCGCTCTTCACCAACGTCCCGCCCGAAGCGGTCATCCCCGCGCTCGACGCCGACTCGATCTACAAGATCCCCGGCATGCTGCAGGCGGAGGGCCTCGACGTCATCGTGTGCCGCAAGCTCGCGATGGACCCGCCGCCGGCGGACCTGTCCACGTGGCACGGGCTCGTCGACGCGCTCGAGCATCCCGAGCACGAGGTGAACATCGCCATGGTCGGCAAGTACGTCGACCTGACCGAATCGTACAAGTCGCTGTCCGAGGCGCTGATCCACGCGGGCATCCACACGAAGTCGAAGGTGAACATCCGCTACGTCGACTCCGAGATGATCGAGGCCGAAGGGGTGGAGTCGCTGCGAGGGATGGATGCCATCCTGGTGCCGGGCGGCTTCGGCAAGCGCGGCGTGGAGGGCAAGATCAAGGCCGTGCGCCTCGCGCGCGAGGCGGGCATCCCTTACCTCGGCATCTGCCTCGGCATGCAGCTCGCGGTCATCGAGTGCGCGCGGCACATGGCGGGCCTCACGGACGCCAACAGCACCGAGTTCGACCCCGACACGCCGCACCCGGTCGTAGCGCTCATCACGGAGTGGCAGAACCGCGACGGCTCGATCGAGAAGCGCACCGAGGCGTCCGACCTGGGCGGCACCATGCGACTGGGCGCGCAGCCGTGCGAGGTGGTGCCGGGCTCGCTCGCGAACCGGATCTACGGCTCGACGGCCGTCGCCGAGCGGCATCGCCACCGCTACGAGGTCAACAACCACTACCTGCCGCGGCTCGAGGCCGCGGGCCTGTCGGTGGGCGCGAGGGCGCGCAGCCCGCTCGCGGGCGACCTGGTCGAGATGGTCGAGCTGCCCAAGCACCCGTGGTTCTTCGGCTGCCAGTTCCATCCGGAATTCACGTCGAACCCGCGCCGCGGGCATCCGCTCTTCATCAGCTTCGTGAAGGCCGCGCTCGACCACCAGCGAAGCTCGCGCGGCGACGCCGCCGCGGCGGTGGCCGAGCTGGTCGCGTCCATTTGAAGCTCTGCGGCTACGATGTCGGCCTCGACCGCCCGCTGTTCCTGATCGCGGGGCCTTGCGTCGTCGAGTCGCGCCAGCTCCAGATGGACGTGGCGGGCGAGCTTAAGGGCATCTGCGCGTCGCTCGGCGTGCCGTTCATCTTCAAGTCGAGCTACGACAAGGCCAATCGCAGCTCGCATGCGTCCTTCCGCGGCCCCGGCATGGAAGAGGGCCTGCGCGTGCTCGCCGACGTCCGCAAGCACCTTGAGGTTCCCGTGCTCACCGACGTGCACACCGTCGAGGAGATTCCCGTGGCGGCGTCCGTCGTGGACGTGCTGCAGACGCCGGCCTTCCTCTGCCGCCAGACCGACTTCATCCAGGCGGTGTCGTCGGCGGGCAAGCCCGTCAACATCAAGAAGGGCCAGTTCCTGGCCCCCGAGGACATGCAGCAGGTGGTGGCCAAGGCCAAGGCCGCGAGCGGCGCCGACAACGTGCTCGTGTGCGAGCGCGGCGCGTCGTTCGGGTACCACAACCTCGTGTCCGACATGCGCTCGCTCGCCATCATGCGCAACACCGGCTGCCCCGTGGTGTTCGACGCCACCCACTCGGTGCAGCTGCCGGGCGGACAAGGCACGTCCTCGGGCGGTCGCCGCGAGTTCGTGCCGGTGCTCGCGCGCGCCGCGGTGGCCGCGGGGGTCGCCGGCGTGTTCATGGAAACGCATCCCGACCCCGACAAGGCGCTGTCGGACGGCCCCAACGCGTGGCCGCTTCCGCGCATGCGCGCGCTGCTCGAGACCCTCGTCGAGCTGGACGCCGCGGTGAAGCGCACAGGATTCCCCGAAATGGAGCTCATGCCCTAAATGTTCGCGCACCTCGTCCTCATCAAGTTCAAGCCCGGCGTCACGCGCGCCGATCCCCGCGTCGCCGCCTGGGAAGCGAAATTCAAGACGCTCGAGAAGAAGTGCCCGGGCATCGTGCGCTGCGAGTACGGATTCAACTTCTCGGACCGTCCCATCGCCTACGACATCGGCGTCAACATGGCCTTCGACACGCGCGAGAACCTCGCGGCGTACGGCCCGCACCCGGCGCACCAGGAAGTGGTGGTGATGCTGCGCGAGTTCGGCGACTGGGTCATCTGCGACTACGAGGCCTGATACCGCCATGAGCGCCATCGTCGACGTGATCGCGCGCGAGATTCTCGACTCGCGCGGCAACCCCACCATCGAGGCCGACGTCGTTCTCGAGTCCGGCGTATCCGGGCGCGCCGCGGTGCCTTCGGGCGCGTCCACGGGCACGCGCGAGGCGGTCGAGCTCCGCGACGGCGACGCCGCGCGCTACCTCGGCAAGGGCGTGATGCGCGCGGTCGAGAACGTCAACACCGAGATCTGCGAGGCCATCCTCGGGCTCGACGCCAGCGAGCAGAGCTTCATCGATCGCACGATGATCGACCTCGACGGCACCGAGAACAAGGGCCGCCTGGGCGCCAACGCGATCCTCGCGGTGTCGTGCGCGGTGGCCAAGGCCGCGGCTGACGAGTCGTCGCTTCCGCTGTATCGCTACCTGGGCGGCGCCGGCGAGATGCAGCTTCCCGTGCCGATGATGAACGTGATCAACGGCGGCGCGCACGCCAACAACGCCATCGACCTGCAGGAGTTCATGCTGGTGCCCATCGGCGCGCCCACGTTCCGAGAGGCGCTTCGCTACGGCGCCGAGGTGTTCCACACGCTGAAGAAGCTCATCGACGCGCGCGGCATGCCCACCACGGTAGGCGACGAGGGCGGCTTCGCGCCCAATCTTCCCAGCAACGAGTCGGCGCTGCAGCTCCTGGTCGAGGCCATCGACAAGGCGGCCTACACCGCGGGTACCGACATCGTCCTCGCGTGCGACTGCGCCGCGAGCGAGTTCTGGAAGGACGGCAAGTACCAGCTCGAGTCCGAGAACCGCGCGCTCGCGAGCGAGGAGTTCGCCGACATGCTCGCAACCTGGTGCGACAAGTACCCGATCATCAGCATCGAGGACGGCATGGCCGAGGACGACTGGTCCGGCTGGCGCTACCTCACCGAGCGCCTCGGCAAGAAGGTCCAGCTCGTGGGGGACGACGTCTTCGTCACCAACACGAAGATCCTGAAGCAGGGCATCGCCAAGGGGGTGGCGAACTCCATCCTCATCAAGATCAACCAGATCGGCACGCTCACGGAGACGTTCGCCGCGGTGACCATGGCCACGCGGGCGCGGTACACCTCGGTGATCTCGCACCGGTCGGGCGAGACGGAGGACAGCATCATCGCGGACATCGCGGTGGGCACCAATGCCGGGCAGATCAAGACGGGATCGCTCTCGCGCTCCGACCGCGTCGCGAAATACAACCAGCTCCTGCGCATCGAGGAGGACCTGGGCGAGGCGGCGAGCTATCCCGGGCGCGACGCGTTCTTCAACATCGCCTAAAGCCCGTCCCCGCGTCGTGCGCGCGCTTGCGGTCATCCTCGGTGTCCTGATCCTGGCCCTGCAGTATCCGATGTGGCTGGGCAAGGGCGGGTGGCTGCAGGTGCGCGAGACCGACCGCCAGCTCGCGCTGCAGCGCGAGGCCAACGCGAAGCTCAAGTCGCGTAACGTGGCGCTCGACGCCGACGTCCGCGACCTCAAGACCGGCTCCGAGGCCATCGAGGAGCGCGCGCGCTCGGAGCTCGGCATGATCCGCGGCGACGAGGTGTTCTTCCAGCTCCAGCCCGGCGGGGCGCCGCGCGCCGCGCCGCCCGCCAAGAAATAACGTGCCTCGCGTCACCGCGCGGGACAACCCGCGCCTCGCGGAAGCGGCGCGGCTCGTCGCGTCGTCGCGCGATCGCCGCAAGTCGGGCAAGTGCGTGCTCGAAGGCGATCACCTGGTCTCGGTGTACCTCGATCGCGTCGGCATGCCGGAATCGCTCGTCGTGGTCGAGGAGCGCGCAGGATGCGCGCATCTCGCGCCTCGTCGCGCGTGTCGTCGCGCGATGTCACGCATGTGAGTGCCGCGCTCTTTTCGCAGGCGACCAGCGTGTCCGCCGACATGGGCGTGCTCGCGATCATCCCGACCCCCGAGCCCGCGCATCCGTTGCCGGCGCGCCGGCACCTCCTGCTCGACGATCTCCAGGACCCGGGCAACGTGGGCACGATCCTTCGCGCCGCCGCGGCGGGCGTCGAGCAGGTACTGCTATCGGCACTGCGCCTTCGCGTGGGCGCCCAAGGTGCTGCGCGCGGGGCAGGGCGCGCACTTCCTCACCTCGGTGGTGGAGGACGTCGATCTCGTCGCGTGGTCGCGCGAGTTCCGTGCGGGCGGGGGCCACGTGGTCGCGACGGTCGCGCGCGGCGCCCCGTCCCTCTACGACGCAGGCGTGCCGGAGCCGTGTGGCGGTCGCCATCGGCAACGAGGGCAACGGCTTGTCCGCGGGGCTCGTCGAGGCCGCGGACATTCGCGTGAACATCCCCATGCCGGGCGGCACCAGGTCCCTCAACGGCGACTGGCCGCGGCGGTGGTGCTCTTCGAGCTGGTCCGCCGCGGCGGGCGCGATCAGTCGACGAAGACGCCCGACCAGTAGCCCGTCTCGATGCAGCCGGCCTGCACGCTGCCGACGTTCGACAGCCACTGGCCCTCGAAGCCCTGCGCGGTGGCCTTGACCTGCGTCACCTGCGCGGTGAGCTGCAGCGATCCGCAGGTGTACGCCGCGTTGGGGATCGTGTAAAGCAAGCCGTTCTGCGCGTACGACCCCGAGAACGTGCACGACGTGTTGCCGGTCGAGGGATCCTTGAGCGCGATGCTCAGGGTGTTGTTCGTCGAGCTCTGCGTCACGGTATAGCTCACGTACACGGTCACCGAGCCGTTCTGCGAGGAATCGTTGCAGTTGGAGAACGTGGACAGGATGGCCCCCGCATAGTTGCCACCGAGCGGGATGGTGGTGAGGGTCTGGCGCTGGATCTGCTTCGAGACGTTCACGTCGTTGATGTTGTACGTGAACGTGCCCGCGACGGCGCTGCTCGGCGTGAACGTGACCGTGCCCACCTGCGTGGCGCTGTCGTTGGCCGTGTTCCACGGGTTACCGAAATACGTCCCGGTGGTGAGGTAGACGGGGCCGGTCCACGTGCCGTTGGACTGGACCGTCATCTGGCCCGTGTACCAGAAGGGCTGGTTGTTGGGCCCGTAGACGAAGAACGTCGCGAAGATGAAATTGGCGGAGTTGATGAAGTTGACGCCCCATCCGCTCTCGCTCGGATTCCACCAGATGTCGGTCCAGTCGGCCGCGGCGGCGGGGCGGACGAACGCGACGGAGATGAGGCAGACGGCAAACAGACGGCGAAGGCTCGCGAGCATGGTCGAGGGGCGTGAAAAGGAGGAACGGGCGACCATTCTAACCGGTCCGCCCCGGGCGTTCGCCCTAGCGGTGGCGCGCCTGGGCGCCCTCGTGCGTGCATGCGAGCGCGCCGGCCTCGCCGCGGGCGTCGTGCGGGCGCTCGTGGCGCTCGCCTGGGACGCGCGCCGCGGCCAGGGCGCCTGCGAGCGCGTCCCCCGCGCCCGTCGTATCGACCACGCGCACCGGAGGCGGCACGGCGCGATGCTCGCCCGCCTTCGCACCTCGCGCACCGAGCGTGCGCACCACCGAGGTGCCGAAGCGACGCGCGAGGTCGTCCGCGAGGGCGTCGGCCGGAACCCCGGACGCGACGACCGCCGCCTCGTGCTCGTTCACCAGCAGCACGTCGACGGTCGCGAGGAGGGTGTCCGGCAAGGCGCGCGCCGGCGCCGCGTTGAGCAAGACCCGCCCGCCCGCGCGACGCGCGCGCCGCGCCAGCGTCGCGACCTCCTCGAAGCCCGTCTCGAGCTGCATGAGGAGCGTGTGCGAAGGCCCCAGGCGGGTATCCGGCAGCTGGCTCGCGCGCGCCCGAGCGTTGGCGCCGGCGACGACCGTGATGGCGTTCTCGCCGTCGTCGGCGACGTTGACGAGCGCGATGCCCGTCGGTCCGTCGACGCGCGCGACGCCCGTCAAGTCGACGCCGGACGCGGCGAGGTTGACGAGCGCCAGGTCCGCGAAGGCGTCGCGGCCCACCGCGCCGTACATCGCGACGTCCGCGCCCGCGAGGCGCGCCGCGAGCGCCTGGTTGGCACCCTTGCCGCCGGGCGCCGTCGCGAACGACCGGCCGAGGAGCGTCTGACCCGGCGCCGGGATGCGCGGCGCCCGCGCGACGAGATCGAGGTTGATCGATCCGAAGACGACGACCATCAGCCGCCCTTCACGCCGCCCGCGGTCATGCCCGTGACGATCTCCTTCTGGATGAACACGGTGAGGAGCAGCACGGGCAGCGTCACGATCAGCGCCGCGGCGGCGAGCGGTCCCCACGCGAGCTGCTCGAACGTGAGCACGTTGTAGACCGCCACCGGCAGCGTGCGCGTCTCGCGTCCCGACAGCACCGCACCGAAGACGAAGTTGTTCCACGAGAAGATGAACGCGAGGATGAAGCCCACCACGATGCCCGGCCGCGCGAGCGGGAGCGCAACGTATCGGAAGGCGGTCCACGCGCCGGCGCCGTCGATCTGCGCGGCCTCCTCGAGCTCTCGCGGAAGCGTCTCGAAGTGACCCGCCATCACGTACACGACGATGGGGACCGTGATCACGAGGTGCGTGATGACGAGCGCGGTCAGCGTGTTGTTGAGGGAGAGGAACTGGAACACCGCGTACAGCGGAATGAGGTACGAGAGCGCGGGCGTCATCCGCGCGATGAGGATCAGCACGGTGAAGCGGTGGGCGCCGGTGCGCGCGATGCCGTAGCCCGCGGGCACGCCGACCAGGAGCGCGATGAGCGTCGCGCCGCCGGACACGACGATGCTGTTCCACAGGTACCGCCCGATCCGGTTCTGCTGGAACACCGCGACGAAGTTGTCGAGCGTGGGCGGGTTCGGGATGAACACCGGCGGGTACGCGATGTTGTCGATCTCGTTCTTGAGCGAGAGCGAGAGCATCCAGAGGAACACGAAGATCGCGGGCGACACGATGACGGCCACCGACCACCAGAAGCCAACCCTCCTGAGCGCGCGACGCAATCTCACGTCCATTTCGTGCGCTGCCGCAGGTGGAGGAGGACGAGCGCGAGTGCCAGGACGATGGCGAAGAAGATGACCACCACGGCCGACGCGTTGCCGATGTTGTAGAACGCGAATGCCTGCAGGTAGAGGTACAGGTTGATGGTCTCCGACGCGGTCCCCGGGCCGCCGGAGGTGATGACGTAGATCGTGTCGAAGGTCTTGAGCGCGTCGATGGTGCGGATGACGCCGGCGACGAACAGGAACGGCGCGACGAGCGGCAGCGTGATGTAGCGAAAGAGCTGCCACTCCGAGGCGCCGTCGAGCTTCGCCGATTCGTACGGTTCGAGCGGCAGCGCGGCCATGCCGCCCAGCACGATCAGCATCACGAGGGGCGTCCAGTGCCAAACCTCGACCAGCACGAGGCTCGGGATGACGAGCTTCGCCGAGTAGACCCACTCCGAAGGCCCGATGCCCACGAGCGAGAGGAGGTAGTTGAGCACGCCCTGCTGCGGGTGGAACATCATTGTCCACACGAGCGCTACGGCAACCGGCGTGGCCATCATCGGCAGGACGAAAATGCCGCGCAGGACCCCGCGCATCGGGAACTGGCGATGGAAAACGAGCGCCGCGAGGGTGCCGAGGATCAGCGGCGCGACCACGGCGAGCACCGTGAAGTAGAACGTCCGCCCGACCGCCGCGAGGAAGCGCTCGTTCTTGAGAAGCCCCGTGTAGTTGTCGAGCCCGACGAAGTGCGCCGCGCCGCCGATCTTCCAGTCGAAGGCGCTCATCCAGACGGTGAAGAGCCAGGGAAAGACGATGACCGCGCCGACGACGACGAGCGCCGGCGCGATGAACCAGTAAAGCTGGCGACGGCGCCGCGCCACCACGCCGACGCGGTGGGGCTGCGCGTCGGTGGGCTCGGCGACGATGGCGCTCACGTCGGGTCCGCGGCGGCGGGCGACGGGGGCGTCAGGCCTTCTCGCTCTTGTCGAGGACGGGCTGGAACTCCGCAGTGGCTTTCTTGAGCTCCGTGGCCGCGTCCGCGCCGCCGATCATGTTGGTGAGCGCGATGCCGAAGGAGTCGCGGAACTCCGTCACGGGCACGATGATGGGCAGGCCGGGCTGCGCGATCTTCACCGAGCCCAGCATGCAGTCGACCCACGCCTTGCGCGTCTTGAGCGCGGCCATGGCTTCGGCATCGGCGAACGCGGAGATGCGAACCGGCGCGCCGGCGGCGGCCTCGAGCATGCGCGCCTGGTTCTTCTTGTTCGATGCCCATTGCAGGTACAGCCACGAGGGCGCCTTCTTGCTGGAAAACGTCGAGATGCCCTCGCCGTCACCGAACATCGCGGACACCTGGGCCTTGGGCCCCGGCGGCATCACGCCGTAACCCACCTTGCCCACGATGCGCGACTTGGTCGGATCCTCGAGCGGTGCGGCGAAGCCGACGCCGTCGAGCCACATCGCCGCCTTGCCTTGCGCGAAGAGGCTCTGCGACTCGTTCCAGTTGTAACCCGCCACGCCTTGCGGGCCGCTTTTCGCGAGGAGCGTCTGGTACATCTTCGCGCTGTCGATCGCGGCCTGCGTCTCGGTCATGAGCTTGCCCTTGTCGTCGACGAAGCCACCGCCGTAGCCCAGGAGGAAGCTCGTCCACACCGGCACGTTGGCGTTCTTGAGGCCGCGCGCGACGAAGCCGCTGATGCCCTTCGAAGGATCGTTGATGCGCGCCGCGGCGTCGACGATCTCGGCGAAGCTCTTGGGATACGGGATGTTCTTCGCGTCGAAGAGCTCCTTGTTGTAATAGAGCATCCACGGGTCGAGGTTGAACGGCAGGCTGTCCACGCGCCCGTCCGGCTGCGTCGCCCAGTTGAGGCCGCCCTTGGCGAAGTCCGCGAAGTCGAGGTTCGGATCGGTGATCGCCTTGTCCGCGAGGAGCGGTCGCACGTCCTCCATCCACTTGTTCTTGCCGAACAGGCGCTTCTGCACGTGATACGAGATGGCGATCACGTCGAAGCTCGGCTTGCCGGAATTGAACTCGATCACCGCCTTCTGCCGCTGCTGCTGCTCGGGAATCATCTCCGAGCCGACGATGATGCCGGTCAGGTCCTCGAACTCCTTGTGGTACTTGGTCAGGAGGTCGCCGCGCGGGCTCTTGGTGAGGAAGACCTCGATCTTCTCGCCCTTGAACTTCTTCCAGTCGAACGTGCCTTGCGCTTGCGCCGCGAGCTGGCCCGCGCCGGGCACGGCGCCGAGCGCGGCCGCGGAGACGCCGGCCGCAAGGAGCCGCCGGCGCTGCTGGTCGGAAGGATGGTCGGACATGGCATAGCCTCCTCGTGAGCGTGACCCCGTCGTTATCGTTGGAGGGTCGGGTTCGCGCGAATCATACCCGCGGGGCCGGCGAATGTCGTGACGCGGCGCGGCGTGCTTCCGGGGTTTCGCGACGGCGTTCGCGACGCGTCCGTCAGCCTGCGGCGGGGAAGCCCGCGCCGTCGAGATTGGCGCGCAGCGTCCGGCGCTGCTCCGCGGTGAGCGGCACGAGCGGCGCGCGCACGGCGCACCACGCGGGATCGCCCAGCCGGTCCGCGATCATGCTCTTGAACGCGGGCAGGAAAGGCTGCCGGAACGTGATCTCGATGAAGGACGCGATGCGCGCCTCGTCGTCCGCCGTGACCGACGGCGACAGGAGCGCGCGCACGAGGCGGGGATACACGTTGGCGACGCCGCAGATCGTGCCGGCGCCGCCGGCGCGCATGAGCTTCGGCAGGTGCGGCTCGTGGCCGATGACGACGCCGATCTGCGGCACGCGCTCGAGCAGCGCCGCGGTGTTGTCCCAGTCGCCCGCGCTGTCCTTGATGCCGGCGATCACGCCGGGAAATGCCTGCGCGAGTCGCGCCACGAGATCCACCGACAACGGCACCGACGAAACCTGTGGAAGGTGATACAGCAGCACGCGCAGGCGCGGATCGGCCACGCCTTCGATGAGGCGCGCGTACCACGAGAAGAGGCCGTCGTCGCTCGGATCCTTCCAGAAGAAGGGCGGCAGCACGAGGCTCGCCTTGCAGCCCGCGGCGGTGGCGTGGCGCGTGAGCGCGATGGTCTCGGGCAGCGACGCGCATCCGGTGCCCGCCACCACGCAATCGGCCGGCACGCCGGCGGCGAGGAGGCCGTCGATGCCGGCGATGCGCTCGTCCATCGCGAACGATTGGCCTTCGCCGGTGGTGCCGAAGGGCGCGACCCCGTCGACGCCCTGTGCGAGCAGCGACTGCACGTGAGCGGCGAAGCGGGCGCGATCGATGCGTCCGGCGGCGTCGACGGGCGTGAGCGTGGCGCACCAGAGTCCGTGGATGAGAGGAGGCGGTCGTCCGTTCATGGTCGTGAGGCGCGAAGGCTCGCGTGGCTTGCGGTGGGAAGGGGAAGGAGCAGGGGCGGGGCTTGGAGGAGGGCAGCACGCCGCGGCGTCGTGCGTCCGCGAACAGGGGACGAAGCCTCCCGCGGATAGAATCGCGCGAAAGCGGGCTCGAGTCTAAGCACTAACATCGAGCCGCGCAACTTCGCCGCCGATTCCAGTGAACGCCTTCGTCGATGCCCACCAGTGCGCGGAGTCGCTCGCGCGCGCCGACGCGCCGGAGCAAGCGGCGTTACGCCGGGACGATGCGATGAAGGACGTGCTGCCGCTGCACGCACAGGCCGGCGTGACGGCCGTCGTGCTCGTGCAGGACGCCCCGCTCGCCGCGCAGACGCGCGCGATGCTCGAGATCGCACGGGCGAGCGACGGCCTCGTGCGCGGTATCGTCGCGTGGGTCGACCTGACGGCGCGCGACGCCATTCCCGCGCTGGCCCGGCTCGCGCGCAATTCGCTCGTGAAGGGCGTGCGTCCCATGCCGGGCGAGATGGATGACGAGCGCTTTCTCGCCCGCGGCGACGTGGACCGCGTGCTCGACGCGCTGCCTCGATTGGGCTTGCGCCTCGACGCCTGCGCCACGCCCGCGAGCATGCCTTCGCTGCTCTCGATGCTTGGCCGGCATCCGGATCTCGCGGTGGTCGTCGATCACGCGGGACGGCCCGCCATCGCGTCGGGCGAGCGCGCGCCGTGGGAGAGCCTCGTGCGCGAGGTCGCGACGCATCCGCGAGCGCGCTGCAAGCTCTCGGGCCTCGTCACGCAGGCGGGACCCGGCTGGACCATCGACGGCCTGCGCCCCTGGTTCGATTCGCTCGTGGAGGCGTTCGGGCCCGAGCGGCTCATGTGGGGAAGCGAGTGGCCCGTCGTCAACGCGGCCGCGACTTACCAGAGCTGGTATGCGGCCACGGTTGCCCTCACGGCGGGATGGTCTTCGGACGATCGTGCGTCGCTCATGGGCAACACCGCGCGCCGTTTCTACGGTTTGTAGGACGCTTCCGACACTCGAGGGTTGCGGCGCACCACGTCGCCGATCGCGGACGTCGGCGTATGAGTGACAGCGGGAGCGGGTGTCCGACAAAGCGGCGTAAGCCGCTCTCACCCGCGTTTGAGAGGCGTCCGACTGCGGGAAATCGCTCGCGAATCGAACATGCATCCATCGCAACAGCACCTCGCCTACGCGCTGCGGCACCAGGAAGATCGAAGCGCTCAGGCGGCCAAAAAGGCTCATGGTCGCGCAATGGATCGCCAGGCTCGAAAGCAAGACTCTCAGCGCATCGCTCGCCGCCGCGGCGGTCGCGCTCGCCCTTCCTTCCGTGACCCTCGCCCAATCGACGAGCGATCACAACCTGCGTGAGGCGCGCATCCCGCTCGGCGCCTCGGCCGCGCCCACGCCCAAGTACCAGTACCTCTTTTCTCCGTCGGCACGGTGGACCGGTCCGCTTCGCTGGAAGTACAACCCCGCCAACGCCCCCGCGGCGCTCTCGGACAAGGCAGCGGTCGTCTCCCAGATCCAGAAGTCGTTCGACAAGTGGTCCTCGCTGTGCGGCATCACGTACGTCTACGAAGGCGAAACCACCGTCGCCCCCGATACCACGGTCGACGTGCCCGGCTATGGCCCGCAGCCCGACGCCGTGAGCGTCGTCGGCTGGGGGACGCTCGACCCGTCGCTCGGCGCCTGGACGTACGCGTGGTACTCGCAGAACGGCAATGACCGCGTCATCTTCGACGCGGACGTGACGCTCAGCGTGTCGAGCATCAACTCGCTCGCCGAGCTCGACCGGCTCATGACTCACGAATGGGGCCACGCGTTCGGTCTCGATCACTCGGACGTCGAGCAGGCGATCATGGCCGGTCCGCCGTCGACGCAATACAACGCGCTCGTCACGCCGCAGCAGGACGACGTTCGAGGCTGCCGCTGCCAGTACGGCGTGCCGTCGGGCGTCAGCGCCGGCTACGCGTGCAAGCTGCCGTCGAAGGTGGACTTCGGCAACGCCACGATGGGTGCGTCGTCCCCGTCGCAGACGTTCACGATGACGAACAGCGGCAACGCGCCGCTCTCGATCCAGAGCGCGACGGTGGACAAGCCGTCGTTCAAGCACGTGGCGGGCTGCACGGCCGGGACGGTCGTGATGCCGGGCCAGAGCTGCACGATCGAGGTCCAGGCGACGCCTTCGGCCGAAGGCGCGGTCGAGTCCAAACTCTCCCTTTACACGAGCGACGGTTACTACGACTTCGACCTCGCGGCAAACGGCGTCGCGGCGTCGTCGAGCGTGAGCGCCGCGCCCACCGTCGACGTCGTGGAGTATTACAACGCCTCCCTCGATCACTACTTCATCACGTGGGTCGCCGCGGAGATCGCGAACCTCGATGCCGGGCTGACGCCGACCAAGTGGACGCGGACGGGTCGCGCGTTCCATGCCTTCGTGAATCCGCAGCCGCTCACGAGCCAGGTGTGCCGCTTCTACATACCGCCGGCGCTCGGCAACTCGCACTTCTTCGGCCGCAGCACCACCGAATGCACGGCGTCGCAAAAGGCCCAGCCCGACCTCGTGCTCGAGGACCCGGACTATATGCACGTGGTGCTGCCGACGGCGGGCACCTGTCCCGGGGGCACGCAACCCGTGTATCGCGTGTTCAACAACCGGGCCGACGTCAACCATCGCTACACCATCGACCGCGCCGTGCGCGACGAGATGGTGGCCAAGGGTTGGGTGGCGGAAGGCGACGGCGAGGACCGCGTTGCGATGTGCGTGCCGCTCTAGCGAGGGACACAGGAGAAAAAGGACCGCTACCAGATGTGCCGCTGCAGCTTCGCGCGATGGAGGATCGTCGTCGCGATCTCCTCGATCGACTTGGTGGTGGTGTCCAGCATGACGATGCCCTCGCGCGTCATCAGCGCTTCGGCCTCGCGGATCTCCACGCGGCAATTCTCGAGCGATGCATATTTGCTCCCGGGGCGCCGCTCCTCCCGGATCTCGCGCAGGCGCTCGGGCTGGATCGTCAGCCCGAAAAGCTTGGACCGATGCGACTGGATCGACGCGGGCAGCTTGCGGTCGGTGAAGTCGTCGGGCGTGAGCGGAAAATTGGCGGCACGGATGCCGAACTGGAGCGCCATGTAGAGCGAGGTCGGCGTCTTGCCGCAGCGCGAGACGCCTACGAGGATCACCTGCGCCTTCTCGAGCTCGCGCGTGGTGGCGCCATCGTCGTGCGCCTGCGTGAAGTTGATGGCCTCCATCCGCGCGAAATACTCGTGGCTGTTGGCGATGCCGTGCGAGCGGCCCGCGGCGTGCGAGCTCTTGGCGCCGAGCTCCGCCTCGAGCGGCTGGATGAACACCTGGAAGAGGTCGAGCGTGAGCGCGTCCGCGTCGCGGCGTATGGTCTCGCTCATCGCCTCGTCGACGACGGAGCTGATGACGATCGGCCTGCGGCCTTCGAGCGTGGCCGTCTCGTTCACCTGGCGCAGCGCGTCGGTGACGCGCTCCGGCGAATCGACGAACGGAATGGTCACGCGGTGGAAGTCGAACTCGTCGAACTGCGTGAGGAGGCTGTTGCCCAGCATCTCCGCCGTGATGCCCGTGCGGTCGGAGATGAAGAACACGGTGCGCTTGCCGCGCGCGGGCATCACCATCGCTCCCACACGGGCGTGAGGCCGGCGGGCAGGGAAGGCAGGGCGCCTAAGTCGAGCGGGCTCTCGTCCGGCGAGTGGAAATCGGTGCCCGTGGACGCGAGGAGGCCGAAGACGCGCGCGTGGCGAGCGTATTCGTCGGCTTCGGCCGCGGTGTGCATGGCGGTGAGCACCTCGACGGCGTCGCCTCCTTCGTCGCGAAACTGGCCGAGCAGTCGGCGCGTCGCGGTGGGCGACATCCGGTAGCGGGCCGGGTGCGCCACCACCGCCTGCCCGCCCGCCGCGTGGATCCAGGACAGGGCGTCGCGCATGGTCGCCCATTCGTGCTTCACGTAGCCGGGCTTGCCGGGCACGAGGTAGCGCTTGAAGACGTCGCGCGTCGACCTCGCGCACCCCTTCTCGACGAGGAAGCGCGCGAAGTGCGACCGCGAGACGAGTCGCTCGCTCGTGACGTACTTGAGGGCGCCCTCGTACGCGCCGGCGATGCCCGCCTGCGCGAGCGACTGGCCGATGCGCCGCGCACGCGCGTCGCGGCCCTCGCGAATGCGCGCGAGGCCGCTGGCCAATGCGGCGTTGCGCACGTCGACGTGGAGGCCCACGACGTGCACCGTATGCGCCTCCCAGCTCACGGACACCTCCACGCCCGGGACGAGCGTGATGCCGTGCTCGCGGGCCGCGGTGGCCGCGTCGTCGATACCCACGGTATCGTCGTGGTCGGTCAGCGCGAGCACCTTCACGCCGCGTGCGGCGGCGCGGGCGACGAGGTCGCGAGGCGAGAGCACGCCGTCGGACGCGGTCGAGTGCGAGTGGAGATCGAACGTGCCCATGTGAACGGGCATTTTATCAAGCGGGGGATCGCAAGTCGGGGACGACACCCTCGCGAAGCCAAGGGAAGCACCGGGAGCGCGGGGCACATGCCGGGGGCCGACCGCCGCCTGTCCGCTATCACTTGCGCTTCCCCCGGAATAAGTCAAAAATATGCCATTGGTATAGGTCGCCCGCGAACGAGCCTGCACCGGTTCGTTTGAACGGGGCGACAACTTGCCCATCGACAGAAGGCACCCCCGTGAAGATCCTCGACCGCGTCCTCAATCCCCGCGAAATCCGGCGGCGGCTCGGCATGAACCAGGAGCAATTCTGGACGCAGATCGGCGTGACCCAGAGCGGAGGCTCGCGTTATGAAAGCGGGCGCGATATGCCGCGTCCGGTCAAGGAGTTACTGCGCCTTGTTCATGTGGAACAGCTCGATTTGTCGCAAGTCAAGCGAGTCGACTTCGAGATCATCAGCTATCTCAAGGAATCGCACCCGGATCTGTACCGCACGCTGCGGCGCGCGGTGAAGAGCCGCCATCGCCACGGGCCCGACGGCGGCGTCAACCTCGCGCAGGACAGCGAGGCGGGCGCGTACGATCCGGACGACGTCTCGACCATCCAGCCCGACGCGGTGCCCCGCCCCTGACCCTTTCGCTGTCCATGCCGGGACGCGGCCGCCTGCGGGCGGCCGTTTCATTCGGCTTCGCAGTTGCAGCATCGAGCGGGCGCGCGGTCCGGAAAGGTAAAATGGGCTCATCCCGGCGCCGTTTCGTGCGGCGCACCATCCCGCGGAAGCTTTGTTCATGACCGACGCCCGAGCCCTCGTCGTCCCCCTCGATCAACTTCGCATGACGGACGTCGAGGAGGTGGGCGGCAAGAACGCCTCGCTCGGCGAGATGATCGGCCAGCTCTCCGGCGCCGGCATCCGCGTCCCCGGGGGCTTCGCCACCACCGCGACCGCGTTCCGCCAGTTCCTGGCCCACAACGGCCTCGCGGAGCGCATCGCGGCCCGGCTCCGGGAGCTTGACGTGGAGGACGTGCGGGCGCTGGCGGCCGCCGGCAGCGACATCCGGGGATGGGTCGCGCAGGCGCCGCTGCAGCCCGCGCTCGAAGCCGCCATCCGGGGGGCCTTCGAGACGTTGACCCGCGAGGCGCCGGACGCGACGTTCGCAGTGCGCTCCTCTGCCACGGCCGAGGACATGCCCGACGCCTCGTTTGCGGGCCAGCAGGAGACATTTCTTAATATCAATGGTTTGAGCAATATTATTCAAGCTATACGCGAGGTATTCGCGTCACTCTACAACGATCGCGCGATCGCCTATCGGGTCCACAAGGGCTACGCGCACGTGGACGTCGCGCTCTCGGCTGGGGTCCAGCGCATGGTCCGCAGCGACCTGGGCGCCGCGGGCGTCATGTTCACGCTCGACACCGAATCGGGCTTCGACCAGGTGGTGTTCATCACGTCGGGTTACGGCCTGGGCGAGACCGTGGTCCAGGGCGCCGTGAACCCCGACGAGTTCTACGTCGACAAGCGCAACCTGGCCGCGGGCCGGCCGGCCATCCTGCGCAAGTCGGTGGGCGGCAAGGCGCACCGGATGGTCTTCACCGAGGCACGCGCCGCCGGCAAGTCCACGGCGACGGTCGAGGTCCCGGCCGCGGAGCGGGTGCGCTTCTCCATCACGGACGACGAGGCCCAGGCTCTCGGGCGCGCCGCCATGACCATCTCTCTCTCTCTCTCTCTCTCTCTCTCTCTCTCTCTCTCTCTCTCTCTCTCTCTCTCTCTCTCTCTCTCTCTCTCTCTCTCTCTCTCTCTCTCTCTCTCGAGAAGCATTACGGGCGTCCCATGGACATCGAATGGGGTCGAGACGGCACCGACGGCCAGCTCTATATCCTGCAGGCGCGGCCCGAGACGGTGAAGTCGCGCGAGGAGAACGCCGAGCGCCTGCGCCGATACCGGCTCAAGTCGCACGGCCGCGTGATCGCGTCGGGGCGGGCGATCGGCCAGAAGATCGGCCAGGGCGTGGTGCGGCTCGTGAAGTCCGCGGCCGAGATGGACCGCGTCAAGGCGGGCGACGTCCTCGTCGCGGAGATGACCGATCCCGACTGGGAGCCCGTCATGAAGCGCGCCGCGGCCATCGTCACCAACCGGGGTGGACGAACCTGCCACGCCGCGATCATCGCGCGCGAGCTCGGCATTCCCGCCGTGGTGGGCTGCGGCGACGCCACCGAGACGCTCGCCGAGGGCACTAAGGTGACGGTGTCGTGCGCCGAAGGCGATACCGGCCACGTGTACGAGGGCCTGCTCGGCATCGACGTGGTCGACGTGGCGCTCGACCGCATGCCGCCTTCGCCCACCAAGATCATGATGAACGTCGGCAACCCGGAGCTCGCGTTCGAGTTCCAGCGCCTGCCCAACGAGGGCGTGGGCCTCGCGCGCCTCGAGTTCATCATCAACCGCAACGTCGGCATCCATCCCAAGGCGCTCCTCGAGCTTCCGACGCAGGCGCCGGAGCTCAAGCGCGAGATCGAGCAGCGCATCGCGGGCTACGCGAGCCCCACCGAGTTCTACGTGCAGAAGATCGTCGAGGGCGTGGCCACCATCGCGGCCGCGTTCTTCCCCAAGAAGGTCATCGTGCGCCTGTCCGACTTCAAGTCGAACGAGTACAGCAATCTCCTGGGCGGCGACCGCTACGAGCCGCACGAGGAAAACCCGATGCTCGGCTTCCGCGGAGCCTCGCGCTACATCGCGCCGGAGTTCTACGACTGCTTCGCGCTCGAGTGCGAGGCGATGAAGCGCGTGCGCGACGTCATGGGATTCACCAACGTCGAGCTGATGGTGCCCTTCGTGCGCACGCTGAAGGAAGCGGACGAGGTGCTCGCGCTCCTCGCCCGCAACGGCCTCGCGCGCGGCACCAACGGCCTGCGCGTCGTGATGATGTGCGAGCTGCCGTCGAACGCGATCCTCGCCGATCGTTTCCTCGAGTACTTCGACGGATTCTCGATCGGCAGCAACGACATGACGCAGCTCACGCTCGGCGTCGACCGGGATTCGGGCGGCCCCATCGCCACCACCTTCGACGAGCGCGACGACGCCGTCAAGGCCATGCTGTCGCTCGCGATCAAGGCCTGCCAGAAGGCGGACAAGTACGTCGGTATCTGCGGGCAGGGGCCGTCGGACCATCCCGACCTCGCGCAATGGCTGGTGGAGCAGGGCATCGAGAGCATGTCGCTCAACCCTGATACCGTCGTCGAGACCTGGCTCGCGCTCGCCGGCGCCAAGACCGCCTGATGGCCATGCTCTGGCCCGTCGAGCGGCTCCGGCCGCTCGAATTCCTGCGGCGGCTGGGGATCGCCTTCGGCATCTGCGTCGCGCCCATGGTGGCCGTGGGATTCGCGATCGCGTTCGCGGCGAAGCAGCTCGGGTTCAATCCGGGCGTTCCGCAGATGATCGCGCTGCCCGTCGTCGCGGTGATCGCCTATCGCTTCTACGTGCGGCGCATCGAGAAGCGACCGCTCTCGGACTTGTCGAGCGACGGCGCGGCGCGCGAGCTCGGCGGCGGCCTTCTGACGGGTGCCGCGCTCTTCACCACCGTGATCGCCGTGATCGCGGCCGCGGGCTCGTACACGGTGACCGGGCTCGGCACGCTGACCGGTCCCGCCTTCATCCTGCTCGCGAGCATCGCCGCGGGCGTGATGGAGGAGATCATCTTCCGCGGCATCATCTTCAGGCTCACCGAGAGCGCATTCGGAACGCTCGCGGCCATGGCTGCCTCGGCCGTGCTGTTCGGCGCGGCACACGTGTTCTCGCCGCATCCCACGCTCCTGGCGCTCGTCGCCATCGCGCTCGAGGCGGGGATCCTGCTCGCGTGCGCCTACGTCGTCACGCGCCGGCTGTGGTTCCCCATCGGCATCCACGCGGCGTGGAACTTCGCGCAGGGCGGCGTGTTCGGCATGGCCGTGTCGGGCAACCGCTCGAAGGGCTGGCTCGAGGGCGTGACCTCCGGGCCCGAGTGGCTCACCGGCGGCGAGTTCGGGCCCGAGGCGTCGCTCGTGAGCATCGTCGTGTGCTTCGCGCTCGCGGTGGTGCTCTTTCGCCGGGCCCGCGCCAGGTCGCTCGTCGTGGGAGCGGCGCGAGGCTAGCGTCCACGACGGCGCGCGGCGCGGTCGAGTCCCGCGAGCGATGGAAGTCGCTATCCGTCGTGGCTCGCTAGTTGCTTTCCCTGTCGCCGGCGGCGACCCCTAAAGCATCGGTCGATCGCCCGCGTGGCGATACCGCTATGCTGCGCGCGCATTCCCCGATGCGACCGACGATCTCCAAAGAAAACAACGTGGACTCCATGCACCCCCGATTTCGACTGTCGACCGCGAAACCCTTCGGAACGAGGTGCCGCTACGCGCGGCAGGGCGTTCACCACCGCGGCGCCACGCCTGCGCGCAGCGTCAGCCTGTGGGGATTCGCGACTCTCGTCGCGGCCGCAACGACCGCGTACGCCCAGGAAAGCCCGCCGTTCGCTCCGCGGCCATCGATGCCGGCGAGCCGCACGGCCTGGCGCGTCGCCCTCGAGACCACCCCTGCCTTCACCTGGGTCGTGACGCCGGTCACGCAGGTGGGCGCGTCGACGGCGTCGATCCAGGTGCAGGACCAGTCGGCGGTGACGGGCAATGGTGGCGCTGTCGGTGCCGTCTCGCTCACCGTCAGCACGCCACAATCGGGCGCGCAGGCCGGCGCGATCCTCGCGCAATCCGCAGGCGGCAACGCCGGGAGCGTGAACGCCGGCAACAGCTGGAACGGTCCCATCGACGGTCCCCGTCCGCAGTGGACCGTGTCGAGCGGCAACGGCGGTGCCGCGGGCAACGTCGACGTCACGGTGTCGAGCAAGGTGGTGGCCTCGGGCATGCCGATGGCGATCGACGCGAGCGGGGTGCCGTACAGCGTCGGCGTCGCCGCGCAGAGCCTCGGCGGATCGGGCGGCAACATCGTAGTCGGAGGGCACGACGCCATCGACTTCGTCGGCACCGTGGGTCACGGCGGCGCCGCCGGCAACGTGCAGGTGACCATGTCGGGCAGCGTGGCAGTCGGCAACGCGCAGGCGACGACGGGCACCACCGTGGGCATCCTCGCGCAGAGCCTGGGGGGCGGGGCCGGCGTGGCGGACGTCTACGCGTGGAAGCAGGGCAACGACGAAACGACGGTGGCCGCCGGGGGCACGGCCGGGAGCGTCGTCGTCACGGTGGCGCTGCGCCACCATCGCGCTGGCGGGCGAGGGCACGCGACAAGGCATCGTCGCGCGCCGGTCGGGGGCGGGGGCGATCACCACTCGCTGGCCAGCCGGTGAAGAGCACCGGGAGCGTGGGCAACGGAGGCGCGGTCAGCGTGTCCAATTACGCGAGCATCGCCGCCGGCGGCAGCGCCGGCTTCGGGATCCTGGCGCAATCGATCGGCGGCGGAGGCGGCATGGTCACGCTCGATGCCGAGTCGACCACGTTTGCCATCGGCAACGCCGCGGGAGCGGGCAGCAGCGTGTCGGTGCTGCAGGCCGGAGGCGCGCGGGTCTCGACCACCGGCAACGACGCGCCCGGCATCGTGGCGCAGGCCCTGGGCGACGGCGGCGGCCTCCTCGCCACGTGCGATCCCGCCAAAGGCCCCTGCCAGCCGGTGACGGCCACCTCGAGCATGATCACGATCGGCTCGAACGACAACGCCGGATTCAACGCGGGAACCGTCACGGTCGCGCTCGGGTGCGGCTCCGCGCAGGCGGCCGGCGGCGCGTTCGCCGGCTGCACGCAGGGCGGCGCGAGCATCGCCACGCAAGGCGACGCCTCGTTCGGCATCCTCGCCCAGTCCGTCGCTTCAGGCGGCGGCAGCGGGACCGGCAACGGCGCGTTCGGGCACGTCGGCTCCGACGGCAAGAAAGGCGGCAACGCGGCGGAGGTCGACGTGAGCCTCGCGGGTGCCTCGTCCATCGCGACGCAGGGCGACGGCGCCACCGCGATCCTCGCGCAGTCGATCGGCGGCGGCGGAGGCAACGGCGGAAGCGCTCGGGCCTGGGCGGCGGCGATCGGCGGCACGGGCGGCATGGCCGGTAACGGCGGCGCCGTGAACGTGGCGCTGGGCAGCGCGAGATACACCTGCACGTCCCTGCAAACGTAGGGAGACTATGCCAACGGCGTCGTCGCGCAGTCCATCGGCGGCGGCGGCGGCAACGGCGGCTACGCCAAGACGATCGGCTTCTTCGCCTCGGCCGGCATCGGCGGCTCGGGAGGCGCCGGCGGCGCCGGCGGCGACGTCACCGTCGCGAACTACGGACGATCGCCACGGAGGGCGCGCAGTCCAATGGCGTCATCGCCCAGAGCGTGGCCGGCGGCGGCGGAACGGGCGGCTCGGCGCTCGCCTACTCCGCGAACGACGTCTTTGCGGCCAGCGTGTCGCTGGGCGGCTCCGGCGGCGCCGGCGGCACCTCGGGGCCGGTCGCGGTGACCGAAGCGGGATCGATCACCACCACGGGTGCGGACGCGAACGGCATCACCGCGCAGTCGATCGCCGGCGGCGGCGGCACGGGCGGCGGGTCGCTCGCGCATGCCAAGGTCTCGTCGCTGGTGCCCGACCTCAAGAACCTGACGGTCGCGGTGTCGCTCGGCGGCAGCGGCGGAGGCGGCGGCGTGTCGGGCGCGGCCTCCGTCCAGGTCGACAACGGCGCCTCGATCGCCACCTCCGGCGACGGCGCGACCGGAATCCTCGTGCAATCGATCGCCGGCGGGGGCGGCAACGGCGGCGACTCCACCGCGATCTCGTCGATCGGCACGCCGCTGCTCGGATTGCCGACCACCCCGGCGGCGTTCATCAACGCCATCATCTCGAACACCATCTCGTTCGGATTGACGGGATCCGGCGGCGACGGCGGAAGCGCCGGCAGCGCCACCGTGGACATGGCCGCCGGTGCGGTGGGCGTGGCCACGCAGGGCGACGGCGCCAATGCGATCGTGGCGCAATCCATCGGCGGCGGCGGCGGCAACGGCAGCGTCGGCAACACCTCGCGCGAGGCCAAGGCGGGCGTGTCCATCATCACCATTCCGTGGCGCATGGGCGGCAGCGTCGGCGGGGACGCGGGCACGTCGACCGTGCGCTACGCGGGAACGGTGGAGACCACCGGGTCCAACGCGCGCGGCATCGTCGCGCAGTCCATCGGCGGCGGGGGCGGATTGCTGGCGGGCGGTGCGATCGCCAGTGACGGCGGAAGCAACTCGAAGGTCACCGCATCGATCGAGATCGGCGGCACCGGCGGCAGCAGCAACGGCAACGACGTCGCGGTGCTTCCGCAGTCCGGCACCGACAGGATCAGCACGTCGGGCGGCTATTCCGACGGCATCCTTGCGCAGTCCATCGGCGGCGGCGGCGGCGCGGCCGGCAACGCGGACAACACCGTTGTGGTCGGTGCCGACGCGGTGCTCGGCGGAGCCTCCGGCGTCGCGAGCGGGACGGACACGGCGTCGAGCAATTACGTCATGTCCATGCACCTCGGCACCGGAGCCTCCGGCCGCGGCGGCCAGGTGACGATCGGCGACCCCTCGGGCCTCGCGGGACTCGTGATCGGCACCGCGGGCGCCTGGTCGCAGGGCATCCTCGCGCAATCGATCGGCGGAGGCGGCGGCAGCGCGGGGCAGAGCGTGCTGTCGGGCGAGACCGGCACGTACACGCAGTCGATCGTGTTCGGCGGCGGTGGCGGCGGGGCGGGCGGCAGCGTCGAGGTCGAGGCCGTGCAGTCGATCACCACCCAAGGCTACGGGTCGTCGGCCGTCGTGGCGCAATCCATCGGCGGCGGCGGCGGGCAGGCCATCGACGGAACCGGCAGCACGGTTGCGCGAACGTTCACGATCAACGGCAAGCCGAGCGGGGACGGCGTGACGGGCGGCAACGGCGGCGACACGAGCGTGCTCCTCGCCAGCGCGCAGGTCACCACGTCGGGCGCGGCGGCCTACGGCGTGCTCGCGCAGTCGATCGGCGACTCCGGCGGCATCGCCGGCTTCGGCGACGGCACGGGCGGCGCTGCGGCCAAGATGAGCGCGTGGCTCGGAGGCTGGGGCGGCCAGGGCAATGGCGCACAAGTGCAGGTGACGCTGGGCGCGGGCGGAAGCATCAGGACCTCCGGTAACCAGGGACACGGGGTGGTCGCGCAATCCATCGGCGGCGGCGGCGGGGTGATCTCCGGCACCGATCCGTTCAGCGGCGACGGCCACCTGGGCGGCAGCGAGGGCGCGCACGGCTCGGGCGGCACGGTGAACGTCGACATCGGCGGCGCGGTGTCGACCCAGGGCATGGCGGCGATGGGCGTGATCGCGCAGTCGATCGGCGGCGGCGGCGGACTCTGGGTGGGCAACGGAATCTCCTTCGCCGCCAATTCCGCGGTGGGGAGGCAGCACCGCCAAGGACGCTGGCGGTTCCGGCGGCGCGGTCACGTGAGCCTCGCGCCCGGCGGATCGGTTACGACCAGCGGCGTGGGCGCGTGGGGCGTGCTCGCGCAATCCATCGGGGGCGGCGGCGGCTTCATGGGCGATCCCACCCAGTCGAACTGGCAGGGCGCGTTCGCCTCGCAATCGCACCTCGGCAGGGCAGCCTCGTCGCCAATCGTTCCAACGGCGACGGCGGCGCGGTGATCGCTTCCGTCGCCGCCGGGGCGAAGGTGGCCACCACGGGCAGCAACGCGCACGGCATCGTCGCGCGCAATCCATCGGCGGCAGCGGCGGCATCGTGAGCCTCACGGGCTCATCGATCGTGGGGTCGAGCAAGACGTACGACGACAACGACCAGATTTCCAACTACGACGGCGCGGGCGGCACGGTCGCCGTCACGGTCGACGGCACCGTGTCGGCGACGGGCAGCGGCGCCTACGGCGTCTTCGCGCAATCGTCCGGCACCAGCCGGGGCAAGGTGAGCGTCGACATCGCCGGTGCCGTGTACGGGAACGCGGCCGGGGTCGCGATCGCCAACGCCGGCAGTGGCTCGCAAGTGACGGTCGAGGCGGGCGGCACGCTCGCGGGCGGGTGCGCCGGCGCGAGTGCCGCGAGCTGCACGCTTTCCGGGTACGCGCTCCTCGCCATGACGAACGAAGCGCAGGGACTCGCGCTCGTGAACAACGGCGGCACGGTCATAGGCTCGATCGCCGGCGCCGGCAACGCGACGTCCGGCGCGACCGCGGCGGCGCTCGGTCCCGCCGCATCGGCCACGACGCCGTCGCTCACCTTCGTCAACCACGGGACTTTCTTCGCCGGGCGCGAGTTGACGAACGTGGCCATGGAGGACCACGGCACCACGAACATCGGCACGCAGGCGGGCACGTTCGGCGAGGTCGTCATGACCGGCAGCTCGTATCGCTACGATGCCGGCGCGCGCCTCGTCGTCGACGCCGATTTCGTGCAGGGCAAGTCGGACGTGATCCGCCTCGTCGACTCGTCGTGGGGCTCGATCACGGGCCGTGCGGAGCCTCTCGGGGTGCTGCTCAACTCCGCGTACCTGATGCCTGGGAGCCGTCTCACCGTGCTGACGCAGGCGGGCACCAGCACCACCGCGTCGAACACGCCGTTCGCGGTGCTGTCCGCGTCGCCTGCGTTCTCCTATGCCCTCGCCCGGTCGGAAGGCGCCGGCGCCGTGGCGTACACGATCGAGGCGAAGGCCAATTCCTCCCCGGCACGGTGCCGCTTCACCAGAACGAGCGCGCGCTGGCCAGGGCTACCTCCAGCGGGTGTGGGATGCCGGACCGGAACCACGGAGCGAGAAGACGCTCGCCAACCTGTACGCCACGCGGTGGCGGACGAGTCGAGCTACGAGCCGACGATCTCCGGGCTCATCGGCACGATGCCGGTCATCCAGGCGGCGGCCGCACCGCTCGCCGCGCAGAGCTTCCTGTTCAACATGGCGAGCTGCGCCACGTTCGAGGACAGCGGTGTGTCGCTGCACGAGCGCCCCTGCGCCTGGAATCGCGTGGTCGGCGGCAAGAGCCGCGTCGACGCGGGCGACACGTTCGGCTACGAGCGCAAGTTCGTATCGTGGCAGGGCGGCGGGCAGATGGCGTTGGGCGATGGCTGGTTCGTCGGCGGCGGCATCGCCTACGACGACAACCGCTTCGCCGACCTGCAGCCGGACGAAAGCGCCTCGGGGCACGGCCTCCTGGCGGGTGTCTCGCTCAAGCGGGAGACCGGCCCTTGGGTGCTCTCCGCCACCGTAGCGGGAGGCAACAGCTGGGTCGACGCGACCCGCACCTTCTCGCTGCCCGGCGCCGGCGGCGGCACGCCGGTGAACTACACGGCGAACGCGTCGAATCGCACCGCCTTCGTGGACGCCAAGTTGCGTGCGACGTATGCGATCGCGCTCGACGGCGCCTATGTTCGTCCCGCGCTGGACCTCGACGTGATGTACACGCGGATGGGCGGCTACAACGAGTCGGGCGCGGACATCTTCAGCCTGAACGTCGGCGCGAGCTCGCAGACGCTCTTCATCGCGACCCCCGCCGTCGAAGCCGGCGTGCGCCTGGCGCTCGACCCGCGCACGACGATGCGGGTCTACGGCATGGCGGGCTTCAGCGTGCTGTCGCGTGACAGCTTCTCCGCGGAAGCCGCCCTCGGCGGCGTTCCCGGCGCCGGCACCTTCGCCATCGCCGCGCCCATTCCCGATGCGTTCGGCAAGGCCGCGCTCGGCGTCGAGCTCTTCAACGCCAACGGACTCGAAGCCCGGCTGCAATACAACGCCGACTTCGGCGCGCGCTACTTCGGGCAGGCGGCGACGTTCCGGGTGGGGTACTCGTTCTAGGGCGTCCGCTTTTCACCTTGGGCCTTTAAGCTGTCGCACGGCCGGACAGGTTGGACGCGTTTTGCTGGCCGTGGCGCTGCATCGAGCGCCGGGCTCGGCCGAATGGCCGATTTCCTGCCCCGGCGGAGGAGCGTGAAATGCGCTCATGTCGCGCCGCCCCCCACCTTCCGTTCACGTCACGCTCGGCCCCTCACGCACCGCTGGCGTCGCCGCCGGGATCGCGACGCTCGCCACGCTCGTGCTCATCCTCGCGCTGCCGCTCGCGGGGTGGCAGCATGCGGCGCTGTGCGGTCTCGCTCTTGCGCTGTACTGAGGCAATGCGTTCCTGCTGGTAGCGTTGCGGCGCGCACCGATGCCACGGCGGCGCTGCGCCTCGCTCCGGATCTCGTGATCGTCGTCCAGCACAGGGTTGGTCGCATGGTCGCAGGGCGGGCATGCGCAACTCGACCTTCGGTGTCGGCGTCGCTCTGGCCATCGTCGCGCGTGGACGCTCGCGATGGTCCCGCGCCATCTCGTGCTCCCGGACATGCTGCCGACCGAGGATTTCCGCCGGCTGAGGCGTGCTGCGCTACGCGCGAAGCCTTCGGTAGAGGCGCCCGCCAGGCCAGTCCTGAGCATCCACCAGCTGCCCGCTCTGCGCCTTCGACTGGCCGGCGAGGAGGTGGAGGAACCAGCGCTTCCGGCAGCAGTACAGCACGTGGTCATCTTCGCCGGGATGCGACTGCCTCGCA
>JBGAIS010000032.1:0-25858 GCA_044225355.1 Casimicrobiaceae bacterium | reverse complement strand
AAGCGCGTGTGGTACCGGCTGAAGCAGGACCTCGTACCGGCGTGGTACGTCGAGGTGCAGGTGCGCGAGGGCATCGCGCGCGGCGACGTCGACGGCTACGCGTACGTGGTGTCGGCGGTCGACGGAGCGATCCTCTTCCGCAACGACCTCACCAACGACGCCGCGTTCACGTACCGCGTGTACGCCGAGTCGACCCCGCCCTATCTCCCGCTGCCGGGGCCCGCGGGTCGCGGTGGCTTCCCGCATCCCACCGGCAAGCCCGACGGCTTCCAGCCGCCGTTCGTCGCGCCCAACCTCGTCACGATCGAGAGCGCGCCGTTCTCGCGCAACGACCCCTGGCTCGCGGCTAGCGCCAACAAGACGACCGGCAACAACGTCGAGGCGTTCACGAACATGATCGCGCCCGACGGCTTCGGGCAATCGGCAAGCGACGAGTGCAACCTCTCGCTGCCCGTCGACGGCGACATGCACGCGTGCACGACGGCGCCGTCGACGTTCGACCACACGTACGACCACGGCCTCGTCCCCAACGCCAACCGCTCGCAGGCCGCGGCGGCGGTCACCAACCTCTTCTACACCGTCAACTACCTGCATGACTGGTTCTACGACGCGGGCTTCGACGAGGCGTCGGGCAACGCGCAGACCAACAACTACAGTCGCGGCGGGCTCGGCAACGACAGCATCTTCGCCGAGGCGCAGGACTTCACGGGCACCAACAACGCGAACATGTTCACGCCCCCCGACGGCCAGCGACCGCGCATGCGCATGTTCTTCTGGACGAGCGGCGTGTCGATCGTGAAAGTGGAGTCGCCGGCGGCGATCGCGGGCGTCAAGACGTCGAACACCGCGGAGTTCGGCGCGCAAGCGTTCGACCTCACGGCGGAGCTCGCGCTCGCGAAGGACGCCGCCAACGGCACCGGCCCCACGGACAGCGACGGCTGCACCGCGCTCACCAACGCGGCCGCGATCGCGGGCAAGATCGCCGTCATCGATCGCGGCACGTGCCTTTTCGCCGAGAAGGCGAAGATCGCGCAGAACGCGGGGGCGGTCGGCGTCGTCATCGTGAACAACGTATCGCCCGGCGCGCCAGGCATGGGGGGCGACGATGCGACGGTCAACATTCCGGTGGTGTCGGTGTCGCTCGACGACGGCGCGGCGATCAAGGCGCGGCTCGCGCAAGGCGCGTCGGTGCTGCTGCGGATGGGTCGCCAGGCGACGCTGCCACGCGATGGCGCGCTCGACAACACGGTCATCGCGCACGAATGGGGCCACTACCTGTCGAACCGCCTCGTGAAGGATGCGAACGGCCTCGTGGCGAATCACGCGCGCGGGATGGGCGAGGGCTGGGCCGACTTCGTGTCGCTCCTCCTGCTCGTCAAGGAATCCGATCGCAGCATCGCGAGCAACGCCAACTTCAACGGCACGTATCCCGAGACGCCCTATCCGATGGCCGGGCCCGACTACGCGCCCGACGTGCTGAACGACGCGTACTACTACGGCATCCGGCGCTACCCGTACACGCGCGACATGTCGAAGAACCCGCTCACGTTCAAGCACATCGTGAGCGGCCAGGCCCTGCCCGCCACGCCGGCGCCGTCGCCGCGCGGGGGGAGCTCCGACAACGCCGAGGTGCACAACATGGGCGAGGTGTGGGCGAGCATGCTGTGGGAGTGCTACTCCAACCTGCTCAACGACACCGGCCGGCTCACGTTCTCGCAGGCGCAGGACCGGATGAAGCGCTACCTCGTCGCGGGCTTCAAGGCCACGCCCACCGATCCCACGTTCGTCGACGGACGCGACGCGCTCCTCGCGGTCATGGCGGCGCAGGACGCGCAGGACCACGACCTGTGCCTCGCGGGATTCGCGAAGCGCGGCTTAGGCCTAGGCGCCGTCGCGCCGAACAACCTGTCCGAGGACAACGTCGGCACCGTCGAGAGCTTCCGCGCCACGGCGGCGGACCCGGGGGTCAAGGTGACGGCGGTCGAGTTCTATCACGCGGGATTCGATCACTACTTCGTGAGCTACAACCCGGCCGAGATCAAGCTCCTCGACGACGGCACGCTCGTGGGATGGACGCGCACCGGCGAATCGTTCGGCGTGTACTCGGACAACCCGGCGGGCAGCGCCATCGTGTGCCGGTTCTTCAGCACCGCGTTCGGCACCAAGAGCTCGCACTTCTACACGGCGGACGCGAGCGAGTGCGCGGCGGTGAAGGCGAATCCGAGCTGGCAGCTCGAAGGCGAGGTCTTCTCGATCCCGCGCCCGGACGCCGCGGGCACCTGCCCCGCCTCCACGACGCCCGTCTACCGCCTGTACAACAACGGCCAGGGCGGCGCGCCCAACCATCGCTACACCACCAGCGCCGCGACGCGCGCCGCCATGCTCGCCAAGGGCTGGATCTCGGAAGGCTACGGCGCGCAAGGCGTGATCATGTGCGCGCCTTGACGTAGGCGCCGATACACGCTCCCGAAAGGTTCGGCCCCGCCGAGGGGTCGGACCGCAACCCGGAAATGGGGTCAGACCCCATCGCGCGCAGGCCGTTGATTTGCCGGAGAATTCTCGAAATGGGGTCAGACCCCATTTTCGTTAAGCGTGCGTTAAGCCACCCTACCTACATTGCGTCGTGCGGGCCCCCGTGGCGGGGCTCAACTTCCTCCCAAGGAGAGCACGCATGCAATTGTCCAAGGTTACCTACGCGCTCGTCGCCGCCGGCCTCATCGGCGGAGTGGCAACGTTCTACAACCAGATCGACGGCGCCGTGTCGCCGGCGATGGCCGCCACCACGCCCGTCGCGGCGCAGGCGGTGATCCCCACCGCGGCCGCGAACCTGCCCGACTTCACCGCGCTGGTCGACCGTGCGGGCCCGGCGGTCGTGAACATCGCGGTGATCGGGAAGGCGCGCAACGCGAGCGCCAGCTCCGACGACGATGACGACGACGCGCAGGATCCGATGCGCGAGTTCTTCAAGCGCTTCGGCGGCGCTCCCAACGGACGCGCGCCGATGCAGCAGCAACCCGTGCAGGGCATGGGCTCCGGATTCATCGTGAGCCCCGACGGCTACATCGTGACCAACGCGCACGTCGTCGACGGCGCGTCCGAAGTCACCGTCAAGCTGACCGACCGCCGCGAGTTCACCGCGAAGGTCGTGGGCTCCGACAAGCGGACCGACATCGCGCTCATCAAGATCGAGGCGAAGGACCTGCCGGCGCTCGACATCTCGTCGAAGCCCGACGTTCGCCGCGGCGAATGGGTGATCGCGATCGGCGCGCCGTTCGGCTTCGAGAACAGCGTGTCCGCGGGCGTCGTGAGCGGCGTGCATCGCGCGCTGCCCAACGGCCAGATGGTGCCGTTCATCCAGACCGACGTCGCGGTCAACCCGGGCAACTCGGGCGGCCCGCTCCTCAACGCGAAGGGCCAGGTGGTCGGCGTGAATTCGCAGATCTACAGCCGCTCGGGCGGATACATGGGCCTCTCGTTCGCCATCCCGACCGACGTCGCGGTTCGCGTCGCCGACCAGCTCAAGACGCACGGCAAGGTGATGCACGGGCGCCTCGGCATCGGCATCCAGGCCCTGGACCAGACGCTCGCGCAGAGCTTCGGCCTGGCGGACGCCAACGGCGCGCTCGTGGGAACCGTCGAGAAGGGCAGCCCCGCCGACAAGGCGGGCTTCAAGACGGGCGACGTGATCCGCAAGATCGACGGCGTCGCGGTCACCGACAGCACCGACGTCACGAGCCGCATCGGCAACACCGCGCCCGGCACGAAGATCAACGTCGAGGTCTGGCGCGACCACAAGCCGCTGGAGCTCGCCGCGACCGTCGGCACGCTCGACGATGCCAAGGTGGCCTCGGCGGACGAGGGCGCGGAAGCCAAGGGCAAGCTGGGCGTGGCCGTGCGCGCGCTCACGCCGCAGGAAAAGAAGGACAGCGACAAGAGCGGCGTGGTGGTCGAGCGCGCGGCAGGCGCGGCGGCCAAGGCCGGCGTGCAGCCCGGCGACCTCATCGTCGGCGTCGGCTCCTCGAAGGTCAACACGCCCGAGGAGCTCAAGTCGGCGATCGACAAGTCGGGCAAGACCGCGGCGCTGCTCATCGAGCGCCAGGGTCGCCAGATCTACGTGCCGGTGAAGATCGGCTGACGGTTCCGGCGGAGCGTGCGGGGCACCCGGCCGTCTTCGTTTCTCCGGCCGCACGACAAGCCGAAAGGCCGCGGGAGGATCCCGCGGCCTTTTTTTAGCGAAGACGTGATCGAGACCGCGCGAGGTGCGCGGCCCCGATGCGATCCGCACCCGAACGATTTCCAGAACCGGCAGACATCATGGCGCGCGCCGCTGACGTAACGACCCGCCCCCTCCGCATCGCCACGCGTTCGCGCGGCGCGCACCCTCACGCCGCGGCTGCCGCGCTGCTCCGGCGCGCACGCCGACTGCCCCGCCTGCACGAGGACGTGGTTCCCGAGCTTCGAGCCCTCGACGCGGCATCGCGAAGGCCGCCAGGTGCGATTCGGCACCGACTGCGCGCCCGGCGCGTCCCGCGTGCGCCGCAGGCCCCCGCGCTCGCCACGACGATCGCGCTGAGCAGCGGGCGACGGGGCACGCGCCATCGACGGATTATGATGTGCGCACGTTCACCCGAAGTTTTCCGCGAGAAGCCCCATGTCGCTCAACGAATTCCCCGGCGCATCGACGGTCGTCGATTCGCTCATGTTCAAGAACGCGTTCGGGACGCCCGCGATGCGCGCCATCTTCGGCGACCGTGCGCAGATCGCTCGCTACGTCGACGTCGAGGTGGGACTCGCGCGCGCGGAGGCGCGATGCGGCGTCATCCCCGCCGACGCCGCCGCGACGATCGCGGCCGCCGCCGATCCCTCGACCTTCGACCTCGAGGCGCTGCGCGCCGAGGCCGAGAACGTGGGATACCCGGTGCTCCCCGTCGTCCACCAGCTGGCGAAGCAGTGCGGCAACGCCGGCCGCTACGTGCACTGGGGCGCCACCACGCAGGACGTGATGGATACCGCCGCCGTGCTCCAGATGCGCGACGCGCTCGGCATCGTCGGGCGCGACATCGACGACCTTCGCCGCATCCTCGGCGACCTCGCCCGCAAGTACCGGAACACGCCCATGGCGGGCCGCACGCACCTGCAGCAGGCGCTGCCCATCACGTTCGGCTACAAGGCCGCGATCTGGCGCACGATGTTCGATCGACACGCCGAGCGTCTCGCGCAGCTTCGTCCTCGCCTCCTCGTCGTGCAGTTCGCCGGCGCCGCGGGCACGCTCGCGTCGCTCGGCAAGGACGGCCCGGCGGTGCAGAAGGCGCTCGCCGAGGAGCTGGGCCTCGGCGTCCCGGCCGCGGCGTGGCACGTCGCGCGCGACAACTTCGCGGAAGCCGTGGCCTTCCTCGGGCTCGTCACCGGATCGCTCGGCAAGATCGCGCTCGACGTGATGCTCATGATGCAGAACGAGATCGCGGAGGCGTTCGAGCCGTTCGCGCCCGGCCGCGGAGGCAGCAGCACCATGCCGCAGAAGCGCAATCCCATCTCCTGCGAGTTCATCGTCGCCGCCGGCAAGGCCGTTCGCCAGCACGCGGGCCTCATGCTCGACGCGATGGTGCAGGACTTCGAGCGCGCCACCGGCCCGTGGCACGCGGAGTGGATCGCGGTGCCCGAGAGCTTCGTGCTCGCGGGCGGCGCGCTCAACCAGGCGAAGACGCTGCTCGGCGGCCTCGTGGTCGACGAGGCGCGGATGCGCCGCAACCTCGACCTCACGTCGGGGCTCATCGTCGCCGAGGCGGTGATGATGGGCCTCGCGCCGCACCTCGGCCGGGGACGCGCGCACGACGTGGTCTACGGCGCATGCCGCGCGGTGGCCGAGAAGGGCGGCACGCTCGCCGACGCGCTCGCGGGCATGCCCGAGATCAAGCAGCACCTCGACCGCGCCGCCATCGAGCGCCTGACCGACCCCTCGAACTACCTGGGCATGGCGACGCAGACCGTCGACCGGGTGCTCGCTGGAGACTAGGGCATGTCGGCGCCTCCCTTCGACCCCGCGACCGAGCCTTTTCTCAACGGCATCTTCGCGCCCACGCAGAGCGAGCTCGCCGATGCCCCGGTGAGCGTGATCGCCGGCGAGCTTCCGCCCGACCTCGCGGGCACGTACTACCGCAACGGGCCCAACGCGCGCTTCACGCCCATCGGCAGCTACACGTACCCGCTCGACGGCGACGGCATGGTCCACGCCGTGCGCATCGCGGACGGTCGCGCGACGTACGGCAATCGCTTCGTGCGCACGCCGTCGATGGCCGCGGAGGAGCGCGCCGGTCGCGCGCTGTGGGGCGGCGTGATGACGCCGATCATGCCCACGCCCGAGGAGGCGCCCGGCATGGAAGGCCAGTACAAGGACCTGCCGGACATCAACGTCGTGCGCCACGCGGGACGGCTCCTCGCGCTCGCCGAAGGCGCGCGCGCATTCGAGATGACGCGCGACCTCGCGACCGTGGGGCCCTACGACTTCGCGGGCAAGCTCCCGCAGGGGCTGTGCGCGCATCCGAAGATCGATCCGCTGACGGGCGAGATGATCGCGTTCCGCTACGCGATGGAGGCGCCGTTCCTCACCTGGTCGACGGTCGCTCGCGATGGCCGCGTCACACGCGCGGAGACGCCCCTCGACATCGACGGCGCGTACATGATCCACGACTTCGTCATCACCCGGTCGCACCTCGTGATCTTCGTCTGCCCGGCCTCGCTGGACCCTTCGAGCGGCGAGATGCTGCGCTGGGCGCCCGAGCGCGGCACGCGCATCGCGGTCGTGCCGCGCGACGGCTCGCCCGTCACGTGGATCGACGCCCCGCCGTTCTGGGTATGGCACTTCGCCAACGCCTACGAGGAGGTCGACACGAGCGGCGCCATGACGCTCGTGGTCGACTATGCGTCGTGGTCCGAGCTGCCGATGGGGCCCAGCGACGCGAAGGGGCATCTCGCGCGAGCGCGCATCCAGCCCGCACAGAGGCGCGTCGCGCTCGAGACGATCGCCGATCGCATCGGCGAGTTTCCGCGCATCGACGATCGCCGCCTCGGCATGCCGCATCGCTACTTCTACGCCGCGTGCAAGGGAAGCGACCTCGCGCGGGGCGGGTTCGATCGCATCGTTCGCTTCGACGTGCGCAGCGGCGAATCGGTCGAGTACGCGCCGCCCGCGGGCCGCATCGGTGAGCCCGTCTTCGCGCCCTCGCTCCAGGACCCAGGCGAGACCGCCGGATACGTGCTCACCTATCGCTTCGACGGGGATTCGACGGATCTCGTCGTCCTGCGCGCGGGCGACCTCGCGGGGGAGCCCGCTTGCGTGCTGCGGATGCCGCAGCGCGTGCCGTCGGGGCTGCACGGCTGCTGGGTGCCGGCGGGCGCGTAGCGGCGGCGGCGTCCCGTCGCGCGCCGGCCAGGATGGCGGAGCGCTGCCGGCGTCCTGTCCCGCAGGCCTAGCCCGGCAAATCGTCCCCTGCCTCGCGCAGCCGCACGAGCGCGTGCAGCGTGCGATTCACGGGCGCGGCAACCCCCAGTCGCTCGCCGCGCTGCGCGACGTAGCCGTTCAGCATGTCGATCTCGGTGCGCACGCCGCGCAGGATGTCCTGCGCCGTCGAGGAATATTGCGTGGACATCGCGCCGGCGGTGCGCCAGACCGCCGCGATGACCTCGTCGTCGTCGAGCGCAAGGCCGCTCGCGCGGGCGACCGCGCACGTCTCGCGCACCGCGGCCTCCATCACGCCGCGCGTCGCGTCGTCGCTCGCCATGCGGCCGTAGCGCGCCCGGCCCAGCGCCGACACCGCATTGAACGCGCAGTTGATCGCGAGCTTGGTCCACAGCACTCGCTCGACGTCGTCGACGACGCTGCACGGCACGCCCGCCGGCTCGAACATCGATGCGACCGCGTCCGCGCGCCTTCGCGCGTCGCGGCGCGCGCTTCCCGCGCGCGGGACCCCGATGAGGAGCTCGCCGCGCCCCGTGTGCCGGACCACGCCGGGCCCTTCCATGTACGCGCCCACCCAGACCGCCGCGGCGAGGACGGGATGCGCGATCACCTCCAGCATGGCGTCGGCGTTCGATACGCCGTTCTGCAGGCTCACCACCACCGCGTCGTCGCGCAGGTGGGGCCTCATCGCTTCCGCCGCCGCCGCGGTGTCGGGTGACTTGACGCACACGAGGACCACGGACGCGCCGGCCACGGCGGACGCCTCCGTCGAGACGTCGACCTTCACGGCGTCACGGCGCTCCGCGCGCACGACGACGAGGCCGTCGCGCGCCACCGCGTCCATGTGCGCGGCGCGACCGACGAGCGTCACCGGCACGCCGCTCATGGCCAGCATGGCGCCGTAGTAGCAGCCGACGGCGCCGGCTCCCATGACCGCGACGCGCGGCACGTCGCCCATCGTCAGTGCCGCAGCGCGTCGATGCCGTTCGCGATGCCCGACAGCGTGAGCGGGAACATGCGAGGGCCGAGCTCGGAGAGCACGATCTGCGTGGAGCGCGTGTACTCCCATGCCCGCGGCGGCTCCGGGTTCCACCAGACCACGCGCCTGAAATGCTCGAACACGCGCCGCAGCCACACGATGCCCGCCTCGTCGTTCGAGTACTCGACGCTGCCGCCGGCCTGCGTGAGCTCGTACGGGCTCATCGCGGCGTCGCCGACGAATATCGCTTTCCAGTCGGGACCGTAGGTGCGGATGAGCTCGAGCGTCGACACGCGCTCGTTGCGGCGGCGCCCGTTGTCGCGCCACACGTGGTCGTACACGCAGTTGTGGAAGTAGAAGTACTCGAGGTGCCGGAACTCGGCCTTCGCCGCGGAGAAGAGCTCCTCGCAGATGCGCACGTGCGGGTCCATCGAGCCGCCCACGTCGAGGAACAGCAGCACCTTCACGCGATTGCGCCGCTCGGGCTGCAGGCGCAGGTCGAGCCAGCCCGCGTTGCGCGCCGTGCCCTCGATGGTCCCGGGCATGTCGAGCTCCTCCGGTACGCCCTCGCGCGCGAATCGCCGAAGGCGGCGCAGCGCCACCTTGATGTTGCGCGTGTTGAGCTCGACGTCGCCGTCGAGGTTGCGGAACGAGCGCTCGTCCCACACCTTCACCGCGCTCTTCGACCGACCCGACTCCTGGCCGATGCGAACGCCCTCCGGGTTGTAGCCGTACGCGCCGAATGGGCTCGTGCCGCCGGTCCCGATCCACTTGTTGCCGCCCTGGTGGCGCGCGCGCTGCTCCTCGAGGCGCTTCTTGAGCGTCTCCATGAGCTTGTCGAAGCCACCCAGCGCCTCGACGGCCTTCTTGTCCTCGTCCGTAAGGTAGCGCTCGAGCTCCTTGCGCAGCCACTCCTCGGGAATGCCCGCGCGAATGTCGAAGATCGTCTCGATGCCCTTGAAGTAGCTCGCGAACGCGATGTCGAAGCGGTCGAAGTGCTGCTCGTCTTTCACGAAGCAGGCGCGAGACAGAACGTAGAAGTCGTCGAGCGAGAGCGAGATGACGCGCTTCTCGAGCCCCTCGAGCAGCGTGAGAAGCTCGCGCGTCGACACCGGCAGCTTGTGCGCCTTGAGGTGCAGGAAGAACCCGGTGAGCATCGCGGCGTTCAGCGCGTCCGCATGGCGAAGCGGCACGTCGCGCTTGACGCGCGGCGGCGGCGATTGCTGGCCATGACGGGGAACGGGCTCACGGTTGCTATATTACCGGCATGAAGGTGTGCATCTACGGCGTGGGGGCGATCGGGGGCTTCGTGGGCGCGCGGCTCGCCGCGCAAGGCCACGAGGTGAGCGCGGTCGCGCGCGGCGCGACGCTCGCTGCGCTGCGCTCGCGCGGCCTGCGCCTGCGCACGAAGGCCGGCGAGACGTCGGAGCGCGTCAAGGCCCACGACGATCCCGCCGCCCTGGGGCGTCAGGATGGCGTCGTGATCGCGGTCAAGGCGCCGTCGTTGCCGGCGGTCGCCGCGGGCATCGCGCCGCTCCTCGGCGAAGACACGCTGGTGCTGCCCGCGATGAACGGCGTGCCGTGGTGGTTCTTCGACGGCATGCCGGGCGCGCTCGCGGGCGCCCGCCTCGCGACCCTCGACGCCGACGGCGCGATCTCGTCGGCCATCGCCACGCGACGCGTGGTCGGATGCGTCGTGCACGCGGCGTGCACGTCGCCCGAGCCGGATCGTCGGCGAACCCGCCGGCGGCCCGTCGTCGCGCGTGCAGGGCCTCGCGCGCATCCTCGAAGGCGCGGGCTTCGAGTGCCGAGTGTCGGAGCGCATCCAGCAGGACATCTGGTACAAGCTCTGGGGCAACATGACCATGAACCCGGTGTCGGCGCTGACCGGCGCGACTTGCGACCGCATCCTCGACGACGCGCTCGTGAGCGGGCTCGTCCTGCGCGTGATGGACGAGGCGCGCGCCGTGGGCCGCGCCATCGGCTGCCCCATCGAGCAGAGCGGCGCGGAGCGCAACGCGGTGACGCGCAAGCTCGGCGCGTTCAAGACGTCGATGCTCCAGGACGTGGAGGCGGGAAAGCCGCTCGAGATCGACGCGCTCCTGACCGTGGTGCGCGAGATCGCGCAGCGCGCGGGCATCGCCACGCCGAGCCTCGACGGCCTCCTGGGCCTTGCGCGGCTCTTCGCGCAGACGCGCGGGCTCTACCCGCCATCGTAGCGCCAGCCTGCTCGGAGACAACGGCCGTGCCGATCGCAAGCGCCATCCATAACGGCAATCTCGTGCTGGTCTATGACCACCGCGGGCAGTGCATCAAGAGCCTTCCCGTGGGAAGGGATGACGAACTGTGCGGCTATACGAGCGGCGACGTCAGCATTCGTCGTGGAGGCCGCATGTACATCTACGACATCTATAACAACCGCGTTCACACGCGAGACGCTCCGCGGCCCAAGGCGCGGCGGGCCGCGTCGGATCCCATCGCATCCGAGCCGCATCCGGATGTCGAGGACGAAGACCAGGCGGGAGTCGAGGAAGAGCCGCCAGGTCTGCGAGTTCCACGCTCGGCTCGCCCCACGGTCGAGGAGTTCCACGCTCGGCTCGCCCCACGGTCGACAATTTCGCGCACGACGCCGGCATCGTCGCGTCCCGGCGCGTCACGCGCGAAATCGTCGACAACGTGCTCACGAACATTCGCGCGGGAAGACAGCCTTTCGGTGTCGAGACACCCGCTTCGCCATCGCCTGCGACCTACGTCCTGCTTGGCGCGGGCGTCGCCATCTTCGTCGTGGTCGTCGTGTGGCTGTTTGTCCGGTTCAGCTAGAGCCGGCCCAGTCCACTGCCGCCGGCTTCACGTCGTGCGCCGTCGTCGCGGACGCCTTTTGCGAGACGGCCCCTAACGAGGCTTGTCGAGCTGGAAGCGCAAGTGCTGGCGCACCGCGGGCCACTCGTTGTCGATGATCGAGAACACGACGGTGTCGCGCTTTGCGCCATCGGGGCCGAGCTGGTGGTTGCGAAGCACGCCGTCCTGCTTGGCCCCGAGCCGCGCGATGGCCGCGCGCGACGCGTGGTTGAACCAGTGGGTGCGGAACTCGACCGCCACGCATTGCAGCGTCTCGAACGCGTGCGTGAGCAGCATGAGCTTGCACTCGGTGTTGACCGGCGAGCGCTGCACGCGCTTCGCGTACCACGTGTAGCCGATCTCGAGGCGGCGGTTGGCGGCGTCCACCGCAAAGTAGCGCGTGCAGCCGACGACGTCTCCGCTCGCGTTGTCGACGACGACGAAGGGCATCGCGCCGTGGAGCTCGCGCATGTCGAGCGCGCCCTTCACGTACTCGCTCATGCGATCGGGCGCGGCGACGCTCGTGTACCACAGGCGCCACAGGTGGCCGTCGGCCGCGGCGCGCGCGAGGCCCTCGACGTGCGACGGCGCGAGCGGCTCGAGGGTCGCATGCGCGCCGCGCAGCGTGACGGGCTCGACGAAGCGCCCGGCCATGGCGTCAGCGATTGGCGCGCGACATGAACACGACGCGCTCGAAGAGGTGGACGTCCTGCTCGTTCTTGAGCAGCGCCCCGTGCAGCGGCGGGATGAACGCCTTCTTGTCCGCGCTGCGAAGGGCCTCGGGCGGGAGGTCCTCGGCCAGGAGGAGCTTCAGCCAGTCGAGGAGCTCGGACGTCGACGGCTTCTTCTTGAGGCCCGGCACCTCGCGCAGGTTGAAGAACACCTCGAGCGCCTCGGCCAGGAGCGCCTTCTTGAGTCCTGGAAAGTGCACGTCGACGATGCGCTCCATCGTCTCGCGATCCGGGAATCGGATGTAGTGGAAGAAGCAGCGGCGCAGGAACGCGTCGGGCAGCTCCTTCTCGTTGTTCGACGTGATGACGACGAGCGGCCGGTGCTTGGCGACGACCGTCTGCTGCGTCTCGTAGACGAAGAACTCCATGCGATCGAGCTCGCGCAGGAGATCGTTCGGGAACTCGATGTCGGCCTTGTCGATCTCGTCGATCAGCACGACGGCGGGAACGTCGCTCTCGAATGCCTGCCACAGCACGCCGTGCTTGATGTAGTGCGAGATGTCCGCGACGTGCGCGTCGCCGAGCTGCGAGTCGCGCAGGCGCGACACGGCATCGTACTCGTACAGGCCCTGCTGCGCCTTGGTGGTGGATTTCACGTGCCACTGCATGAGCGGCCGGCCGAGCGCGCGCGCGACCTCCTCGGCGAGCAGCGTCTTGCCCGTGCCGGGCTCGCCCTTGATGAGGAGCGGCCGCTCGAGCGTGATGGCCGCGTTGACCGCGAGCTTGAGGTCGTCGGTCGCGACGTAGGTATCGGTGCCCTGGAATTTCATGTCGCCTATGTTACAGCCATTGGATGATCCAAAGCGCGGCCATGCCCACCGCCAGCGTCCACAGCGTGCCGAAGCGCAGCCACGCGACCACCGACGCGATGATCGCGGCGGCGACCTTGGGCGAGAGCCACGCCACGCCCTGGGGCGTGTCGACGATCATCGGCACGACGAGCGCCGTGAGCATCGCGGCGGGCACGTAGCGCAGCGCGCGCTCGAGGAGCGGCGGCATCGCCCGGCGCGCGAACAGCGCGATGAACGACAGCCGCGACATGTAGTTGAGCGCGCCCACCGCGAATATCACCGCCCACACCTTCAGCGTGAAGTCCATCGCTCCCTCGCGAGGTCGGCGAGCGTGCCGATGGTGATGCCGATGATCCCGGCGACGATCAGGTTGAGGCGCATGGGCAGGTGCGCGAGCGCGATCACTGCGATGCCGGACGAGATGGCCGCGAGGATCATCGGCGCGTTGCGGAAGTGCGGCGCGACGAGCGCCAGGAAGCACAGCGGGACCGCGAACTCGAGCGACCACGCCGAGGGAATGAGGTTGCCCGCGAAGTAGCCGAGCATGCACGCCACCTGCCACGCGAGCCACAGCGCCGCGCCAGAGCCCAGGAAGTGGTGCGCCGCGCCGATGCGATCGTCGTCGCGCGCGAAGCGCTGGATGGCCGCCGCGAATACCTGGTCGGACAGCACGAACGCGAGCGTGCGCTGCCAGCGCATCGGCACCGGGCGGACGAACGGCGCGAGCGCGGCGCTGTACATCAGCATGCGCAGGCTCAGCACCGCCGCGGTGAGGACGATCACCGCGAACGGCGCGCCGGCCGCGAGAAGCTGCGCACAGACGATCTGCGCGGCGCCGGAGAAGACGATCGCGCTCATGCCCAGCGCGGCGAGCCAGTCCACGCCCGCCGCCGCCGCGCCGACGCCGCACACGACCCCGAACGGGAAGAGGCCGATGCACGCCGGGAGCATCTCGAGGAAGCCCTCCCGGAAATCCTTCGAGGCGGTGACGTTGCGCATGTAATGCAACGGGGAGGCCATGGAGACCTCCCCGGAGTTCCCCGATTATAGCGGCCGCCACGCGCGCGCCCGTCGCGTTAACATGGCGCCATGCGCCCGTTCAAGGCCCCGCTCGTCGTCGCGCTCGCCGCGCTGCTTTCGGTCGTCGCGCACGCCCAGGAATATCCCACGCGGCCCGTGCGCGTGATCGTGCCGTTCTCGCCCGGCGGCGCGGTGGACGGTCCCATGCGGCTCATCGCGCAGGAGCTCGCCAGGCGATGGGGCCAGAACGTGGTGGTCGAGAACAAGCCCGGCGCGGGCGCGACCATCGGCGCGGAGATCGTCGCCAAGTCGCCGCCCGACGGCTACACGCTGCTGCTCGCGTCGCAGACCAACGCGATCAGCGCGACGCTCTATCGCAAGCTCCCGTACGACGCGGTCGAGGACTTCGCGCCCATCTCGCTCATCGGCCGCGAGCCCGGCGTGCTCGTCGTGAACCCGTCGCTGCCGGTGAAGACGCTGCCCGAGTTCGTCGCGTACGTGAAGGCGCGGCCCGGGAAGGTGGACTACGCGTCGTCGGGCAACGGCAGCGGCCAGCACCTCTTCATGGCGATGCTCGCGTCGATGACCGGCATGGAGCTCTCGCACGTCCCGTACAAGGGTAGTGGCCAGGCGACCACCGATCTTCTCGCGGGCGAGGTGGCGGCCGCCATTCCGGGCACCGCGGGCATGGTGGGGCATATCAAGGCGGGCCGGCTGCGTCCGCTCGCGGTGACGGGCTCGACGCGCGCGGCGCAGCTTCCCGACGTGCCTACCGTGGCCGAGCAAGGGGTCGCGGGCTACGAGGCCTACGTGTGGATGGGCCTCATGGCGCCGAAGGGCACGTCCGAGCGCACCATCGATCGCATCTACCGCGATCTTCGCGAGGTGCTGGCGGCGAGCGAGGTCAAGGCCTACATGGCCAACGCGGGCATCGAGGTGGTGGGTTCCACGCCCGCGGAATTCGCGACGTTCTTCCGCCACGAGCGCGATCAATGGGCGGTCGTGGTCAAGGACACCGGCGCAAAGGCGGATTGAACACGAAGGACACGAGGATCGGATGGACGAGGCGCAAGGAGTCACGGGAGTCGAGCACTGGACGCACAAGGGCTCTGTGCGGCTCTTCCTGTGGGAGAAATTCACGGGCTCGCCGGAGGGCAAGCCCGCGGTGCTTTTCGTGCACGGCTCGTCGATGGCGTCGCAGCCGACGTTCGACCTCACGGTGCCCGACCGGCCGCACTCGTCCGTCATGGACTGGTTCGCGCAGCGCGGCTTCGTGTGCTGGTCGGTGGACATGGAAGGCTACGGACGCTCCGACAAGTCGCGCGACATCTATTGCGACATCGCCAACGGCGCCGACGACCTCGAGGCCGCGACCGACTACATCGCCAAGGCGCGCGGGGTGGGAAGCTTCCTCACCTACGGCATCTCGTCGGGCGCGCTGCGGGCCGCGCTCTTCGCGCAGCGTCACCCCGACCGCGTCGCGAGGCTCGTGCTCGACGCCTTCGTATGGACCGGCGAGGGCGCGCCCACGCTCCTGCAGCGGCGCAAGAAGCTCCCTGAGTTCCTGGCGACGAAGCGCCGGCCCATCGACCGCGCTTTCGTGCGGTCGATCTTCGCGCGCGACCATCCGGACTGCGCCGAGCCGCGCGTCGTCGAGGCCTTCGCGGACGCCATCCTCGCGCTCGACGACTCGATGCCCAACGGCACGTACATCGACATGTGCTCGAAGCTGCCGGTCGTCGATCCCGAAAAGATCGCCGTGCCCACGCTGGTGCTGCGCGGCCAGTACGACGGCATCGCGGCGTTCGACGACCTGGTCGAGTTCTGGAAGCGCCTGCCCAACCCCGATAAGCAGTTCACGGTCATGGCCGGCATCTCGCACGCGAGCTTCCAGCAGAAGAACTACCTCACGGTCTATCACATCCTGCACGCGTACTTCACGCAGCCCGCGCCGGCCTATCTGGGATGACAAAGGGGCCCGACCCCGCTTCCGAGGGTCGGCGACTTCACACGACAAAAGGGGTCTGACCCCATTTCCGGGGGTCGGCGCGTCGCTTCCATGACCTGGCCGCTGTCGCCGCTCGCTACCGTCTGGTTCGTCTTCGCGATCGCGGCGGGCTACGCCGTGCGCGCGGTCTCGGGCTTCGGGGCGGGGGTGATCGCGACGCCTCTCCTCGCGTTCGTGCTGCCGCTGCCGGTGACGGTGCCCCTCATCACGGTCGTCGGCATGCTGGCCTCCGCGCGGCAGGTAGTGCGCGACTGGAGGCTCATCGACTGGCGGCGCATCGCGATCCTCGTGCCCGGGTCGGCGGCGGGCGTCGCCGTGGGCTTGTACGTCTTCAACGTGCTGGACCAGGTGCTGCTCGCGCGAGCGCTCGGCGCGTACATCCTGCTCTACGCGCTGTACAGCCTCTTCGGGCATCACGTGTTCAAGCGGACGCCGTCGATGCCCGCGTGGCTCGTGCATCCTATCGCCACCGTCGGGGGATTCGTCGCGACGATCTTCGGCGGGCTCGCGGGCGCCATCTACGCCACGTACCTCGACGCGCTCGCGCTCTCCAAGACGGCGTTCCGCGTGACGATGTCGACGACGCTCCTCATCCTCGCGGCCGTCCGCACGGTGGGCTACGTCGCCACGGGCGTGTTCCACGCCGAGGACTTCGTGCTCATCGCGGCGTCGCTCGCGCCGGTGGCCATCGGCACCCTCCTCGGGGACCGGCTGCACGACCGGCTCGATCCGGTCACATTCCGCCGGGCGATCGGCGTGCTCCTCGTCGCGAGCGGCGCCGGCCTGCTGCTCCTGCGCTGAAAAGGCTTCAAGGCGACGCGGTCAGCGTCACCGCCGTGCCGTTCGACGACTGCGCCTGTCCCTCGAAATCGCTCGTGCCGGGCTTGCGGCGCAGCGTGAAGCGCACCCTGTCCGCCGGGCACGCGCCGTTCATGCGCTTCGCGTTGACGTTCGTGCGCAGGTACGCCTGGAACGCGACCTCGCTGCCGTTCCACGTGCCCTCGACGATCGGCTCGTCGGCGGCGCCGCAGTTGTAGCCGTCGTAGGTCAGCTTGCCCTTCACGGGCCCGGGTGCCGTGCCTTCGAACTTCACCACGAAGCGATCGATGACCACGCCGGCTGGCCCCGACGCCGACCACCGTCCCGAGAGCTGCGACGGAAGCGGCGCCGCGTCCTGCGCAGTCGCCACCGCCGCCGCCATGGCCGCCGCGAGCCCGATGAAGCCACCGACCTTCGACGCGCGCATCCTCTTCCTCCCTCGCCGAGACATGGGACCGCGACCACATTACCCGTACGCAAGCGCGCAGGTCAATCCGTCCGCGATGGTGCCGGGATAGAATGACGATCCCTCTTATCGACCGCGTGCGGCCGGCCGCCATGGACACCTACGTCAATCGCTTCAAGCGCGGGCTCGTCGAGAAGCGACGCCAGTTCGGCGCGTGGCTCACCATCGGGTCGCCGTCGACGGCCGAGGCCTTGGGCTTCGCAGGCTACGACTTCCTCGTCGTCGACATGGAGCACACGCCGCTCGAGACGCATCACATGGTGGACACGCTGCGCGCGATCGGCGGTACGCCCGCGTCGGCCGTCGTGCGCCTGCCGTGGAACGACATGGTGATGATCAAGCGCGCGCTCGACGGCGGCGCGCAAACCGTGCTCATGCCCTTCGTGCAGAACGCGCACGAGGCGCGCCTCGCCGTGTCCTACACGCGCTATCCGCCCAACGGCGTGCGCGGCGTCTCCGGCATGCAGCGCGGCAACCGCTACGGCGCGGTCAAGGACTACTTCAAGACCGGCCACGACCAGCTCTGCGTGATGGTGCAGATCGAGGACGATGGTCGCGCTCCAGGACATCGCGCCATCGCGGCGGTCCCGGGGCTCGACGCCATCTTCATCGGCCCCGCCGACCTGGCCGCCTCGATGGGCCGCCTCGGCGACATCGCGCACCCCGAGGTCAGGACGCTGCTGCACGCCGCGGTGCAGGTCTGGCGAGGCCGGCATGCCGGTGGGCATCCTCGGCGCCGCCCGAGCTCGTCTCGACGTTCGTGGGCTACGGCTACGACTGGATCGCCATCGGCACCGACATGGGGTTCATGCTCAATCGCGCGCAGGAGTGCCTCGCCAAGGCGAAGGCGTCGTGACCTTCCGCTGCGTCCTCGATGTGCGTGCCGGGCTGGGTGAATGCCCCGTCTGGTCGCCTCGCGAGAAGGCGCTCTACTGGGTCGACATCGACGCGCCGTCCCTGAATCGCTTCGATCCCGCCACGGGCGAGAACCGCGTCATGCCCATGCCGGAGTCCATCGGCGCGTTCGCGCTGCGGCGGCCCGCGGGATTCATCGTCGCGTTGCGCGGCGGCCTCTGGCTCGCGCGGAGCGACGGCACCCTCGAGCGCAAGATCCTCGACGCGCCTTACGACCCCGGCCATCATCGCTTCAACGACGGCCGCTGCGATCCGTCCGGACGCTTCTTCGTCGGGTACATGAACGAGCGGCGCGACGCCGCGTCCGCCGCGCTGATGCGCATCGACGCCGACGGCTCGATGGCCGAGGTGCTCGGCGGCATCACCATCAGCAATGGCCTCGCGTGGAGCCCCGACGGCCGCACGATGTACCACGCCGACACGCCCACGCACGTCGTGCGCGCGTTCGACTACGACCCCGCGTCGGGAACGCCCTCCAATCCGCGCGTGTTCGCGCAGTGGACCGGCGAGACCGATCGCCCGGACGGTTGCGCCATCGACAGCGCCGGCAACTACTGGAGCGCGTTCTATCGCGGCGGCAAGGTGGTGCAGGTATCGCCCGCGGGCCGCGTGCTCGCCGAGTACCCCATCCCCGCGATGTGCCCGACGATGTGCGCCTTCGGCGGCCCCGACCTTCGAACGCTGTTCGTGACCTCCGCGCGCCGCCAACGCGACGCGCAGGAGCTCGCGCGCTTGCCCCAGTCGGGCGGCATCTTCGCCATGAGCGTCGACATCCCCGGCCTGCCCGAGCCGGCGTTCGCAGGCTAGGGCCGGGCGCGCGGATGTTCCTCGACCCCGCCGCCTACCTCCGGCTCGACGTCGAGGGAAGCCTCGGCGCGACGAGCACCGGCGCGTCGTTCGCCACGTCCACCGGCGACATGCTCGAGGTCACCGCGTACGCGGGCGGCGCGTTCCGCCTGCGCCTCGGCCCCAACACGCGGCCGGACTACGGCCTCCTCGTCGGTCGCGCGCGCGCCTGCACCGTCGCGCAAGGCGACGCGTCGACGTGGACGCTCGCGAGCGGTGACGCCTCGCTCGAGATCGCGAGCTCGCCGCTTCGCGTGCGATTGTCGTGGAAAGGCGCGCCCATCCTGGGCTCGATCACCGACGAGCACGTCAACGGCTGGGCGCGCTTTCCCGCGTTCGGCCGGGCGCCGCGAGGCGGCCTGTGGACCGCGGCGCTCGCGCTCGAGTCGGGCGAGGCGGTGTACGGTCTCGGCGAGAAGTTCGGGTCGCTCGACAAGCGCGGCCAGCTCATCCACTCGCAGGTGGAGGACGCGCAGGGCGCCAACAGCGGGCTCGCGTACAAGAACGCGCCGTTCGCATGGAGCCCCGGAAGCGGCGCCGGCGCGTGGGGGCTCTTCGTGCACACGCCCGCGATGGTGACGCACGGCGTCGGTCACCCCGACTGGTCGCATCGGAGCTACGCCATCGTCGTCGACGACGAGGCGCTCGACCTCTTCCTCTTCGCCGCGCCCTCGCCCGCGGGCATCCTCGATGCGTACACGGCGCTCACCGGCCGGCCGGCCCCCGTGCCGCGCTGGAGCCTCGGGCTGTGGTTCGCGCGGCAGGCGTGCGAGACGCCCGAGGCGGCGGTCGCCTTCGCGCAAGTGCTTCGCGACCGGCGCATCCCGAGCGACGTCCTCGTGCTCGACGACGCCTGCACGTGGCCGGCCGAGGCGCACTTCGACTTCGCGTGGGACCGCGACCGCTTCCCCGAACCGCGCGCGATGATCGACGCCATTCGCGAGCGCAACCTTCGCGTCGCGGTGTGGGAGTCGCCGTACGTCTCGGTGCAGTCCCGTGCCTTCCGCGACCTGGCGCAGCGAGGCTACCTCCTGCGCACCGCGCAGGGCGAGCCGTACGTCTTCGGGCGCGCCGCCACCGGCGCATCGCCGGTCGCGCCTCCCGACAGCGCGCTCGTGGACTTCACGAATCCCGACGCCTTCGCCTGGTGGCGCGACGCGCACCGCGATCTCTTCGCGAGCGGCGTCGCGGCCATCGATGCCGACGCCGGCGAGCACGTGCCCGACGACGCCGTCACGTACAGCGGCGACTGGGGCCGCCGCGTCCACAACGTCTATCCGCTGCTCTACGGCCGCTGCGTGTTCGAGGCCACGGCGCAGCTCGGGGCGGAAGAGGACGCGCCGCCGGTGATCGCGAGCCGCGCCGGATGGTCCGGCAGCCAGCGCTATCCCATCGCGGGCAGCGGCGACGTGCAAAGCGACTGGGAAGGCCTTGCCGCGTGCCTGCGCGGCGCGCTCTCGTGGGGCATGAGCGGCAATGCGTTCCACGCGATCGACGTGGGCGGCGCGTACTCGCACGTCGCGCCCACGGCGGAGCTCTACGTGCGATGGCTGCAGGCGGCGGTGTTCGCGTCGCACGTTCGCATCCACGGCGCGGACGGACGCGAGCCGTGGGCGTTCGGCCCCGAGGTCGAGGCCGTCTGCCGCAAGTGGCTCGCGTTCCGCTACCGGCTCGTGCCGTATCTCGAGGCGGTCGCCGCGGCATCGTGCGAGTCGGGCCTGCCTGTGATGCGCGCCATGCCGCTCGCGTTCCCCGGCAACCCGCTCGTGCGCCACTACGACACGCAGTTCATGTGCGGCGACGCCCTGCTCGTCGCGCCGGTGCTGCGTCCGGGCGGCGAGGTGGAGGTCGCGCTTCCGCCGGGCGGATGGTTCGACCTCAACACGCGCCAGCGCATCGCCGGCCGCCAGGTGGTGCGCTATCGCGCGAAGCTCGACCAGTTCCCCATCTTCGCCCGCGAGGGCCACGCGCTTCCGCTCGGCCGCGCGGTGCAGTACACGGGCGAGATCGACGCCGAACGCCCCGTCGAGCTCCTGTGGCTCTTCGGCAAGCCCGCCGCGACGCTCGACCGCTTCGCGCAAGTGCGCATCGAGGCCGCGTCGGACGCGTCGTTCTCCGTGCGCGTGGCCTCCGGCGTGCGCACCGAAGGCTGGGGCGACGCTGCAAGCCTCGGCGTCGGCCCGCTCTGATGCGCGACGCTCCGGCGCTCGCGATCACCGCGGGCGAGCCCGCCGGCATCGGCCCCGAGCTGTGCGCGATGCTCGCCGCGCGCCACGCCCAGGCGCCTTTCGCCGCGCGCCTCGTCGTGCTCGGAGACCGCGATCTGCTCGAGTCGCGCGCGCGGCGCATCGGCCTCGCGCCGCGCTACGCCGAGTACGACCCCGCGGCGTTCGCCCCGCGCGGCGGCGTCATCGAGGTGTGGCATCACCCGCTCGCGGCTCCCGTGACCGCCGGGCATCCCGATCCCACGAACGCGCTCTCGGTGCTGCGCACGCTCCAGGACGCGACCGACGCGTGCGCCACCGGCGCGCTTTCCGCGCTGGTCACGGCACCCGTGCAGAAGAGCGCGATCATGGACGCGGGCATCGCGTTCACCGGGCACACCGAGTACTTCGCCGAGCGCACGCACACGCCGCGCGTGGTGATGATGCTCGTCGGCGGCGAGCGCGAAGCGCCGCTGCGCGTCGCGCTCGTCACCACGCACCTGCCGCTCTCCGCCGTGCCCGCCGCGATCACGCGCGACGCGGTGGTCGAGACGCTCGAGATCGTCGGGCGCGAGCTGCGCCGGCGCTTCGCCATCGACGCGCCGCGCATCGCGGTGTGCGGCCTCAACCCGCATGCGGGCGAGGCGGGGCACCTGGGCCGCGAGGAGATCGAGGTCATCGGGCCGGCCATCGCGGCCGTCGCACGCGAAGGCTTCGCGAGCTTCGAGGGCCCGCTGCCCGCCGACACGGTGTTCGTGCCGTCGCACGCGAAGCGCTACGACGCCATCGTCGCGATGTACCACGACCAGGGCCTGCCGGTGCTCAAGGCCGCGAGCTTCGGCATGGGCGTGAACGTGACGCTCGGGCTGCCCTTCGTGCGCACGTCCGTCGACCACGGGACCGCGCTCGATCTCGCGGCCGACGCGACGCTCGCCGCCACCGCGGACGCGGGCAGCCTCTTCGCCGCGGTCGACCTCGCCATCGATCTCGCCTGACATGGACGGCCACCGGGCGCGCAAGCGGTTCGGGCAGAATTTCCTGGCCGACGCGAGCGTCGTGCGGCGCATCGTCGAGGCCGTCGACCCCCGCCCTGGGGACAACGTGGTCGAGATCGGACCCGGGCTCGCCGCGCTGACGGGCGACCTCGTCGCGCGTGCAGGGCGCATCTCGGCCGTCGAGATCGATCGCGACCTCGCGGCCCGGCTGCGCGAGCGCTTCGGTCCCGACGCGCTCGCGCTGCACGAGGCCGACGCGCTCGAGTTCGACTTTCGCTCGCTCGGGCCCGACCTTCGCATCGTCGGCAACCTGCCCTACAACATCAGCTCGCCGCTCCTCTTCCGCTTCGCGGACATCGCCGGTTTCGTGCGCGACATCCACGTCATGCTGCAGCGCGAGGTCGTCGCGCGCATGACGGCCGCGCCCGCTACCTCGGACTACGGGCGCCTCACGGTGATGCTGCAGGCGACGTTCCGCATCGAGCGACTGATGATCGTGCCCCCGGGCGCGTTCCGCCCGGCGCCCAAGGTCGAGTCCGCGGTGGCGCGTCTCGTGCCGCTCGGCGACGGCGCGCCGCGTATCGGCGATCCCGCGCTCTTCGCGCGCGTCGTCGCCGCCGCCTTCATGCAGCGGCGCAAGACGCTTCGCAACGCGCTGTCGTCGGTGTGCACGACGCAGGCGATGGAGCGGGCCGGCGTCGACCCCAGCGCGCGCGGCGAGACGCTCTCGGTGGCCGATTTCGTGCGGCTGACGGATGCGGTCATAGCCAGCCCGGCCGCTTCGTCGCGCCGTTGAGCCGCACGTTTTGGGGGCGCGACGACGCGCCGCTCGCGAGGGTCACGTCGCCCTTGCGCACGCCGAACGCGTCGGCGAGGTAGGCGATCAGCGCTTCGTTGGCCTTGCCGTCGACGGGAGGTGCCGCGAGCCGGATCTTGTGCGCGTCGCCGTGAAGGCCCCCGCACTCGGTGCGCGAGGCGCCGGGCTGGACGTGCAGCGTGAGGGTGATCGCCGTCGGCTGGGGCCGGCTATCCGACATTCACCGGCACGAGGGTCATGGTGTCGTTGCCGAAGATGTCGATCACCTTGACCGCCACGGTGTAACGGCCGGGCCGCTGATAGCTGTGCTCGGCGGTGACGAGCTCCAGGCTGCGATTCTGCCGGGTGCGGAAGCTCTGCCACTCGTTCTCGAAGATGTAGCCGCCGGTCCAGCGCTCCTCGTACTGACTTTCTCCCTCGCCCGCGCGCGGGACAGGGTCGGGGTGAGGGTCGACGCCGAGGGAACGCGGCACCCTGATGATCTCCTTGCGCGCCGTGTAGTCGAAGTCCACCGCCCAGTAGTCGACCCAGTCGGTCCACTGCTTCGTGAGCACCTCGCGCGTGACGATGCCCTCCTTGTCCTTGCTCACCTTGACGAGCCGCCCGCTCTCGCACACGACGTCGCTCTTGCCCTCCTTCATCGCCGCGATGGCGGCATCGGCCGCGCCCTGCGAGTAGTAGACCGAGAAGTCGGTGAGCTCGATGGTCAGCGCGAGCTTGTTCTTCTTCGCGTAGCGCGGCGTCGCCTCGATGAAGCTCACGTCGTAGAACACGACCTGCCCGCGGTCGACGGCGCGCTTGTCGAACACTTCGGCGGGAATGAATTTCGGCGTGAGGTCGATGCCCTTCTCGCGCGCCTCGCCGAGCGCGGCCGGAAAGAGGCCCATCTCGAACTCGAACGCGAGGAGATCGACGCGCGTGGCGCCGCGCTTGCGGCATTCGGTGATGACCTCCTCGACGAACAGGCGCCCGACCGGGAGGTTGATGGGACCGATCACGACCAGCCGGCCGGCGCTCTTGCCGTGGAAGAACCCCGCCTCGGGCAGCGGCTCGGCCTTGTACGCGCGCAGGATCAGCGCGCGGAAGTCGGCCTCCTTCTGCGCGAGCGCCTCCTCCTTCTGCCTGCCCGTGAGGCGCCCGCCGACGCTTAGGTACGCCTGCCGCTCGTAGCGGCCGAGGTTCAGGATCTCGAAGGCGCGGAACGCCTTGTCCTGCGCTTTCAACTCACGCTGGACCTGGATCAGGCGCTTGCGCGTGGTGTGGATGCCGAACTTGCCCAAATCGGTCGCGATCCACTTGCGGCCGAGCTTCTCGGCAACGGCGGCCGTGGTGCCGGAGCCCACGAAGAAGTCGGCGACGAGGTCGCCTTCGTTGCTGCTGGTTCGGATAACCCGATTCAATAGTGCTTCAGGCTTCTGCGTCGGGTACTGCATATCCTCCACAGACGAGGCCCCGAGGCCGGTGATATCCGTCCACAGCGTTTGGATGGGAACTCCATGACCTTCGTCCAGGTATTGCTTCCGCTGTGGGACTGTTCCTGGATTCGTCTGCACGACTAGACCCTTCGCGATGAGCCCGTCCATACTCTCTCGGCTATACCTCCATGACCGGGTAACGCCCATCACCTCGTAGACTGGATTGCCTTTCGCCGGGCCGCCCGGGCCGATCATGCTGATGAGGCGATAGCGCCGATTCGATATCGGCTCAACAAATCGATAAAACTTATTCACGTAGTCGTCGGTATAGGCCAGGAACTGCTGATGAAAGACATGCTGGGGAGAGCGTGCGTACGCGAGCAGCGAGTCTACGTTAGCTCCCAGCGACTTCGTCCCCTGTCCAACGTTACCCTTGACAGTGTGCGCTCGTTGCCAAGTGATTTCGTTGATTAGGTTGTCCTTTCCAAACACCTCATCGAGAGCTCCGCGCACGTAGGCGTTCACGCGCCAATCGCAGTGCACATAAATACTCGCATCCTCCGCCATCAAATCCCGCATCAATATCAACCGCTCATAAATCATCGCGATGAACGAGTCCGCCCCGCGCCCCCACGTATCCCGGTACGCGATCTGCTCCAGGATGCTGGGCTCCTTGTGGAACGTCTCGCCGCCGATCTCGATGTCCATCGAGAAGTCGGCGCCCACGTCGAACGGCGGGTCGATGTAGATGAGCTTCAATCCGCCCGCGGCCTCGATCTGCTCGCGCAAGGGGCCGCTCTTCAATGAGGACAGGATGAGCTTGTTGTCGCCCCAGACGAGCTTGTTGGTCCATCCGCGCGTCTGGCGGCCGCGGGCGTCGAACAAGTCCTCCTGGACCTTGGTCTCCTTGCGCGGCTCGTCGATGTGCTCCAGCGACTGGAACGGCAGCACGGTCGTGCAGACCTCGCGCGTCTTGCCGTTCCACACGAGCTCGACCTCGCGCTTGTCCTCGAACAGGATGAAGCGGTACTTCTCGGGCAGCGGGCGCCCCTCGGCCAGGAGCTGCGTGAGGTCCCGGCGCTCGGCGTCCGAAAGCTCGTAGGAGGGCTTCGCCGGGCGGGCCATCAGGCAGCCGCGAGCGCTTCGGCGATCGACTGGGTGAGCTCGGGCGCGGCGCGCCGCAGCTTGGCGTCCTCCGTCACGAGTTGCACGCCGAGCATCGCGGCGACACCCAGATAGCGCGCATCGTAGGCCGAGACTCCGTAGCGGCGGGCCAATGCAAGCGCCTCGTGGTGCTCGATGGGATGGAGGCGCGATTGCATCAGGCTATGTCCCAATGCGAGCGCTTCGTGAGCGCGCTCGATGTCGAACCGGCCCGCCCGCATGCCGTTGGCAAGCACGTTCGTCAGCTCGATGAGGGCGAACGGCTCGCTGCGCCAATCGCTGTCCTTGTCGAGCAACGCGCGAGCCGAGCTGGTTTGGGCAGAGTCGACGAGCAAGTAGGCAACCACATTGCTGTCGACGGCGAGCATTTCAGTCGCGGCCTTCCTTGCGCCAT
>JBGAIS010000031.1:0-27778 GCA_044225355.1 Casimicrobiaceae bacterium | reverse complement strand
TCTCCCGCGCGCGGGAGAGGGTCGGGGTGAGGGCGCCGCCCACCGCCGCGACTTCAGCGGACGTCGCCCCCCTCACGCGCCCCGTCGGGCACCTCTCCCCGCAAGGCGGCGACTTTGCACTACTCCCGCGCCACGCCCCAAACCACCACCGCCCACCCCGCCATGAACGCGACCCCGCCGACCGGCGTGACCATCCCCAACGCCCGGACGCCGGTCAGCGCGAGCGCGTAGAGGCTCCCCGAGAACAGCACGATGCCGGCGAGCAGGAGCGCCGCCGCGAGCCCCAGCCTGCGCCGCGCGGGCCAGTGCAGCATCAGCGAGCCGACGGCGAGAAGGCCCAGCGCATGCCACGCGTGATACTGCACGGCCGTCTGCCAGACCGCCGCCATGTCGGGCGTAAGCCGCGCCTTCAGCGCGTGCGCCCCGAAGGCGCCGAGCGCCACCGCGAGGAGCATGGCGGCCGCGCCTAGGACCAACGTCGAGCGTGCGTTCACGTTTGCCTTAGAATGTCCGTTTCGACCAAGGATACCCAAAGATGCCCATCGAACGTCGCCACCCCGGCAAGCGCCTTTCCGACGCGGTCGTGTTCACGCCCGGCGGAGAGCGCATCGTCTATCTCGCGGGCCAGGTCGCCGACGACGGCAAGGCGGACATGACGACGCAGACGAAGCAGGTGCTGGCGTCCATCGACCGCCTGCTGGGCGAGTGCGGCAGCGACAAGTCGCGCATCCTCTCCGCCACCATCTACCTCCCCGACATGGCCGATTTCCCCACGCTCAACGCGGTGTGGGAGGGCTGGGTCGTCGCGGGACACACGCCGGCGCGCGCCACGGTCGAGGCCGGGCTCGCGCACCCCGACTACAAGGTCGAGATCCAGGTCATCGCCACCGCTCCATGAGCAAGACGCCCACCGAAGCCATCGTCGCGGCCACCGCGCGCCGCGACGCCGCCCTGCCGGCCACCGCCGCGTCGACCATGCCCGTCACGCGCGAGATGTTCGACGAGCTCATGGTGCGCTGCTACGCGCCCGCGGAGTTCATCCCCGTGCGCGGCGAGGGCTCGCGCGTGTGGGACCAGCAGGGGCGCATGTACATCGACTTCGCGGCGGGCGTGGCCGTGACGTCGCTGGGCCATTGCCATCCCGCGCTCATCCGCGCGTTGACCGACCAGGCGTGCACGATCTGGCACGTGTCGAACTGGTTCACGAACGAGCCCGCGCTGCGCCTCGCAAAGCGCCTCGTCGACCACACGTTCGCCGAGCGCGTCTTCTTCTGCAACTCGGGCGCGGAGGCCAACGAGGCCGCGCTCAAGCTCGCGCGACGCTACGCCCACGATCGCCACGGCGAGAAGAAATACCGCGTCGTGTCCACCGTGAACGCGTTCCATGGCCGCACGCTCTTCACCGTCAGCGCGGGCGGACAGCCCAAGTATGCGTCGGGCTTCGGACCCAACCCCGCGGGCATCACGCACGTCCCCTACAACGACGTCGCGGCGCTCGAGGCGCAGTTCGCGAGCCACGGCGGCGAGATCTGCGCGGTCATCCTGGAGCCGATGCAGGGCGAAGGCGGCATGACGCCCGGCACGCCCGAATTCCTGCATGCCGCGCGCCGGCTGTGCACGGCGCACGGCGCGCTCCTCATCCTCGACGAGATCCAGAGCGGCATGGGCCGCACCGGCGCGCTCTTCTCGTACATGCAAAAGGGCGTGGTGCCCGACATCCTGACGAGCGCCAAGGGCTTGGGCGGCGGCTTTCCCATCGGCGCCCTCCTCACCACCTCGGACGTCGCGAGCGCCTTCTCCGTGGGCGTGCACGGGACCACGTACGGCGGCAACCCGCTCGCCTGCGCCGTGGCGGGCGCGGTGTTCGATATCGTCAACACCACGGAAGTGCTCGACGGCGTCAAGGCTCGGCACGCCCTCTTCATGGAGGGCCTGCGCGCCATCAACGGCCGCCGGCGCGTGTTCAGCGACCTCCGCGGCGAGGGCGTGTGGCTCGGCTGCGAGCTCGAGGCCCCGTGGAAGGGCAAGGCAATGGACGTCGTGCGGGCGGCCGGCGAATCCGGCGTGATGGTGCTCATGGCGGGCCCCGACGTCGTGCGCATCGCGCCGTCGCTCGTCATCTCGCTCGACGAAATCCTCGAGGGGCTCGCGCGGCTCGAGGCCGCGCTCGATCGCGCACTGACGTAACGGGCAATGTTCCACGTCCGCCCGATCGCGCGCGACGACCTGCCCTCGATCCTCGAGCTTTCCGAGCGCACCGGCACCGGCCTCACGACGCTGCCCGCGAACCGCGAGCGGCTCGCGTCGCGCATCGACCGCTCGCTCGCGTCCTTCGCGGGCACGGCGGGCCCCGCGGACGCGTGCTACATGTTCGTGCTGGTGCAAAGCGCCGGCAACGGCGACGACCGCGTCGTGGGCATCAGCGCCATCGAGGCCGCGGTCGGCCTCACCGAGCCCTGGTACAACTATCACGTCGGCACGCTGGTCCACGCGTCGCGACAGCTCGAGGTGTACACGTCCGTCCCGACGCTCTTCCTCGCCAACGACCACACGGGCCACACGGAGCTCTGCTCGCTCTTCCTCGACCAGGCGTTCCGGCGCGGCAAGAACGGCGCGCTGCTCGCGAAGTGCCGCCTCCTCTTCATCGCCGAGTTCGCCTCTCGCTTCTCCCCCAAGGTGATCGCCGAATTGCGCGGCCGCCTCGACGCCGAGGGCCGCAGCCCCTTCTGGGAGGGCCTGGGCCGCCACTTCTTCGCCATGGAGTATTCGACGGCCGACTACCTCACGGGCATCGGGCAGAAGTCGTTCATCGCGGAGCTCATGCCCAAGCACCCGGTCTACGTGACGCTCCTGCCGCGCGAGGCGCGCGAAGCCATCGGCGCCGTGCACGCCGACACGGTGCCCGCGCGCACGATGCTCGAGCAGGAAGGCTTCCGCTACGAGGGCTACGTCGACATCTTCGACGCGGGCCCGACCCTCGAGTGCTTCCGCGACGACATCCTCGCCGTGCGCCAGTCGCAGGTGATGCACGTCACGCTGGGCGAGGAAGACCCGGTGCCCGACAGCCTCACCGACGACATCCTGTGGCTCGTGTGCAATCGCCACTTCGCGGACTTTCGCGCGATCGTCGTGGCCGCGCCCGCGCACAGCGACCGCTTTCCGCTGCTGCCCTACGCCGCCGACGCCCTGCGCGTGACGGAAGGCGACGCGGTGCGCGCGGTGCCGCTTGCGCCCGCCGACCGATGACGGCCGTCGAGTACAACTTCGACGGCATTCCCGGGCCTACCCACAACTACTCGGGCCTCGCGCAGGGCAACCTCGCGTCCGAGCGCAACGCGAGCCAGGTCGCGCGGCCGCGCGACGCCGCGCTGCAGGGGCTGGCCAAGATGCGAGCGCTCGCGCGCCGGGGCATCGCGCAGGCGGTCCTGCCGCCGCACGAGCGGCCCGCGATGCACGCGCTGCGCGCGCTGGGTTTCGCGGGCAGCGATGCCGCCGTGCTCGCGCGCGCGCGCGAGGCGCCGTCCATGCTCGCCGCATGCTCGTCGGCCGCCGCGATGTGGGTCGCGAACGCGGCGACGGTGAGCCCGTCGGCGGACACGGCCGATGGTCGCGTGCACTTCACGCCCGCCAATCTTGCGACGCACTTCCATCGCGCCATCGAGGCGCCCACCACCGCGGCGGTGCTGCGCGCGATCTTCGCCGACCCCTCGGCATTCGTCGTGCACGATGCCCTTCCGTCCACGCCGCAGACCGGCGACGAGGGCGCCGCCAATCACACGCGCCTCGGCGGCGTCGAGCTCTTCGTCTACGGGCGACGCGGCTACGGGCCGGGGCCGCTGCCCTCGAGGTTCCCCGCGCGGCAGACGCTCGAGGCGTGCGAGGCCATCGCGCGCAGGCACGGCCTTGCGCCCTCGCGCACGGTGTACGCGCAGCAGGCGCCGTCGGCCATCGACGCGGGCGTCTTCCACAACGACGTCATCGCCGTGGGGCACGGGACGACGCTCCTGTGCCACGAGCGCGCGTGGCTCGACACCCACGCCGTGCTCGTCGACGTCGCGCGAACGGTCGGGCCCGCGTTCACGCCCGTCGTCGTGCGCGACGCCGACGTCTCGCTCGACGAGGCGGTGTCCACCTACCTCTTCAACAGCCAGCTCGTGACGCGGCCCGAGGGAGGGCTCCTGCTCGTCGCGCCCTCGGAGTGCACGGAGCATCCGCGCGTCGCCGCCTGCCTCGACCGTCTCGTCGACGAAGGGCGCATCGCGGAAGTCGCGACCTTCGACCTGCGCCAGAGCATGCGCAACGGCGGTGGGCCCGCGTGCCTGCGCCTGCGCGTCGAGCTCACGCAGGCGGAGCGCGCCGCCGTGACGGCGAACGTGTTCCTCGACGAAGGGCTCGCGGAAGCGCTCGAAGCGTGGATCCTGCGCCACTACCGCGAGACGCTCGCGCCGGCCGACCTCGCGGACCCGTCGCTCCTCGACGAGTCGCGCCGCGCGCTCGACGAGCTCACGCGCATCCTGCGCATTGGCAGCGTCTATCCGTTCCAGGCGTAGCGACGAGCGCGCCGCGCATCCGCCGGCCATACCCTCCCGCGCCTGTCGGGTGGTACTCTCGCCGACATCCCACTTCCGACGAGGACGCAAGGACCATGGCGATACGTGTACACCCGCTGGCGCTCGCGATGTGCGTAGCGCTCGGCATGGCGGACAAGGCCGCCGCTCTCGCCCCGCTGCCCATCGCGCCCGACCCCATGGCGGCCGCCATGCGCCGGATCGCCGACACCTACGCCGGGTCCACCATCGCGCAGGGCAAGGCCGCGGGCGTGAGCATCGGCATCACGTACAAGGGAAAACACTATCTGTACGCGTACGGCCTCGCCGACGCCGATGGCACGCCCTCGACCACCGACGGCATCTACGAGATGGGCTCGGTCACCAAGATCTTCACCACCGCGATGCTGGGGCAGAACGTGGTCGCGGGCACCAACTCGCTCACGCAGACGCTCGGCGACTTCGACGCGCAGATCGGCTACGGCCGCCTGCACCCGTCCACGCGCATGGTGACGCTCGAGAACCTGGGAGACTTCACCGCGGGCCTGCCGTCCCTGCCGAGCATCTGCGGCCTCGACGTGCAGCCCAAGTGCGGTGACGCCGCGCAGGCGCCGGTCACCTCGTGCATTCCCAACGGCCGGCCCACGATCGAGGAGTACGGCGCCGCCAACTTCACGAGCTACTACCGCTGGTATACCGCGCCGGCCATGCCGTCGTCGTATTGCTACTCGGACATCAGCACCGGCCTCATCGGGCTCCTCATCGCCGCGCCGCCGAACAAGCCGCTCGGCGCGAACGCGCTCGGCGACTGGTTCGATCTCGTCAAGACGCGCATCCTGAAGCCGCTCGACTTGCGCGACACCTTCCTCGAGGACGCGCTCGCGAGCGACTCGCAGGCCGCGCGCCTCGCCGTGGGCTACACCACGACGGAAGCCGCCGCGATCGTCGGCGACCACGTCGTGAAAGAGATCAACGTCACGGCGATGGGCGGGCGCTACAAGAGCGTTCCGCCCGTCACCATCGTCGGCGGCGGCGGCACGGGCGCCAAGGCCACCGCGAAGCTCAACCGCAACGGCTTCGTCGAGTCGATCGTCGTCGACGACGGCGGCCAGGGCTACGAGGCCATTCCCGAGGTGGTGTTCAGCGGAGGCTCGCCGACGGTGGCCGCGAAGGGCGTGGCGGTGGTGAAGAACGGCCAGGTCATCGGCGTATCGGTCTTCTCGGGCGGCGCGGGCTACGTCGACACGGACGTCGTCACCGCCACCGTCCAGTACGGGCAGCAGGGTCCGCTCGCGCGCCCCGCGGTCCTGGGGCGCGTCTCCATCGGCAACGGCGCCGTGACCTGGGTGCAGGTCGTCGACGGCGGGGCCGGCTACTTCGATCCCATCACCGTGCTCATGCCGCTGGCCGACGGCGTCCCGCCGAACGTCGTGCCCATCTGGGGCGCGGCCGGCTCGCTCAAGTCCTCGACGGGCGACATGCTGAAGCTGGCCGACGTGGTGCTGGGGCACGTCGACGGCGACTACGCCGCCGAGAAGCAGTGGCTGTACGACGGGTTCAAGGTGGCGACGCAGCCGTACGCGTGCGAGGGTGCATCGGCGACGTGCACGTACGGCTTCTCCGGGCTTGCGTGGGACGTGTCGGCGGGCGGCTACGGCCAGCCCGTGATCCTCACCAAGAACGGCGGCCTCACGGGATTCTCGACGGAGTTCCGCGTCGTGCCCGAGCGCGACCTGGGCGTCATCGTGTTCGTGAACAGCCGGCCCAACCCCGACACCACGGTCAAGCCGCTCCCGCTGTCGGTGCTCATCTCCGACAACGTCATGCACACGATCCTGCAGACCATGCCGTAGCGGGGGCGATTGTTGTCATCGCAACGACCTCGCGTGACGTCCGCGCGTGGCAGCGAGGACGAAAGGGGGCGGCCGGCGTGCCGCCCCTTTCCATGCCGACGCCGGGGTCGACTGCGTCACTGCGCCTTCACGGTGAGCGACGCGCGCCAGCCCGTGCCGGCGTAGACCGCGAACAGCGACACCCCGGACTCGCGCTTCGTCGCGCGCGTCTTCACCGTGATCGCTCGCGACGTGGCACCCGCGGGAACGGTGACGCTCGAAGGCAGCGGCACGAGCGTCGACGAGCTTCGCAGCGTCACCGCGGCGCCCTGCGCCGGCGCGGGCGAGGTGAGCATGACCGTGATGGACACGGTGTTGCCTCCGACCACGCTCGTCGGCGAGACGGCGAGGCTCGCGAGCGCGGCGGCCGCGGGTGGATTGAGCGTCAGCGTGGTCGACTTCTGCGCGCCGGCGTACGACGCGACGATCGACGTCGCCGTCTGCGCGGCGACCGGCGCGGTGGCGATGGCGAAGGTCGCCGACGTCGCGTTGGCACCGACGGTCACGCTCTCGGGCACGCTCACCGCCATCGAGGCGCTCGACAGCGCGACGACGACGGCCGACGGCGCGGCCGAGCCCAGCGTCACCGTGCCCGTCGCGCTGCCGCCGCCGGTGAGCACGCTCGGCGACGCGCTCACCGCGGCAAGCGCCGGCCCCGGCGCCGCGGTGGGCTTCCATCCGAGCTCGACGACCTCGAAGTCGCCGGCCGAGAGCATCGCGAACGCAGGGTTCAGGATGTCGTTGTTCCAGCGCGTGTCGAACGTTCCGGTGATGTACATGTCCGAGCCGTTGTCGGCCACGATGAGGCCGTACTTCTGCATCGCGCGGAAGATCTTGCGAACGTTGACATCGGAGGTGCGCAGCGCCGGGTCCTGCCCGTTGACGCTGGCCTTGAGGCGCAGGCGCGCGCCCATCGGCAGCGCGCCCGAGGTGCTCCCCGCGCGATGCGACGCCGGGTACACGTAGCCGTTGGTCGCGCGCACCGTCACGCGGAACGCGTGGCCGATGTCCGTGACGGCGGCGCTCCACGCCTCGTCGTAGCGCACGAGGCCGGGGAAGATGGCGAGCCCCGCCGCGTCCGCGGACGTCCAGCCTTCGGGCCGTCGCTGGCTCGCGTTCAGGTCGAAGAATGCGCCCGAGCCCGCGTACCACTTCGCCTGCGCCGAGTCGTACCAGACGTTGTAGAGCTCGTACAGGCGGCGGTTCGTGCAGTCGATCACGAGAAGGTGACGATCGCCGTCCGATCGCTGGTCGACGCTGGCCGGCGCGCCGCCCTCCACCCAGTGCGGCTGCGTGATCGCCTGCGCCGGGAGCGGGTAGAACGGCACGCCCTTGCCGGTGGCGTAGTCGACGCCGTCGCTCTCGTCCCAGTAATCGAACGTCACCGCCTGCCTGGGCTGCGTGCCGTCGACGATGGCGTAGGGCATGCCGTAAATGGCCGTGCTGCCGGCGGACTCCTCTCCACCGAAGTCGGGGTGGAGCTTGCGCGTCGCGCCGACGAACGAGATGAACGACGATGAGTTGGCGTCGACCGGCGCGCCTGAGATGTCCGTGTTCCACCAGTTGTCGGCGGGGAAAACGGGCAACGGGCCGGGGAGCGCGACGTTGGCGGCGGGCACCGTCGCCGGGCATTGCGCGAAAGCCGCGTGCGCGGGGATCACCAGCGCAACGAGAAGAGCGAGCCGGCGGAGGGTCATGGCCATGGAAGCCCGTCTATGACATTGGCATAGCATACTACAGGCCCGCGGACCGGGGCCTCGGGCCCGTGTGCCCGCCGCCGCTACGCCGAGCGCCGGCGCGCCTCTTCGCGGAGCTTGCGCGCGGCCGCGATGCCGTCGGCGAGGTCGAGGTTCGGGTTCACCTTCATCGCGCGCTCCCAGTACTCGATGGCCTTGTCGTAGTGGGCGAGGCGAAAGTGGATCTGCCCATAGCCCGCCAGCGCGCCGAAGTGATACGGATTGCGCTTCATCACCTCGTCGCAGTCCGCGAGCGAGCGCGTGAGGTCGCCCTTCAGGAACAGCACCGTCGCGCGCTTGTTCCAGCCCTCGGCGAACGCGGGCTTGCGCGCGATCACCTTGCCGTAGGTCTCGACCGCGGCCGTGAGGTCCCCCGCCTGGGTCTGCGCGGAAGCCTCCTCCATCAGCTCGTCGATGGCCGCGTCGCCGGAGCGGCTCCACAGCATCCACATCCCGCGCTCCGAGAGCTTGCGCACGAGCGGGTCGTCGTCACCCAAGTGCGGCAGGAGCAGCTTGTCGTCGGCCACGGTGCCGTGGCGCGCGATCCACGCGACGCCCTCGGCACGCGTCCGGGCGTCCTCGTCGTCGAGCGCGCGCAGCGCCTGCGCGCGGTCGCCGATGTCCGCCGCCGACGCGATGGCGACGACGAGCAACGCGACCGCTGCGGCGACGCGGATCATTTCTCCGGGAACTCGACCTTGTCGCCGGGCTTCAGCGGGAACACCTTCGTCGGCGTCGAGCCGAGCGCGTCGACGTACTGCTGCGCGGTGCCCTTCATGAGCGGATTGGTGCCGTAGTGGATGGGGATGGCGTACCTGGGCTTGAGCCAGTCGCGAGTCACCATCGCCGCCTCCTGCGGCCCCAGCACGAAGTGGCCGCCGACCGGGATGAGGATGAGGTCGGGCTTGTGGATGTCGGCGATGAGCTTCATGTCGCCGAACACGCCGGTGTCGCCCATGTGATAGATCTTGAAGCCGTTCTCGAGCTCGATGATGAATCCGATCGGCTCGCCGCCGAAATACGTGCTGCGCTTCTTGGTCTCGGGGTCGACGTACGTGAGCTCGGAGTCGTGCTCGGCGTGCACCTGCCAGATCTTGATGCCGTCGCCGAGCGGCATCGCGACGCTGCCCTTGTTGTGACGAAGCGAGAGCTCCGCGGGAACGAGGCCGAGCGAGATGACCTGCGACTGCAGGCCGGACGGGCTCATGAGCTTCGCGTTGTTCTTCTTCACGAGTGCGGGGGCGTCCTCGAAGTGATCGCCATGCGCGTGCGTGACGAGCACGAGGTCGACCTTGCCGAGGGCGTCGAGGTTCTTGTATTGCGCAGGGGTGGTCGGGTTGTTGACGAGCCACGGGTCGATGACGATGACCTTGCCGCCGGGCGTCTTGATGCGCACGGCCGCTTGCCCCAGCCACAGCACCTCGGTCTTCGCGTCCTGCGCGTGCGCGACGGGTGCCGCGACGAGCATCGCCGCCAGGAGTCCTGCCAGTGCGATCTTCATCGGTGCCTCCTTGCCCGGAACCCGGCCATTCTGGCGCAAACCGGGCCGCTTGCGAGGTTATTCCGTGCCCACGGCGGGCAGTCTCACGTGGCGGCGGACGGGCGACCACAGGACTGCCGCGGCGGCGAGCGCGAGCGCCAGCACGCCGATCGTGAGGAGCGTTCCGCGAAGGCCGATGGCCGTCGCGAGCGCGCCGCCGACGAGCGACCCGAGCGGGGCCATCGCCACCGTGAGGAAGCGCATGGTCGCGGTCATGCGGCCCAGCATGCGGTCGGGCGTGATCGCCTGGCGAAGCGCGAGGTAGTTGATGCCGTACAGCACGCCGCCGAAGTCGAACACGAGCATCGCGAGGCCCAAGAGGAGCGTCGCGACCCACGTGGGGCCGCCGATGAGGCCGAACGACTGCCACGCGAGCGCCGTCAGGATGAGCCCGTGCACGATGACGGGGCCGATGCCGAGGCGCGCGGACAGGCGCTGCGCCGACGCCGCGGCGGCGACGCATCCCAGCCCGCCCAGCATGTAGACGACGCCGATGGCGCCCGCCGACATCCCGAGGTCGCGCGTCGCGAACAGGATCAGCACGGCGACCTGCATGTGGTGCAGGAACTGCCAGAGCGCCGAGAGCCATGCGAGCGCAAAGAGCGTCGGGTTGCGCAGGACGAGCGTGAGGCCCTGCGCGATCTCGGTCGTCACCGGCGACTTGGGGCCGTCGTGCGGCACGTCGCTCGGCGCGCGCACGCGGCGCAGCACCATCCCCGACACCAGGAACGCGACGGCGTCGAGGAGGATAGCGAAGGGCGCGGTCAGGATCTGGATGAGCGCGCCGGCGAGGCCGGGGCCGACCAGCGCCGACGACGTCTCGCCCAGCGCGATCTTCGCGTTGGCCTCGACGAGCCGCGAGCGCCGGCGAGCTGCGCGAGGAGCACCTGGTAGGCGGCGCCGCCGATCACGTTCTGGACGCCGCAGAAGAAGCCGACGACGAACAGCACCTCGATCGACAGCACGCCCGCGAACGCCGCGATGGGAATCGCGAGCAACGCCAAGCCGCGCGCGATGTTGCACGCGATCACGACGGAAGCTTGCGGACGCGATCGATCAGCACGCCGGCGTGCAGCGACACGAGCGCGAAGGGCAGCGTCTCCAGCGCGACCAGCACGCCCATCTCGAGCGGCGTCGCGGACAGGAGCAAGGCGGCCATCAGCAGCGCGAGGTTCGTGACCTGTGCGCCGAACGACGTCACCGTCAGCGAGATCCAGAGCTTCCGGAAGTCCGGAGAGCGCCAGAGGCCGCGGAAATTCTTGCGCAACCAGCCGTTGAAGACGATCCATGACACACCCTGCGATGAACATCGCGGGCGGAAAGCTGGGGGATCGAGATGCTTTGCGATCGCCCTGGATTCCCGCCGCGCACTCCCGGCGGGACATCCCGGCGGGAGGAACTACGTCAGCGACATCGAGCCGTCGATTCGCCACGACGAGCGATAGCCGGCGCGCACCTTGCAAGGCGCGTGGGTCGGCGGTCGGGTCAGTGGCGGCACATGGCAGTGGTTCTGATCGACGGTTCGTTGCGAACCGCGATTTACGGGGAGGCACCCGCGACCGGCAACCCCCGGGAAATGGGGTCAGACCCCATTACAGGCCTGGCACCATTTCTTCCTCCATCGCCGGCGGGACTACGGCGCCGACTTCTGGAAATGGGGTCAGACCCCATTACAGGCCTGGCACCATTTCTTCCGCCATCGCCGGCAGGACTACGGCGCCGACTTCTGGCGCGCGAGGTCGATGTCGACGACGAAGCGCTGCGAGCGGAAGCTATCCTTCTTGTAGCCCTGGACCCAGGGCTTGGCGACGGTGCTCTCGATGCGATAGATGCCGCCGCCCATCGGCGCGTAGGCCGCCTGATCTCCGTCATGCGCTTGTAGAGCTTGTCGCGCTCGCCGTCGGCGCGCAGGCGACGCGACTGCCGGAGGAGGTCGTCGTACTCGGCGTTCTTGAAGAACGACATGTTCGACTGCCCGCCGTTGGGGCCGTACGCGAGCTCCATGTACGAGTCCGCCGACGTCGCGGTCCAACCCACCTGCCACATCTGGAGCTGGCCGGCGCGCGCCATCTTGAGGAGATCCGGCCACTTCTGCTGCTGGAACTCGATCCTCACGCCGATATCGCGCATGTTCTTGAGCCACAGCTCGTCGCGAATGCGGTTCTCGCCGGTGGGGGCGGAGCCCATCGACAGCACGAGCGGCTTGCCGTCGGGCATCTCGCGAAAGCCGTCGCCGTCGCGATCCTTGTAGCCGAACTTGTCGAGCAGGGCGCGAGCGAGCGCGGGATCGTACGGCGTGGCGCTCTTCTGCCCCGGCACGTGCCCGGGCACTTCCGGCGGGATGGGCTGGCTCGCGACGAGCCCCTGCCCCTGCAGCCCCACGCGAATGAGCTCGCCCGGGTTGTAGCCCATCAGGAGCGCGCGGCGCAGCGCCACCTTCTCCGGCGTATAGCCGCCGACGACGGGATCGTTCATGTTGAAGTACGCGAAGAACGCGAGCCCCGCCTCCTCCACGCGCTGCAGCGTGACGCCCTGCTTCGCGTACTGCGGCTGCAACCGATTGCGATCGTCGAGGACGCGCGAGACGAGGTCGCGGGGGACGTCGACGAGGTCGAGCTCGTTGCTGTTGAACGCGAGCAGGCGCGGGTTCGACTCCTCGATCACCGCCACCTCGATGCGCCCGACCTGCGGCAATCGCTTGCCCTTCATCGCGGCGTACGCGGCTTTCGCCTCGGGGTCGGCATTCGGGGGGAGCGCCGGGAACGTCTCCTCGCGATAGTTGGGATTCGCGTCGAGCACGATGCGCTGCGCGCGCCGCCATTCCTTGAGCCTGTACGGCCCGGTACCGACGGGATTGGCCATGGCCCAACCGCTCGCGTCGCCGTACGCCTCGATCACCTCGCGCGCGACTGCCGAGAACTGCGTCGCCGTGAGTCGCGGAAGGAACGCGTAGTCGGGTTCGACGAGCTTCAACTGCAACGTGTAGCGATCGGGCGCGCGCACGCCCTCGATCTCCTTGTCGTAGTCGAGCTTGCCCGCGGCCTTCGCGTCCTCCAGCGCCTTGTCGATGCCCGCCAGCCGGTCGCGAACGAGGAAGGCGTTGGGCGAGCGCACCTTGGGGTCGACGAGGCGCTTGATCGCGTACACGAAGTCGCGAGCGGTGAGCTCGCGCTTCGCGCCCTTGAACACGGGGTCGTCCGCGAAGTAGATCCCTTTCCTGATGCGGATCGTCCACGTGAGGCCGTCCGCGGAGATCTCCGGCAGCGCCTCCGCGACGCGGGGAACGATCCTGTGCGGGCGCGCGAGGTAGTCGTACTCGTACGGCGCGTCGAAAATCGCGGAGTTGATGGTGTTCGAGTAGAAGTCCTGCGCCGCCTGCGGATCGAAGCCGGTCTCGGCGATGATGATCGCCGTGCGCAGGACCTTCGCGGGATCGGCCCACTTCGCCCCCTGCGCATGCGAAGCCGCGGCCGCGATCGAAAGCGCGGCCACCGCGAGGACGCGCGCGATCACTGCGCCGCCCTCCTGGGAACGGAGAGGTCGATGTCGAGGTATTGCCACGGATGCTGGTTGAACGGGTTGTACTTGTAGCCGATCACCCACGGGTAGACGACGACGTTCTCGATGCGATACGCGTTGAGCTTCCACGGCGCGTAGGCCGCCACGAGCTCCGACATCTGCCGCACGAACTTGTCGCGCTCGGGCCCCGCCGGGATCCTCTTGGACGCGTCGTACAGCTTGTCGAACTCGGCGAGCTTGAAGCGCGAGAGGTTGGCGAGACCCGCGTTCGGGCCGTAGAGCATGCCGAGGAACGTGTAGCCGTCGGTCGTCGACGACGTGTTCGCGAGCTGCCACGTCTGGAGCTGCCCGTTCTTCGCCATCTTGTAAAGATCGGCCCAGCGCTGCGTGACCATCTCCATCTTGATCCCGATCGCGCGCATGCTCCGCTGCCAGAGCTCGTCGTACTGGCGCTCGAGCGCCGACGGCGACGTCCCGCGCTTCAGCACGAGCGGCGAGCCGTCGGGCATCTCGCGAAAGCCGTCCTTGTCGCGGTCGACGTAGCCGAAGCGGTCGAGCAGCGCCCGCGCCGCGGCGGGATCGAACTTCGAGTTGACCGAAAGCTTGGGATCGTAGCCCGTCACCGGCGGCGGCAGGATCATGTTGGCCACGCGCCCCTGCCCCTGCCGGATGACGCGGATCTCCTCCTCCGTGTTGTAGCCCATCCCGATCGCGCGGCGCAGCGCGATCTTCTCCGGCGTATAGCCGCCGACCACCGGATCCTCCATGTTGAAGTACGCGAACGTGATCGACGGCTGCACGTCGCGCTCCAGCACCACGCCCGCCCTCGCGTACTCGGGCTTCAGCGTGTTGTCCGGCAGCATCACGTTGGGGACGAGCTCGTACGGGATGTCGAGGTAGTCGAGCTCGCCGCGCGCGAAGGCGAGCACGCGCGGGTTGCCTTCCTCCATGATCGACACCTCGACCTGCCCGATACGCGGGAACGTCTTGCCCTTGAAGCGCGCGTTCACCGCCTTGTCGGCCGGGTCGTTGCTCTCGACGTACGGGATGCCGCGGAACCCCGGATTCGCCTCGAGGAGGATGCGCTGCCCGCGGCGCCACTCCTTGAGCTTGTACGGGCCGGTGCCCACGGGGTTCGCCATGACCCAGCGACTGCCGTCGCCGTAGGCCTCGACCACCTCGCGCGCCACCGCGCCGGCGGAGCCCTCCGTCAGGTAGACCGCGATGTCCCACCACGGGTAGTTGAGCTTCAGCTTCAGCGTGTACTTGTCGACGACCTGCAGGCCCTCGACCGGCGCGTCGTAGTCGAACTTGCCGGTCTCCTTCGCCTTGGCGAGGAGCTTGTCCATGCCGACGATGCGGCCGTCGAAGAGCTCGAGCGAGGGCGAGCGCACCGCGGGGTCCACGATCCGCTTCCACGTGTACGCGTAGTCGGCCGCCGTGAGCTCGCGCTTCTTGCCCTTGAACGCGGGATCGTCGGTGAAGTGGATGCCGGGCCGGATGCGGATCGTCCACTCGGTGCCGTCCTTGTTGCCCTCGGGCATCGCGACCGCCGTGTTGGGAACCACCTTGTGCGGGCGGGCGCGGAAATCGTAGCGATACGGCGGCTCGAAGATCGCGCGGTTGACGTAGTTCGAGTAGAGGTCCGACGCCGCCTGCGGGTCGAAGCCCGTCTCCGCGGTGCGGAACACGACGCGCAGGACCTTGTTGGGATCGGGCTGCGCCGTCGCGAGCGTCGAGCCTGCGAGAAGCGCAAGGAGAAGCAGCGAGCGTGCGATCAAGGTCATTGAACGGGGGTGCGCGGTCCGCCGGCGTCGATGTCCAGGAACTGCCACGGATGGAGGTTGAACACGTTGAGCTTGTAGCCTTGCACCCACGGGTACAGGATCACGTTCTCGTAGCGGTAGGCGTTGATCTTCCACGGCGTGTATCCCGCCGCGAGCTCCGACATGCGGCGCATGAGCTTCGCGCGCTCGGGGCCGTCGGGAAGCTTCTTGCTCTCGTCGTACAGCGCGTCGTACTCGGCGAGCTTGAAGCGCGCGTAGTTCTGCGTGCCGATGTTGCCGCCGTACAGGAGGCCCAGGAAGCCGTAGCCGTCGGGGTTCGTCGCGCGGTTGGCGAGCTGCCACATCTGGAGCTGGCCCGTACGCGCCATCTTGAGGAGGTCGGGCCATTTCTGCGTGACGAACTCGATGCGGATGCCCACCGCGGTCATGTTGCGCTTCCACAGCTCGTCGTACTGCCGCTCGAGCGCGGACGGCGCGGTGCCCTTGCGCAGCACGAGCGGCTTGCCGTCGGGCATCTCGCGAAAGCCGTCCTTGTCGCGGTCGACGTAGCCGAAGCGATCGAGGAGCGCCTTCGCCGCGGCAGGATCGTACTTGGTGTTCCCCACGAGCGAGGGATCGTGACCGTTGACGCCCGGAGGGACCAGCTGCGACGCCCACTCCGCCTGCCCCTGGCGGATGATGCGCGTCTCCTCGTCGACGTTGTACGCGAGGCCTATCGCTCGCCGCAGCGCGACCTTGTCCTTGCCGTACCCGCCGACGATGGGGTCGTCCATGTTGAAGAACGAGTACGTGATGGCGGGCAGGATCGCGCGCTGCTGCGTCACGCCCACCTTCGCGAAGCGCGGCTTCAGGCGATTGTCGGGCTCGAGGACGTTCGACACGAGGTCGACCGGCACCTCGACGTAGTCGAGCTGCGCGCTCTCGAAGGCGATGAGGCGCGGATTCGCCTCCTCGATGACCGCGATGTCGATGTTGCCGATCAGCGGAATCCGGCGCCCCTTCATGCGCGCCATCAGCGCCTTGTCGGAAGGGTCGGCACTCTCGGGATACGGCACGTCGCGGAACGAGGGGCTGGCCTCGAGCAGGATGCGCTGGCCGCGCCGCCACTCCTTGAGGCGATACGGCCCCGTGCCCACCGGGTTGGCCATCACCCATCCGCTCGCGTCGCCGTAGGCCTCGACGACCTCGCGCGCAACGGCAGCGGTGCCCGAGCCCGAAAGGTCGTTGGGCAGGTCCCACCACGGCGCGGTCAGCTTGATCTTGAGCGTGTAGCGGTCCACCACCTGCAGGCCTTCCACCGGCGCGTCGTAGTCGAGCCGCCCCGTGGCCTTCGCCTTGTCGAGGAGCTTGTCCATGCCGACGATGCGCCCATCGAATATGTCGAGGTGCGGCGAGCGCGTGCGCGGATCGAGCACGCGCTTCCACGAGAACGCGTAGTCCGCGGCGGTGAGCTCGCGCTTCCTGCCCTTGAACGCGGGGTCGTCGGCGAAGTACGTGCCCGGCTTCACGCGGACGGTCCACTCCGTCGCGTCCTTCGAGGGCGTCGGGAGCGCGGCCGCGGTGTTGGGGACGAGCTTGTGCGGGCGCGCCAGGTAGTCGTAGCGAAACAGCGGATCGAAGATCACGCGGTTCACGTAGTTCGAGTACAGGTCGGACGAGGCCTGCGGATCGAAGCCCGTCTCGGCGATGAGGAAGGCGACGCGCAGCGTCTTGCCGGGATCGGGCTGCGCGTGCGCCGGCGCGCAGGCGAGCAGGAGCGCCGCCGCGACACCCGCGACGCGCCCGGCCGCGCGCAGGATCACAACGCCTTCTCGATATCGGCCGCGATGGACTCGGGCGTATCGTTGGGCGCGAAGCGCTTGACGACGTTGCCGTCACGGTCGACCAGGAACTTCGTGAAGTTCCACTTGATCGCCTCGCTCCCGAGGAGGCCGGGCTTCGCCGCCTTGAGATACTTGTAGACGGGAGCGGCCTGCTCGCCGTTCACGTCGACCTTGGCGAACATCGGGAACGTGACGCCGAAGTTGAGCTCGCAGAACTGCGAGATCTCCTTGTCGTCGCCGGGCTCCTGGCCGCCGAACTGGTTGCACGGGAATCCGAGCACCTCGAGCCCCTTGCCGTGGAGCTTCTTGTACATCGCCTCGAGGCCCTTGTACTGCGGCGTGAAGCCGCACTCGCTCGCCGTGTTCACGACGAGCATGACCTTGCCGCGATAGCGATCGAGCTTGACCGGCTTGCCGTGGATGTCGTTGACGGTGAAATCGTAGATCGAGGCCATCTTCATTCCCTCGAAAAAGGGCGAATTATATCGGCAACGGGGGTGGCACCCGGGTGCGGGGCAGGTCAGGCGTCGTCGCCGGGCTCGCGCCCGAACCCTCCGCCGCCCGGTGTCTCGACGACGAAGACGTCGCCGGGCCTCATGTCCACCTTGGCCGTCGCGCCCAGGTCCTCGCGGGCGCCGCCGTCGCGCTCGACCCAGTTGCGCCCGCGTGCGCCCGGCCGGCCGCCGCCCACGCCGAACGGCGCCACGCGGCGACGGTTCGCGAGCATCACTGCGGTCATCGCCTCCAGGAAGCGCACGCGCCGGTGCACGCCGTCGCCGCCGCGATTCACGCCGCCGCCGCCGCTGCCGCGACGGATCGCAAACGCGTCGAGCCTCACGGGGAAGCGCCACTCGAGCACCTCCGGGTCCGTGAGGCGCGAGTTGGTCATGTGCGTCTGCACGGCGCTTGCGCCATCGAAGCCCGGCCCGGCGCCCGCGCCTCCCGCGATCGTCTCGTAGTACTGGTACCTCGCGTTGCCGAACGTGAAGTTGTTCATCGTTCCCTGCGACGCCGCCAGCACGCCGAGCGCGCCGTACAGCGTGTCGGTGATGGCCTGCGACGTCTCGACGTTGCCCGCCACCACCGCCGCGGGATAGCGCGGCGCCAGCATCGAGCCTTCCGGGATGACGATACGCAGCGGCTTGAGGCATCCCGCGTTCATCGGGATCTCGTCGTCGACGAGCGTGCGGAAGACGTACAGCACCGCCGCCTTGCACACCGCCGAAGGCGCGTTGAAGTTGGTGGGCTGCTGCGCGCTCGTGCCGGTGAAGTCGATCGTCGCCTCGCGCCGCTCGCGGTCGATGGAGATGCGCACCGCGATACGGGCACCGCTGTCCATCTCGTACTCGAAGCGGCCGTCGGTCAGGACGTCGAGCACGCGTCGCACCGCCTCCTCGGCGTTGTCCTGCACGTGCTGCATGTACGCGCGCACGACGGGGAGGCCGAAATGCGCGACCATCTTCGTAAGCTCGTCGCCGCCCTTCGCGCAGGCCGCCACCTGCGCGCGCAGGTCGGCCAGGTTCTGCTCGACGTTGCGCGAGGGATAGCGGCCTCCGGAGAGAATCGCGCGCATCTCGGCCTCGAGGAAGCGGCCTTCCGATACGAGCTGCACGTTGTCGAGCAGCACGCCTTCCTCGTCGACGTGCGTCGAATCGGGCGGCATGGAGCCCGGCGTGATGCCTCCGATGTCGGCGTGGTGGCCGCGCGACGCGACGAAGAACTCCGGCACCGCCGACCCCTCGCTCCGCGCGCCGTCCGCGACCGGAGGAAGGAACACCGGCGCGATCACGGTCACGTCCGGCAGGTGCGTTCCCCCGTTGTACGGCGCGTTCAGCACGAACACGTCGCCGGGCCTCATCGTGCCCGCGCGGCGGTCGATCACCGTCTTCACCGACTCGCCCATGGAGCCCAGGTGCACCGGCATGTGGGGCGCGTTGGCGATGAGGTTGCCGTCCGCGTCGAAGATCGCGCACGAGAAGTCGAGGCGCTCCTTGATGTTGACGGAGTAGGCGGTGTTGGCGAGCGTCACGCCCATCTGCTCGGCGATCGCCATGAAGAGGTTGTTGAAGACCTCGAGGAGCACGGGATCGGCCGTGGTCCCGATGGCGTGCGCGCGGCGCGCCGCCGTCACGCGCTCGAGGACGAGGTGGTCTTGCGGCGTGACCGTCGCGCGCCACCCGGGCTCGATGACCGTGGTGGCGTTCTGCTCGCGGATGACGGCGGGGCCGTCGATGGCATCGCCCGGGCGCAGGTCCCCGCGCTCGAAGACGCTCGCGTCGCGGAATGCGCCGTCGGTGTACACCCGATTCACCTTGATCGCCGCGAGCCCGCCGTGCCGCGGCGCGAGCGACGGCGCAAGCGCCTGCGCCGATTCGTTGCCGCAGACCGCCTCCACCGCGACCGCCTCGACGACGAGCGATCGGCCCGGCATGAGGAATCCGTACTGCCGTCGGTAGCGATCCTCGAACTGCGCGACGATGGGCGCGACCGCGTCGCCCGCAGGGAGCTCGAGCGTGGTGTCGGTGCCGTCGTACTTCACGTGGACCGTGCGCCGGCATGCGATCCGCGAGGCGTCGATGCCCTGCGCCGCGACTTCGCGCGTCGCCGCGTCCTCGAGGCGCGCGAACGCGTCCGCCGACGCGTCCAGCGACGCCTGCGACAGCGTGGCCTCCACCGCCTCCTGGCGCAGCGCGCGCACGTCCGCGAGCCCCATGCCGTACGCGGACAGCACGCCCGCGAACGGGTGGATGAACACGCGCGACATGCCGAGCGCATCGGCCACGAGGCACGCGTGCTGCCCGCCCGCGCCGCCGAAGCAGCACAGCGTGTATTGCGTCACGTCGTAGCCGCGCTGCACCGAGATGTGCTTGATCGCGTTGGCCATGTTCTCCACCGCGATCTTGAGGAAGCCGTCGGCGATCTCCTCCACGCTGCGCGACACGCCGGACTTCCCCGCGAGGTCCGACGCGAGCGCCGCGAATTTCTCGCGCACGGCCGCGGCATCGAGCGGCTCGTCGCCGCGCGGGCCGAACACCTGCGGGAAGAGTTCGGGATCGAGCTTGCCGACCATGACGTTGCAAGCGGTCACGGTGAGCGGCCCGCCGCGACGGTACGCGGCCGGCCCCGGATTGGCGCCGGCCGATTGCGGGCCCACGCGGAAGCGCGCGCCGTCGAACGCGCAGATCGACCCGCCGCCGGCGGCCACCGTGTGGATCTTCATCATCGGCGCGCGCAGCCGCACGCCCGCGACCTCGGTCACGAACGCGCGCTCGTACTCGCCCGCCCAGTGCGTCACGTCGGTGGACGTGCCACCCATGTCGAAGCCGATGATGCGATCGAACCCCGCGAGTCTCGACACCTCCACCGCGCCGACGATGCCGCCGGCGGGTCCCGAGAGAATCGCGTCCTTGCCCTGGAAGCGATGCGCGTCCGTGAGGCCGCCACTCGACTGCATGAATTGCAGCCGGATGCGAGCCGCGGGTCCGCCATCCCCGAGCGCGGCCTCGACGCGGTCGACGTAGCGGCGCAGGATGGGCGACAGGTAAGCGTCGACGACCGTGGTATCGCCGCGCGACACGAGCTTCATGAGCGGGCTCACCTCGTGCGACACCGACACCTGCGCGAAGCCCACGGCGCGCGCGAGGTCCGCGAGGGCGCGCTCGTGCTGCGGATAGCGGTAGCCGTGCATGAGGACGATGGCCACCGCGCGCATGCCGTCCGCGTACGCAGCCCGAAGGTCGTGCTCCGCCGCGGCGGCGTCGAGCGGTGCCACGAGCTCGCCGCGCGCGCCGATGCGCTCGTCGACCTCGATCGCCCGCTCGTACAGCATGGCGGGAAGCTCGATCCTGCGCACGAAGAGCCTGGGGCGGTTCTGGTAGGCGATGCGAAGCGCGTCCGCGAAGCCCTTCGTGACGACGAGCGCGGTGCGCTCGCCCTTGCGCTCGAGGAGCGCGTTGGTGGCGACCGTCGTGCCCATCTTCACCGCGTCGATCGCGCCCGCGGGAATGGGCGCGCCCTCCGGCACGCGCAGGATCTCGCGAATGCCGTGCACCGCGGCGTCGTCGTAGCGGCCCGGGTTCTCCGACAGGAGCTTGTGCGTGACGAGCGTGCCGTCGGGCCGCCGCGCCACGATGTCGGTGAAGGTCCCCCCTCGGTCGATCCAGAATTGCACGTCGCTTGGCACCTTGCGCCGGATGATCGGGCCCATATTACCGTCACCGCACGCCGCCCGCGGCCCTGCCGCCGGGGGTTTTGTGGTAAATATCGATCGCCTCGCCTCCGGGAGAATCCATGAAGCGCATCGTCGCCGTCGCGTTCAGCCTTGCCGTCGCCCTGCCCGCCGCCGCGCAGACCAAGTGGGACCTGCCCACGGCGTATCCGGCCAGCAACTTCCACACCGAAAACATCCAGCAGTTCGCCAACGACGTCGACAAGGCGAGCGGCGGCAAGCTCAAGATCCAGGTCCATTCCAACGCGTCGCTGTTCAAGGCGCCGGAGATCAAGCGGGCGGTCCAGGGCGGCCAGGCGCAGGCGGGCGAGATCCTCCTCGTCAACTTCGAGAACGAGGACCCGCTGTACGGCCTCGACGGCATCCCGTTCCTCGCCACCTCCTACGGCGAGTCGCTCAAGCTCTACAAGGCGTCGCGCAAGGCGCTCGACGACAAGCTCGCGAAGCAGGGCATGAAGCTCCTCTACACGGTGCCGTGGCCGCCGCAGGGCATCTTCACCAAGCGCACGCTCAACGCCGTCGCCGACATGAAGGGCCTCAAGTGGCGCGCGTACAGCCCCGCCACGTCGAAGATCGCGGAGCTCGTCGGCGCGCAGCCGGTGACGATCGCAGGCGCTCGCCACCGGCGTGGTCGACTCGTACATGTCGTCGGGTGCCACCGGCTACGACTCCAAGACGTACGAGCACATCAAGAACTTCTACGACACGCAGGCCTGGCTGCCCAAGAACGCGATCATCGTCAACGCCAAGGCCTTCGACGCGCTCGACAAGCCCACGCAGGCCGCGGTGCTCAAGGCCGCGGCCGACGCCGAGGCGCGCGGGTGGAAGATCTCCGAGGAAAAGAACAACTGGTACCTGGAGCAGCTGAAGGGCAAGGGCATGGCGATCGTGAAGCCCTCCGAGCAGCTGACCGCCGACATGCGGCGCGTGGGCAACGTGATGCTCGCCGAGTGGCAGCGCAAGGCGGGCGACGACGGCCGCAAGGTGATCGACACGTACCGCAACATGCCGTAGCTTCGACGACGTTGCGCCGCGCTCTCGATCGCCTCTACGACGCCGCGGGAGCCCTCGCGGCGTTGTTCCTGGTGGGCACGCTCGCGATGGTGGGGCTCGGGGTGATCGGCCGCCTCCTCGCGTTCAACGTGCCCGGGACCGACGCCTACGCTGGCTACTGCATGGCGGCGTCGGGGTTCCTGGCCCTCGCTCACACGCTGAAGCACGGCGATCACATCCGCGTCACGCTCGTCCTCGAGCGGCTCGGCGTGCGCTCCCGCCACCGGCTCGAGCTCGTGGTGCTCCTCGTCGCCACGCTGCTGGCCGGGCTCTTCGCGTACTACAGCGTGCGCCTCGCGTTCCAGTCGTGGGACTTCCACGACGTGTCCACCGCCAACGACGCGACGCCGCTCTGGATCCCGCAGGCGAGCATGGCCGTGGGCACCGTCGTGCTGCTCGTCGCGATGATCGACGAGCTCGTGCTCGAATGGCGCGGCGCGCGGGTGCGCTCGATGCCGGCGGAGGCGCTCCACAATGAGTGACGGCGCGGTCACCACGCTTCTCATCCTCGCGCTGTTCCTGCTGCTCGGAAGCGGCGTGTGGATCGGCCTCGCGCTGGCGGGCGTCGCGTGGATCGCGATGTCGCTCTTCTCCTCGCGTCCCGCGGGCGATGCGATGGCGGTCACGGTGTGGGGCACGGCCTCGTCGTGGACGCTGACCGCGCTGCCGCTGTTCGTCTGGATGGGCGAGATCCTGTTCCGGACGCGACTGTCCGACGACATGTTCCGCGGCCTCGCGCCCTGGCTCGAGCGCCTCCCGGGCCGCCTGCTCCACACGAACATCATCGGCTGCACGATTTTCGCCGCCGTCTCCGGCTCGTCCGCCGCGACGTGCGCGACCATCGGCAAGATGACCCTGCCCGAGCTCAAGGCGCGAGGCTACCCGGACGGGATCACCGTGGGCACGCTGGCGGGCGCGGGCACGCTCGGGCTCCTCATCCCGCCGTCGATCATCATGATCGTCTACGGCGTGAGCGCCAACGTGTCGATCGCCGAGCTCTTCATCGCCGGCGTCCTGCCGGGCATCCTGCTCGCCTCGCTCTTCTCGGGCTACATCGTCGTGTGGGCGCTCCTCAATCCCGGCAAGGTGCCCGCCGCGTCCAATCGCACCACCTTCGCCGACAAGCTGCGGGCGTCGCGCCATCTCCTTCCGGTGATCGCGCTCATCGCAACGGTGCTGGGCTCCATCTACGTCGGCGTCGCCACGGCGACGGAGGCGGCGGCGTTCGGGGTCGTCGGCTCGCTCGTCCTGTCGGGCCTGCAGGGCTCGCTCACGCGGCGCACGTTCGTCGACAGCCTCATGGGCGCGACGCGGCTCTACTGCATGATCGCGCTGATCCTCGCGGGCGCGGCGTTCCTCACGCTGGCGATGGGCTACATCGGCCTGCCCCGCCATCTCGCGGAATGGATCTCGACGCTGGGCCTCACGCCCTTCGCGCTCGTCGCGGCGCTCACGCTCTTCTACATCGTGCTCGGCTGCTTCCTAGACGGCATCTCGATGGTCGTGCTCACGATGGGCGTCATCCTGCCCACCGTCGAGAAGGCGGGCCTCGACCTCCTGTGGTTCGGCATCTTCGTCGTCCTCGTCGTGGAGATGGCGCAGATTACCCCGCCGGTCGGGTTCAACCTGTTCGTCCTGCAGGGCATGACGGGACGGCAGATCACCTGGATCGCCGCGCACACGCTGCCGATGTTCGCGCTCATGATCGTGGCGGTGGTGGCGCTGTGGTTCTGGCCGGAGCTCGTCTCGTACCTGCCGCGACAGATGAAGATGGGGTCGTGATGAGCGAGGCGCCCATCCCCTACGCCGCAAAGCTGCGTGCGCCTTTCGCCGTGATCGGCGTGCAGACCGACGGCCGCGCCGTCACGCGCTTGAAGTATCTCCCACTCACGGAGCGCGCGACGGCGCCTACCGACCGCATCGCCGAGCAGGCGTTGCGCGAGCTCACGCGCTACCTCGACGACCCCGCGTATCGCTTCACGGTGCCCCTTTCGCTGGGCGGGACGCCGTTCCAGAACCGCGTATGGGAGGCCCTGCGCACCATTCCGCTCGGCGAGTCGCGCACGTACGGCGAGGTCGCGAGGATGGTCCGCAGCGCGCCGCGCGCCATCGGCCAGGCGTGCGGCGCCAACCGCATCGCGCTGGTGGTGCCCTGCCACCGGGTGGTCGGCTCGAGCGGCAGCATGGGCGGATTCATGAACGCCGAGTCGGGCGATCCCATTGCGATCAAGCGCTGGCTCCTGGCGCACGAGGGCTACCGCTTCGGCGCGTGACCGCGAGCGGCCCGCTTCCTTGCCGTCCACGTGACCGCCGACGCGGACCTGATCGACCTCTTCTGCGACCAGGTCTGGCTGCAGGACGGCCTCGCGCCCGCGTCGATCGCGAGCTACCGCCGCGACCTCGTCGCGTGGGCTGCGTGGCTCGGCACGCGCGGCCTCCTGGCCGCCGACCGCGGCGACGTCGAGGCCTGGCTCGCCGACCAGTTCCGCGCCAAGGCCAAGGCGAGCTCGGTGGCCCGGCGCCTGTCCGCGATCAAGCGCTTCTATCGCTTGCAGCTCGAGCGCGCGACGGTGCGCGAGGACCCGACCCTTCGCGTGCGCGCGCCGCGCAAGGCGAGGCGCTTGCCGAAGCTCCTGTCCGAGAAGCAGGTCGAAGCGCTGCTCGACGCCCCCGACGTCGAGACACCGCTCGGGCTGCGCGATCGCCCCATGCAGGATACCCTCTACGCCACCGGCCTGCGCGTGTCCGAGCTCATCGGCCTCACGCTCGCGCAGGTCTCGCTCGAGGCCGGCGTGGTGCGCGTCATCGGCAAAGGCAGCAAGGAGCGCCTCGTGCCCCTGGGCGACGAGGCCGTGTCGTGGATCGAGCGCTACCGCCAGGGGGCGCGCGTGCAGCTCGCCGGGACGTCGAAGAGCCAGCATCTCTTCCTCACCGCGCGGCGCGCGCCGCTGACGCGGCAGGCGTTCTGGGCACTGGTCAAGCGCTATGCCGTGCGTGCGGGCATTGCGGCGGCGTCGCTGTCGCCGCACGTCCTGCGCCACGCCTTCGCGACGCATCTCCTCAACCACGGCGCCGACCTGCGCGTCGTGCAGCTCCTCCTGGGACACGCCGACATCACGACCACCACGATCTACACGCACGTCGCGCGCGAGCGCCTGAAGCAGCTTCACGCCCAGCATCACCCCCGCGGATAGCGCGCCCGGCGAACGGATTAGAATTGCGCCCGTGAACGACAACGAGCCTGCCGCCCCTCGGCGCGGATTCCTCTCCAAGGCGCAGCTTTTCGCGCATCGCCGCATGCTGGGCCTGATGGCGCGCCGGCGCTGGCGCGACGGCACGGGCGGCGATCCCCGCAGCATCCGGCCCGGCTCGCGCATCCCGTTCGTGTGCAACCTCTGCGGCACGCCCAACGCCGGCACGCTCGGCGAGCTCTCGCGCGAGGCGCTCACGTGCACGCACTGCGGGTCCAACGTCCGCTTTCGCGCGATGGGCTATCTCGTGACGCGCGAGGTGCTGGGCGCGCCGATGGCCCTGCCCGACTTCCCGGAGAAGAAGGCGATCGTGGGCGTGGGACTGTCGGACGCCGAAGCGTACGCGAAGCCGCTCGCGCAGAAATTCACGTACCAGAACACGTTCTATCACACCGAGCCCCACCTCGACATCGCGCAGATCGACGACTCGCACGTCGGACGCTACGACTTCATCGTGTCGAGCGACGTGTTCGAGCACGTCGTGCCGCCGGTGTCGAAGGCCTTCGTCAACGCGCGTCGCATGCTGAAGCCGGGCGGCAAGTTCATCTTCACCGTGCCCTTCGTGCTGGAAGGCGAGACGCGCGAGCACTATCCGGACCTCTTCGACTGGTCGCTGTCGGAGGCCGACGGGACGTGGACGCTGCACAACCGCACGCGCGACGGCCGCGAGCAGACGTTCCGCGACCTCGTCTTCCACGGCGGCCCGGGCTCGACGCTCGAAATGCGGCTTTTCACGCGCGACTCGCTCATCCGTGAGTTCCGCGAGGCCGGTTTCTCGCGCATGCGCGTGGCCGCAGAGCCGTGGCTGCCCTTCGGCATCCACTGGCCCGAGCCGTGGTCGGTGCCCATCGTCGCCTATGCATAAGCCGCCCGTCACGGCGGCCGTCCGCGTGCTGCGCGAGCACGCCGTCGAGTTCACGCACCATCCGTACGAGTACGAGGAGCGCGGCGGCACCGCGGTGTCGGCGCGCGAGCTCGGCGTGGACGAGCACGCGGTGATCAAGACCCTCGTGATGGAGGACGACGCGAAGCGCCCGCTCGTCGTGCTCATGCACGGCGACCGCGAGGTCTCGACCAAGAATCTCGCGCGCTTCCTCGGCGTGAAGACCGTCTCGCCCTGCGATCCCGCCACCGCCGACCGCCACTCGGGCTACCAGGTGGGCGGCACCAGCCCCTTCGGCACCCGCAAGACCATGCCCGTCTACATGCAGCGGACCATCGGCAACCTCCCGCGCATCTACATCAACGGCGGCAAGCGCGGCTACCTCGTAGGCCTGTCGCCCGCCGAACTCATGCGCGTGCTGAAGCCTGTCCCCGTCGACGCCGAAGCCTGATTAAGTAGGGTCGGAGTCGACTAAATTAAGTCGACTCCGACCCTACTTGATTCAGCTGGGGAAGCGCCGAGCGAGATCCTCAATCTGCGCGCTGGTGAGCGTGCTCACGGCGCGACCGTGCAGCAGGAGCGCGACTTTCGCCGACGCCTCGAGCTCCTCCGCGCTCTCCACCGCGGCGTCGAGCGACGTGCCGGCGACCACCGGCCCGTGATTGGCGAGCAGCACCGCCTTGTGGCGCTCGGCGAGCGCCTCGACGGCGGCGGCGAGCGCGCGATCCCCCGGCGGATAGTACGGGACGAGCGGCAACGGCCCGACGCGCATCGCCTGGTACGCCGTCAGCGGCGGCAGGACGTTCGCCGGATCGTCGTGAACGAGGCACGACACCGCCACCGCACACGTGCAATGAAGATGCACGATTGCGCGCGCCGAAGGCCGCTTCGCATACACCGCGAGATGCAGGAACGACTCCTTGGTCGGCGCGTCGCCGCCGACGTGGCGACCCTGCGCGTCGAGCGACGACAGCCGACCGGGCTCGAGCTCGCCGAGCGCGCTGCCGGTGGGCGTCATGAGGAAGCCGTCGCCGCTTCGAACGCTCAGGTTGCCCGAGCTCCCGTGCGCGAGCCCGCGCTCGGCGAGCAGCCGACCGCGCGCGACGAGCGCTTCCCGCATCGCGGCGTCGCTCATCGCAGCGATTCCATCGCGCGACGGAAGAAGCCCTCGCCGCCGAAGTTCCCCGACTTGAGCGCAAGCCACACGTCGCTGCCCGCGACGCTGCGCGTCCACGGCACGCCCGGCGCGATCTCGGGTCCGATCGCGAGCGCCGCGGCGTCTAGCGCTTCCACGACGGCCCCGGACGTCTCGCCGCCGGCGACGACGAACGCGCGCACGCCATCGCCCGCGATAGCCCGCGCCACGACACGGAACGCCTCCTCGATGAGCGAAGCGCTGCGCTGCATGCCAAGCTCCGCCTGCGCGGCCTTCACCTCGTCGGCCGACGTCGTGGCGTAGACGAGCACCGGACCCTCGCGGCTCGCCTTCACCGCCTCGGCCGCGATGCGCGACGCGGCA
>JBGAIS010000283.1:0-3485 GCA_044225355.1 Casimicrobiaceae bacterium | reverse complement strand
TACGGCTTCTCCGAGGCCGACATGGACACCGAGTTCGACGTCGGCTCGTACAAGGCGGGGCCGCAGCGCATGCGCTTGCGCGACATCGTCGTCGCGTTGAAGGAGACGTACACGCGCACGCTCGGCGCGGAGTACATGTACATCGCCGATACCGCGACCAAGCGCTTCTTCCAGGAGCGGCTCGAGCCCATCCGCTCGCGTCCCGCCTACGCGCCCGAGCAGCGCAAGCACATCCTCGAGCGGCTGACGGCCGCCGAGACGCTCGAGCGCTACCTCCACACCAAGTACGTCGGCCAGAAGCGCTTCTCGGGCGAGGGCGGCGACACGATGATCCCGATGCTCGATCGCCTGATCGAGCGCGCGGGCGCGGCGGGCGTGGGCGAGATCGTGATGGGCATGGCGCATCGTGGGCGCCTCAACGTCCTCGTCAACATCCTGGGCAAGATGCCGTCGAACCTCTTCTCCGAGTTCGAGGGCAAGGCCGCGCAGGACCTTCCCGCCGGCGACGTGAAGTACCACCAGGGCTTCTCGTCGGACGTGTCGACGCCCGGCGGCCCCGTTCACCTGACGCTCGCGTTCAATCCTTCGCACCTCGAGATCGTGAATCCGGTGGTCGAGGGCTCGGTGCGAGCGCGCCAGCACCGCCGCGGCGACGCGCGCGGCGACCAGGTGCTGCCCATCCTCCTGCACGGCGACGCGGCCATCGCGGGGCAGGGAGTGAACCAGGAGTGCCTCAACATGGCGGCCACCCGCGGCTACTACACGGGCGGCACGATCCACATCGTCATCAACAACCAGGTGGGCTTCACCACGTCCGATCCGCGCGACGCCCGCGGCACGACCTTTTGCACCGACATCGCCAAGATGGTCGAGGCGCCCGTGCTGCACGCTCAATGGCGACGACCCGGAGGTATGCCTTCTCGCCATCGACCTGGCGCTCGAGTAGCGCCAGCGATTCCACAAGGACGTGTTCATCGACCTCGTGTGCTTCCGCCGCCTGGGCCACAACGAGGCCGACGAGCCGCAGCTCACGGCTGCTCTGCTGTACCGCCAGACTGCGCAGCACGGCGGCATCGCGCAAGCTCTACGCCCAGGCCTCGAGGCCGAGGGCGTGGTCACGGGCCAGGAAGCCGACGAGATGGTCGCGACGTACCGCGCCGCCATGGACAAGGGCCAGCATACGAACAAGACGGTGCTGTCGAACTACAAGCCGCCGTTCACGGTGGACTGGGCCCCGTACGTGAACCGGCATTGGTCCGATACGGTCGAGACCAAGGTGCCCAAGGCGACGCTCGAGGCGCTCTCCGCACGGCTCGCCCTGGTGCCGGAAGGCTTCAAGCTGCATCCGCGCGCGGAGAAGGTGATCGCCGATCGCAAGGCGATGGGCGAGGGCAAGGCGCCGCTCGACTGGGGCATGGGCGAGACGCTCGCGTACGCGACGCTCCTCAACGACGGCTACGGCGTGCGCATCTCAGGCGAGGACGTCGGGCGCGGCACGTTCTCGCATCGCCACTCGGTGCTCCACGACCAGAAGCGCGAGCGCTGGGACGAAGGCGCGTACATTCCCCTGCAGCACGTGAAGGACGGCCAGCCGTCGTGCGAGATCATCGACTCCGTGCTCACCGAGCAGGCGGTGCTGGGCTTCGAGTACGGCTACTCGACCTCCGACCCGACGCGCCTCGTCGTGTGGGAGGCGCAGTTCGGCGACTTCGTGAACGGCGCGCAAGTGGTGATCGACCAGTTCATCAGCGCCGGCGAGGTGAAGTGGGGACGCATCTGCGGCCTCGTGATGCTCCTTCCGCACGGCTACGAGGGCCAGGGCCCGGAGCATTCCTCCGCGCGGCCCGAGCGCTTCCTGCAGCTCTGCGCGCAGCACAACATGCAGGTTTGCGTGCCGACCACGCCGGCGCAGGTGTTCCACATGCTGCGCCGCCAGATGCTGCGCAGGTATCGCAAGCCGCTGGTCGTGATGAGCCCGAAGAGCCTGCTCCGGCACAAGGAAGCCGTGTCCTCGCTCGACGAGCTCGCCAACGGCGAGTTCCGCAGCGTCATCGGCGAGACCGAGAAGCTCAACCCGAAGAAGGTCACGCGCGTCCTCGCGTGCTCCGGGAAGGTGTACTACGAGCTCCTCGCGCATCGCCGCGAGCACAAGATCGACAACATCGCCATCATCAGGCTCGAGCAGCAGTACCCGTTTCCGCACGCCGACTTCACGCAGGCCATCTCGCAGTTCCCGAACGCCAAGGAGGTGGTGTGGGTGCAGGAGGAGCCGCAGAACCAGGGCGCGTGGTATCGCCTGCGTGCATACCTTCGCTCCGACACGCCGGACGCGATGGTCCTGGCCTACGCGGGCCGTGCCATCTCCGCATCGCCGGCCGTGGGCTACGCGACGAAGCACCTCGCCGAGCAGAAGCAGCTCGTGGAGGATGCGTTCGCGCCCGAGCTCAAGTCCGGAGAGATGGTCGTCGCGCATTGACCCTACAAGAACGAGACAACGCATGCGTATCGAAGTGAAAGTCCCGCAGCTTCCGGAGTCGGTCTCCGAGGCGACGCTCGTGAGCTGGCACAAGAAGGCCGGCGACGCCGTCGCGCGCGACGAGAACCTGATCGACGTCGAGACCGACAAGGTCGTGCTCGAGCTGCCCGCCCCGGGCGACGGCGTCCTCGTCGAGCTCGTGAAGCCCGACGGCTCGACGGTGACGTCCAACGAGGTCATCGCCGTCATCGACACCGAAGCCAAGGGCGCCGGCGCCGCGGCCGTCGCGCCGAAGGCCACCGAGCCCAAGCCTGCCGCGGCGCCCTCGCCTTCGGCGGCCGCCGGCACGGCGCTGCCCGCCGCACGCAAGATGATGGACGAGAAGGGCGTGACCGTTGCCGAGGGCACGGGCCGCGGAGGCCGCGTCACCAAGGGCGACGTGATCGCCGCCGTCGAGGCCAAGGCCGCGCCGGCGCCGGCCGCGCCCGCGGCACCTGCCGCAACCGCGCCCGCCGCGAAGGCGCCCAGCGTCCCGGTGCCCGTCGCCCAGGGCTCGCGCCCCGAGCAGCGCGTGCCGATGTCGCGGCTGCGCGCGCGCGTCGCCGAGCGCCTCGTGCAGTCGCAGTCGACCGCCGCGATCCTCACGACGTTCAACGAAGTGAACATGCAGCCGGTCATCGACCTGCGCAACCGATACAAGGATCGCTTCGAGAAGGAGCACGGCGTGAAGCTCGGCTTCATGAGCTTCTTCGTGAAGGCCGCGGTGCACGCGCTCAAGAAATTCCCGCTCGTCAATGCGTCGATCGACGGCAGTGACATCATCTACCACGGCTACTACGACATCGGCATCGCCGTCGGCAGCCCGCGCGGCCTCGTGGTGCCCATCCTTCGTGATGCCGACCAGATGTCCATCGCCGACATCGAGAAGCAGATCGCCGACTTCGGCAAGCGAGCGCAGGACGGCTAGCTCACGGTCGAGGAGCTCACCGGCGGCACGTACACCATCAGC
>JBGAIS010000282.1:0-3276 GCA_044225355.1 Casimicrobiaceae bacterium | reverse complement strand
CTGCATGCCCACCGCCTGCGAGGTCTGGATCGACGAGTACATCTGCGCGACCTTGCCCTCGCGGATCAGGTTGCGGATGGCGGGCGTGCCGATCATGATCTCGTGCGCCGCGATACGGCCCTGGCCGTCCTTGGTCTTGAGCAGCGTCTGAGAGATCACCGACACGAGCGATTCCGACAGCATCGCCCGCACCATTTCCTTTTCCGCGGCGGGAAACACGTCGATGATGCGGTCGATGGTTTTGGCGGCCGAGCTCGTGTGCAGCGTGCCGAACACGAGGTGGCCCGTTTCCGCGGCCGTGAGGGCCAGGCGGATGGTCTCGAGGTCGCGCATCTCGCCGACCAGGATGTAGTCGGGGTCCTCACGCAGCGCCGCGCGCAGGGCGTTGGGAAACGACAGCGTGTGGGGCCCGAGCTCCCGCTGGTTGATGAGGCACTTCTTGGACTCGTGCAGGAACTCGATCGGGTCCTCGATCGTCAGCACATGGCCGTACTCGTTCTCGTTGACGTGGTTGACCATCGCCGCGAGCGTGGTCGACTTGCCCGAGCCCGTGGGGCCGGTGCACAGGATGAGCCCGCGCGGGCGGTTGGTCATCTCGGCGAAGACCTTCGGCGCGTTGAGCTCCTCGAGCGACAGCACCTTCGAGGGGATGGTCCGGAACGCGGCCGCCGCGCCGCGTTGCTGCACGAACGCGTTGACGCGGAAGCGCGCGAGGTTGGGGACGCCGAAGCTGAAGTCGCACTCGAGCGTCTCCTCGTACATCTTGCGCTGGGCGTCGCTCATGATGTCGTACACCATGGCGTGCACGTCCTCGTGCTCCATCGGCGGCAGGTTGATGCGCCGGATGTCGCCGTGGACGCGGATCATGGGCGGCAGCCCCGCCGACAGGTGCAGGTCGGAAGCCTTGTTCTTGACCGCAAAGGCCAGAAGCTCGGTGATGTCCATCTATAATTCCAGCGGCGGCTTGAGGCCGCGACCTGTTGTAGCACGCAAGTGGCGTGCCAATGATTTCAATGCCTTAGTCCAGCCGATTATGAGCCACTACGAGAACGCGTGGCAAGCCGTGCTGCGCCGCATCGAAGAGGCCGTCCGCGCGTGCGGTCGCGAGCCGGGATCGGTGCAGTTGCTGGCCGTGTCGAAGACGTTCCCGGCGGAAGCCGTGCGCGCCGTCTACGCGGCGGGGCAGCGGGCGTTCGGCGAGAACTACGTCCAGGAGGCGGTGGGAAAGCGCGAGCAGCTTGCCGACCTCGCTGACGCCCAGTGGCACCTCATAGGGCCGCTCCAGAGCAACAAGACGGCGCAGGCGGCGACGTTCGATTGGGTCGAGTCGGTGGACCGGCTGAAGGTCGCGCAGCGGCTGTCGGCGCAGCGGCCCTCGGGCGCGGTGCCGCTCTCGGTGTGCATCGAGGTGAACGCGAGCGGCGAGGCGTCGAAGAGCGGCGTGGCGCCGGACGCTGCCGTAGCTCTCGCCCGGGATGTGGCCGCGCTGCCCAACCTCCGGGTGCGCGGGATCATGGGCATACCGGCGCCCACCGCGGACGAAGCCGTCGCGCGATCGCAGTTCCGCGCGCTTCGCGGCGTCTTCGAGGCGTGCCGCGACGCGGGGCTTGCGGTCGACACGCTGTCCATGGGAATGTCCGCCGACCTGGAGCTCGCCGTCGCGGAAGGCGCCACCCAAGTGCGCATCGGCACCGCGATTTTCGGCGCCCGGCAAAATAAGTAGGGTCGGAGTCGACTTAATTCGGAAAGCCTGCGTCGCGCGGATGCCATCAGAATCAAGTCGACTCCGACCCTACTTAAATTAAGTCGACTCCGACCCTACTTAAATCATGAACGTGACATTCATCGGCGGGGGCAACATGGCCACCGCACTGGCGGGCGGCCTCGTGGCCAACGGCGCGGACGCGCGGTCGATGCGCGTCGTCGAGCCATCGGCGGCGCAGCGCGACAAGCTGGCGGCACGCCTTCCCGGCGCGGGCCTCCACGGCGACGTCACCGCGGCGGCCGTCGAGGGCGCCGATCTCGTGCTCATCGCCGTCAAGCCGCAGCACATGCGCACGGCGTCGCAGGCGCTGGCGCCCTTCGTGGCGGGCGTGCCGGTCGTGATGAGCATCGCGGCGGGCGTGCGCATCGGCGACCTCTCGCGGTGGCTCGGCGGCTACACGCGCCTCGTGCGCGCGATGCCCAACACGCCCGCGCTCGTGGGCGCGGGCATCACCGGCGCGTTCGCCCCCCACGCGGTGGACATGGCGAGCCGCAAGCTCGCGGGCCGCGTGCTCGAGGCGGTCGGCGCCGTCGTGTGGGTGGAGCGCGAGGACCTCCTGGACGCCATCACCGGCATCTCGGGCAGCGGACCCGCGTACGCGTTCTACGTCCTCGAGGCGCTCGAGGAGGCCGCGCGCCAGGTCGGCATGACGCCCGAGAATGCGCGCAAGCTCGCGTACGCGACGTTCGCCGGCGCGATCAAGCTCGCGCAGGCCTCCGACGAGCCGCCCGCGACGCTGCGCGCGCAGGTCACGTCGAAGGGCGGCACCACCGAGCGCGGCGTCGGCGTGCTCGACGAGCGCGACGTGAAGTCCGCGTTCGTGGCGGCGGTCAAGGCCGCGGCCGCGCGTGCCAAAGAGATGGGCGACGAGCTGTCCGCGTCATGACCGAGCAGATCCTCAAGTACCTCCTCGACGTCGTCTTCGGACTCTTCACGTTCGCGCTGCTGCTGCGCTTCGTGATGCAGGCGATGCGCGCGCCGTTCCGCAACCCCGCGGGCCAGGCCGTGATCGCGCTCACCGATTGGATCGTGAAGCCGCTGCGGCGCGTCCTGTCGGGCTACAAGGGGCTCGACTGGGCGTCGCTCGTCGCGACGATCGCGTTCCAGTTCCTGTGGCTCCTCGCCATCCGCCTCGTGTTCGGAGGCTTCGCGTTCGACGGAACGGGCTTCGCGTTCCTCGCCATCCGCACGGTGTTCGAGCTCGTCGACCACGCACTGTGGCTCCTCGTGATCGTGGTAGTGGCGCAGGCGATCCTGTCGTGGGTCGCGCCCGACGGCCCGCTGTCGGGCCTCCTCAACGCGCTCACGTTCCCCTTCCTGCGCCCGATCCGGTAGGTGCTGCCGCCGAGCGGCGGCACGCTCGACCTGTCGCCGCTGGTGCTCATCGTCGTCGCGCAGGTGCTGCTCATCGTGCTGGCGAACGTCCAGGCGTCGGTCGTGTCGATGTTCCTCGTGCGGTGAGTGCCCCGTGGCGGCGCGAGGACGGCGACGCGCTGATCCTCACGCTGCAC
>JBGAIS010000281.1:0-3288 GCA_044225355.1 Casimicrobiaceae bacterium | reverse complement strand
GTTCTTGCCGATGGCGTCGGCCGACCCGGAGTAGTCGAGGACGTCGTCGACGAGCTGGAAGGCGGTGCCGAGGTGCATGCCGTAGCGGGCGAGGGCATCCTCGGTGGCCGGGTCGGCGTCGCCCAGGACGGCGCCCAAGCGGGCCGCGGCCTCGAACAGCCGCGCGGTCTTGCGCTGGATGACGTTGAGGTAGGCCTCCTCGCCGAGGTTGGCGTCTCCGGCGTTCATGAGCTGCAGCACCTCGCCCTCGGCGATCACGTTGGTGGTCTCGGCCAGGATCTCGAGCACGCGCATGCGCTGGACGCCGACCATCATCTGGAAGGCGCGCGAGTACAGGAAGTCGCCCACCAGCACCGAGGCGGCGTTGCCGAACTCGGCGTTGGCGGTGGCGTGGCCGCGGCGCAGCGACGACTCGTCGACGACGTCGTCGTGGAGGAGCGTGGCCGTGTGGATCATCTCGACGACCGCGGCCAGCGTGTGCTGCTCGGTGCCGCGATAGCCCGTGGCGCCGGCGGTGAGCAGGAGCAGGGCGGGCCGCAGGCGCTTGCCGCCGCCGGCGATGATGTATTCCGCGACTTGCCGGATGAGCAGCACGTCGGACGACAGCGAGGCGCGCAGCACGCGGTCGACCGCCGCCATGTCGGCGCCGATCGTGGGCGTGATTATAATTCAAGGCTTTCCTCGATTCTCGAGGGAACGCCGGCAAGACAGCCCGCCGGCACACACCAGCACAAGCGGAGTTCACTCATGTACGCGGTCATAAAAACCGGCGGCAAGCAGTACAAGGTTGCCCCCGGCGAAAAACTCAAAGTAGAACAGATACCGGCGGACGTGGGCGCGGAAGTCATCCTCGATCAGGTATTGATGGTCAGCGAGGGCGAAAGCGTCCGTCTGGGTCAGCCTACCGTCGCGGGCGCGACGGTCACGGCCACCGTCGTCTCGCACGGCCGCGGAGACAAGGTCCGCATCTTCAAGATGCGCCGCCGCAAGCACTATCAAAAGCATCAGGGCCATCGGCAGGGCTACACCGAGCTGTCGATCGTCGCGATCGTCGGATAAGGGAGCCCGGACACCATGGCACATAAAAAGGCAGGCGGCAGCTCGCGCAACGGCCGCGACTCGCACTCGAAGCGGCTCGGCACCAAGGTCTACGGCGGCGAAGCCATTCGCGCGGGCGGGATCATCGTTCGCCAGCGCGGCACGCAGATCCATCCCGGCGTCAACGTCGGCATGGGCAAGGACTTCACGCTGTTCGCGCTGGTCGACGGCCACGTGCACTTCAGCGTGAAGGGCGCGAAGCAGGACAAGTTCGCGAACATCGTCGTGAAGGCGGCGGAGCCCGCGTAAGCGCAGCTCGAGCTTTCAAGGATCGGCAAGGCCCGGCTTCGCGCCGGGCCTTTTGCTTTGCGCGCCCGGGCGCGAGCCGTCGCGTCGAGCCCTCGAAGGCTATCGGCGAGCGGGAAAGTCGACGATGCCGAGGGTGAGCTCGCCCGACAGCGGCACGCCGTGCGCGTACACCCGCGCCTGCACCGCGCGCTCGATGAGATGGCGGCGCTGGTGGATCGCCTCGCGCACCGCCTCGGCGTCGTTCGCTCGCGTGTCGCCCAGCCAGCGCTCGATCACGGGCCACTCGAGGCCGGCCAGGACGGTCTCGCCGTCGATGGTGAACGAGAGCTCGACCGGCTGGCCGGGCTGGACGCGAATGGTCGTGGGTATGGAGTGGACGTTCATCCTGGATCCTTCTGGGCGCGCGCCTATCGCCTCTCGATGAAGTACTGCATTCCCACCGCAACGCACGTGAACACCACGAGCGGGAATGCGGCGGAGAAGAGCGGCGCCCAATCGTTGAGGACGCCGAGGTACGCGAACAGGCGCTCGATGAGCCAGAACGCGAGCCCCAGCATGGTCCCCGCGAAGATGCGGAAGCCCACCCCGCCCTGGCGCCGCTGGAACTGCGCGAAGGGCAGCGCGAGCATCATCATCACCAGCACGGCCACCGGGTAGAGCACCTTCGACCAGAAGGCGATCTCGAAGCGCGACGTCTTTTGCGCGTTGGTGCCGAGCACGCGGATATTGTCGTACAAAGTCGAGAGGGCGAGCCGTTCCGGCGCCACCTGGTAGACGGTAAGGATCGACGGCTGCAGCACCGTCTGCCACATCCACGTCGGCTCGGCCGACACCTTCGCGCTGTCGCGGCCGAGCTCCGTCACCTTGACTTGCTCGAGCTTCCAGCGGCCGTCGCCCGCGAAGCGGCCCGACTCCGCGCTGCGCACGGAGGTGAGGCGCAATTCGCGGTCGAACTCGTAGATGCGAACGCCGACGAGCGTCATGTCGGACAGCACCGTGCGGATGTTGACGAACGTGCGGTCCTGCTTGAACCAGAAGCCGCTCTCGAACTGCTGCGCGACGACGCCGGTCGCGTTGCCCAGGGCGGCGGCTCGCAGCGTCTGCGCGAGGCGCTCGGCGGACGGCGCCACGTACTCCCCCGCGAGGAACGTGGCGATGGCGAGAGGGATGCCCACGCGCACGACGGCCCAGCCGATCTGCGTGATCGACGCGCCCGACGCGCGCATCACCGTGAACTCGGAATTGGACACGAGCTGCGACACCGCGAACAGCGTGCCGATGAGCGCCGCGACGGGGAAGAGCTCGTAGATGCGCGACGGGATGTGGAGCGCGACGTACAGGAGCGCGGTGGTGAGCGTGTAGTTGCCGCGCCCGACGTCGCGCATCTCGCTTATGAGGTCGAAGAAGGTGAAGAGGCCGATCAGGGCGACGAAGAGCAGCAGCGTGGACAGGAACACATCCCGCCCGATGTAGCGCGTGAGGGTCCTCATGCGGCCTTGGGTGCCCGGCCGAAGAGCCCGCTGATGGAGAGCTGGTGGCGGAAGAGCAGGAGGACCACCACCAGCGCGGTCACGTGCGGGATGAGGAGCCCGGTCCAGAGGTCGAGGGTGCCCTGCGCGATCATGCTCTGCACGATGTTGATGCAGTTCGTGTAGAGCATGTAGAGGAACGCCGCCGCGATGAGGTTGAACGAGCGCCCCATGCGCGGGTTCACGTATGCGAGCGGGATGGCGAGCAGCGTGAGGACGAGCGCGAGGATGGGGACCGAGATGCGCCAGAAGAGCTCGGCGCGCTCGGAGCGGTCGTTGGCGACGAGCAGCGCCGCGGTCGGGATGGCCTTGTTCGACGTGGGCACCGCGCGGGCCTCGGCCGGCTCGATGCGCCGGCCGAGCTTGTCGAACTCGATGAGGCGATAGTCGGCCGAGCCTGCCGTGCCTTCGT
>JBGAIS010000030.1:0-27718 GCA_044225355.1 Casimicrobiaceae bacterium | reverse complement strand
GAGCAGGTGCGATTCGCGCCCGCCGCGTGGACCGACCTGCCCGGCTGGGCCGACGATCCCGTCGCCGCGGCGTGGCCCGCGTTCGTCGCCGGCTGCCGCGCGCTCGCCGCGGGCTCGCGGACGCGCGCCGTGTGGCAGGCGCCCTGCGCCGCGGGCGCGAGGGTGGACGCCACCAGCACCGCCGCCGTGCGCGCGTTCTTCATGGAGCATTTTAGCCCGTACCGCATCACCGCCGGCGACGGCAGCGACGTCGGGCTCGTCACGGGCTACTACGAGCCGCTCCTCGCGGGATCGCGCACGCCCACGGCCGAGTACGCGATCGCGCTGTACGGCCGTCCCGACGATCTCCTCGTCGTCGACCTGTCGAGCCTCTTCCCGGAGCTCAAGGACAAGCGGGTGCGCGGGCGCGTCGACGGCCGTCGGGTGGTGCCTTACTGGTCGCGCGAGGAGATCGAGCGCAACCCGGCGGCGCTCGCCGGCAAGGCGCTCGCGTACGTGGGCGATCCGGTCGAGGCGTTCTTCCTGGAGATCCAGGGCTCGGGACGCATCGCGCTCGCCGACGGCACCGTCATGCGCCTCAACTACGCCGACCAGAACGGGCATCCGTATCGATCGGTCGCGCGCGTGCTCATCGATCGCGGCGAGATGACGCGCGAGTCGGCGTCGATGCAGGCGATCAGCAACTGGGTGAAGGCGCATCCGTCGGAGGCGCGCGCGCTGCTCGACGAGAACCCGAGCTACGTGTTCTTCCGCGAGGTGCCCCCGCCCGCGCCCGGGAGCATCGAGGCGGCCATCGACGGCCCGCAAGGCTCGCTCGGCGTGCCGCTCCTGGCCGAGCGCACCATCGCGGTGGACCCGCGCTTCGTGCCGCTCGGCGCGCCGGTCTACCTTGCCACCACGCGACCGTCGTCGAGCGAGCCTCTCGCGCGGCTCACGCTGGCGCAGGACACGGGCGGCGCCATCCGCGGCCCCGTGCGCGCGGACTTCTTCTGGGGATTCGGCACCCAGGCCGGCCGCGAAGCCGGCCGCATGAAGCAGGACGGCCGGATGTGGCTGCTATGGCCCAAAGCCGCGCCGCTCCCCGGAAAGTAGGGTCAGAGTCGACTTAATTGAAGCCGGGTCGGAGTCGACTCGATTGCGAAGGTCCACCGTCGCGACACGCGGATCGATCACGCGCGGCGCTTCGCCCTGGCGCCGACCGGCCGCCCAAGCGCCTGTCGTGTGGCGCGACGCGTGAGGCGGTCCACGCGCGCGCAAAAGTCACTGCCGCCCAGCGCCCAGCCGAATCGGGTGGCGTCCCGGATGCGATCGAGCTCCTCCTGGGGAATCGACATGCCCGTGGCCTCGCCGTACGCGCGCCGGCGCAACGCGGCGCTCGCGCCCAACGCGAGGTAAAGGGCATGCGGCGTGACAAGCGGATCGCGCGAGCCCATGGCGTTGCAGGCGAAGCTCGACCACTGGAACTCGGATGGATGCTCCACCATCCGCGCGCGCACCGGATTGAGCTCGATGTAGCGCATGCACGTGAGGAGGTAGTGCTCGTCGTCGACGATCGCCGCGCGGTATCGACCCTCCCAGAGCGTCCCGGTGCGTCCGTACTTGTCGTTGAAGTACCGGACGTAGGTACGGCCCATGTCTTGCATCGCGCGCGGCATGCTCTGCGGGCTGTCGGGCGTGGCCAGGAGGTGCACGTGATTGGTCATGAAGACGTACGCGTGCGCCGCCACCTCGTGGATGCGCAGCGTGTAGCCCAGGTAGCCGCGCAGGAACCGGCGATCGTCGTCGTCGGCGAAAATGGCGCCGCGATTGTTGCCGCGCACGATGACGTGGAGTGGCGTGTCGGGGATGAAAAAGCGCGGCATGCGGGGCATGGCCGCATTCTTGGCCGCGATCGCCGTCGAGCGCCATCGGCCAAAGAGCCGAGCCCCGGGGCCAAGGCAAATTAAGTCGACTCTGACCCTACTTAATTACTGAATTATTTGAGGACGTCTTCGGCCTGCTTGTCGGCGTGGTACGACGAGCGCACGAGCGCGCCGACGGCGGCGTGGCGGAAGCCCATTCCGTAGGCCTCGCGCTCGAAGCGGGCGAAGGTGTCGGGGTGCACGTAGCGCAGCACGGGCAGGTGATTCCTCGACGGCTGCAGGTACTGCCCGATGGTGAGCATGTCGATGTCGTGGTCGCGCATGTCGCGCATCGTGGCGAGGATCTCGTCGTCGGTCTCGCCCAGTCCCACCATGATCCCCGACTTGGTCGGCACCCCCGGCACCCGCGCCTTGAACTCGCGCAGCAATCGCAGCGAGTGCGCGTAGTCCGAGCCGGGTCGCGCCTGCTTGTACAGCCGCGGAACGGTCTCGAGGTTGTGGTTCATGACGTCGGGCGGCGCGGCGACGAGGATCTCGAGCGCACGATCGAGCCGCCCGCGGAAATCGGGCACCAGCACCTCGATCTGCGTGCGCGGCGAGTGCTCGCGCACCGAGCGGATGCACTCGACGAAGTGCGCGGCGCCGCCGTCGCGGAGATCGTCGCGATCGACGCTCGTGATGACGACGTACCTAAGCCCGAGCGCCGCGATGGTCTTCGCGAGATTGCGCGGCTCGTCCGCGTCGAGCGCCAGCGGGCGCCCGTGCCCCACGTCACAGAACGGGCAACGCCGCGTGCAGATGTCGCCCATGATCATGAACGTCGCGGTGCCCTTGCCGAAGCACTCGCCGATGTTCGGGCACGACGCCTCCTCGCACACCGTGTGGAGGTTGTGCTCGCGCAGGATGCGCTTGATCTCGAAGAAGCGCGGCGAGCCCCCGGCGCGCACGCGAATCCAGTCGGGCTTCTTGAGCGTCTCCGCGGCGACGATCTTGATGGGGATGCGCGCGGTCTTGCCTTCGCCCTTGTGCTTGACGCCGGCCGCGTTGTCGCTCACGACAGGCGCCCTTCGAGGATCGGCGCAAGCTCTCGGCCGGCCTGCCCGACCGAGAGCGCGACGCCCAGGTCGGCGAGCTGCGTCACGGCGAGGCCCGGGTACCCGCAGGGATCGATGTCCGCGAAGGGTGAGAGGTCCATCGCGACGTTGACGGCGAGTCCGTGATAGGTGCAGTGGTTGCGCACTTTGAGGCCGAGCGCGGCGATCTTCGCTTCCGTGCCCGCGCGATCGACGTAGACGCCGGGCGCCGACGGCTTGCCGTACGCCGTGATGCGATGCGATGCGAGCCATTCTATCACCGCGGCCTCGAGCCTCCGGACCATGTCGCGAATGCCGAGGCGCGCGCGACGAAGGTCGATCATCGTGTACGCGACGAGCTGGCCGGGCCCGTGGTACGTGACCTGGCCGCCGCGATCGACCTTCAGCGTCTCGATGCCGCCGTCGCGCAGCACGTGCTCACGCCGTCCCGCGAGGCCCAGCGTGTAGATGGGCGGATGCTCCGTGAGCCACAGCTCGTCGGCCGTGGACGCGTCGCGCGCCTGCGTGAACCGCTGCATCGCGTGCTCGAATTCGTAGGCCGCCGCGCGCACGGTGTCCGTGCGTTGCCACACCGCCGCGCGCCGCGTGACCGACAGCGTCCACGTCTGCCACTCGACGGGCGCGGGCTTCGCGAAGGACGCGGGCGAGAGCACGGCGCAGCAGCCGCCGCGACGGGGATCGCGCACCGACTCGTAGCGAATGGCGCCCACCGCGGCTTCGCGCGCGACGCCCGCGAAGCGCTGGCACGCGCCGTAGCTCGAGGGGTCGGTCCACGACGCGCGGTCGCGCACGAAGGGCGCCTCGCGAAGGTCCACCGTCGACGCCGCGATGCGGGTTCGGAAGACGGTCTGCGCACGCGCGGGCATGGCGTCGAGCGCCGGGCTGTCGAGCAGGTGACGCCAGCGCCAGTAGCCCAACTCCGCGCACGCGGTACGCACCTCGTCGGCGCCGTAGAACACGCCGGGATCGTTCGGCCCGCGGAAGCGCGATCCGCCCGGCGGCGGGCCGTAGCGAAAGGGCGTGAACAGGAGATAGTGGAGGCGCACGGCGCCGGCCGGCACCGGCGGCTTGCTGTCGTCGAGCAGGCGCTCGAGCACGTGCTGCTCGTCGAGCGTGTCGACCAGCGCCATCGTCGAGACGACGTGCTGCGCCTCCACGGCGCGCCACAGCGCGAAGCGGCCGGCGACGGCGCTAGACGCGACTGCGCGCGGCGTCCAGGTACGCGACGACACGAACGAGGCCTTCGACGGTGCGCAGGAGCTCGTGAGGGGTGGCGCCGAGCGCGAGGTTGGGGCTCGCGAGCCAGCGCCGCGCCGTCTCCTCGTGCCCCCACAGCGCGTCGAGCGAGCGATACAGGCGAACGAAGAGGAGCGCGAGCTCCCACTCCTTGGCGCGCTCCACGGACAGGAGGTACTTGCCCGCGAAGAGGCGCGAGGCGGTGGCTTCCGACAGGCCGAGCGCGGCGGCGACGTCGCGCTGCGTGAGCGAGAGAAGTCGCGCCGCGCGCACCACGGCCTTCGACAGCACGGCCGCCGGCTCCGCCGACGGCGCGGGCGGCCGCTGCACGCGGGCAGCGAGTGGGGTGGCGGCGGAGCTCGATTTCATGGAGAAAGATTTATTGCAAAATCTTGCTCCAGAAAGGCGGGGGCGTCAACCGCCGCCCCAAGGGAGGTCAGAGCACCATCTTGACCATCGGGTGCGCGACCAGCTCCCGGTACAGGTTGTCGAGCTGCTCGCGGGACGTCGCGTTGACGGTGGCGGTGACGCTCAGCCAGTTGCCTTCCTTGGACGCACGCATCTCGAGCGTCGCGGGGTCGAAGTCGGACGCGTGCTTGCGCACCACCTCCGTCACCGACTGGGCGAAGCCGTCCTGCGTGCGGCCCATCACCTTGATGGGAAACACGCACGGGAACGTGAGGGCGGACTCGCGCTCTTCGGTGTGCAGGGCCTCGAGGGTCGGATCGATCTCGGTCATGGCGCATCTCCTTGCGGGTATGCGACCCATATGCGGGCGGCGAGCCCCGGAAGCAACCGGGCCTGCCTACTCGCGGAACATGTACCGGCGCGTGAGCGGATGCGGCAGGCGGCCATCGGCGAAGGGCTTTCCGCCCAGCACCTGCCACAGCGAGAGCCAGCCGCGATCGAAGGCGTGCGCCGAACCCGCCATGTAGATGCGCCAGACGCGGAAGCGCTCCTCGCCCACCTCGCGCCGCGCTTCGTCGGCGTGCGCCTCGAGCCGGTCGACCCAGTGCCAGAGCGTCCTCGCGTAGTGCTCGCGCAGCGCCTCGGCGTCGATGCACTCGAGGCCCTCGCGCGCCATGCTCTCGATCACCTTCGACACGTGCGTGAGCTCGCCGCCGGGGAACACGTAGTCCTCGACGAACTGCCCGATACCGCTGCCGAGGCTCTCGGCGCCGAGCGTGTTGTGCGTGATGCCGTGGTTCAGCACCATGCCGCCCGGCTTCAGCACGCGGTGGATCTTGCCGAAGTATTTCCCGAATCGCGCCACGCCGACGTGCTCGAACATGCCCACGCTCGACACCTTGTCGTAGCGCTCTTCGTCGGGGAGATCGAGGTAGTCGCGGAGCTCGACGCTCACGCGGCCCTCGAGCCCGCGCTCGGCGATGCCGCGCGAGACGTGCTCGAACTGGTTCTGCGACAGCGTGATGCCGTGCGCGTGCACGCCGTAGCGCTCGGCCGCATGGAACACGAGGCCGCCCCACCCGCACCCGATGTCGAGCATCCGCTCGCCGGGCGCGAGACGCAGCTTCCTGCAGATGAGGTCGAGCTTCGCCGCCTGGGCCTCGTCGAGCGTCGCGTCCTCGGTCTCGAAGTACGCGCAGGAGTACACCATGCGCTCGTCGAGCCAGATCCGGTAGAAGGAGTTGCTGACGTCGTAGTGATGCGCGATGTTCGAGCGGTTGCTCCTGCGCTGGTGCAGGAACTGCTTCAGCCTGCCGCCCAGCTTCTCGCGCCCGTGCTCGACGGCGCCGACCATCGACTCCGCGATGCCGAGCATCTTGCGCGCGCTGCCGGAGAAGTCGATGTCGCCGCGCACGTACGCCCGCGCCAACGAACCGAGCGCCGGCCTCGCGAGCGCGCGCATGCCCTTCCAGCTTCGGGCCATCACCTCCACCGCGGGATGCGTGGACAACGGCACCCGGGCGCCGTCGGGAAGCACCAGGGTGATGGGGATGTCGCGACCGCCATAGCGATCGGCGATCATGCGTGGCAGTACTGGCATGCGTTCGATTCCGGCCGTGGAGGGAAGCTACGAGTCGAAAAGTGTAGCATCGCCGCTTCGCCCGTTCGCCTCGAGCCCATGCCTGCCGCGGGACCGCCGCAAGCCTTCGACAGCCGCCAGTTCCGCGACGCCCTCTCGCAGTTCGCGACCGGCGTCACCATCATCTGCGCGGCGAGCGGCGACGGCCGCTACGTCGGCTTCACCGCCAACTCGTTCAACTCCGTCTCGCTCGCGCCGCCGCTCGTGCTGTGGTCGCTCGCGAGCCGATCGGCGAGCCTGCCCGCGTTCGAGGCCGCCGAGCGCTACGCCGTCAACGTGCTCGCGTCGTCGCAGACCGAGCTCGCGCGCCGCTTCTCGCGGCCCCACGCGGACCGCTTCGCGGGCGTCGACTACCGCCTGGGGTGGGCCGACGCCCCGCTCATCGCCCATTGCGTCGCGTGGCTCGAGTGCCGACACCATTCGCGCCACGCGGCGGGCGATCACGTCCTGTTCGTGGGCGAGGTGGTGACCTGCGAGCGGGCGAGCGGCACCGGGCTCGTGTTCCACCACGGCGGGTTCGCGACCACGACGCCCCTCGTCGAGCGCTGAAACGCGAGCTCAGGCGCGGGCGAGCGCCTTCGGCTTGCGCGCCTGGAAGGCATTCCACATTTTCCGGAACACGGGCCCAGGTTTCCCGCCCGCGAATGGCTTGCCGTCGACCGTCGTGACCGCGAGCACCTCCTTGGTCGACGACGACAGCCACATCTCGTCGGCGGACAGCGCCTCGTCGCGCGGGACCGGGCGCACCTCGAGCGGGATGCCCGCGTCGTGCGCGAGCTCCATCGCGGCGTCGTAGGTGATGCCGGGCAGGAGGTGATGGTCCTTGGGCGGCGCGACGATTGTGCCGCCCTTCACCACCAGCACGTTCGACGCGGACGCCTCCGTGAGGAAGCCGTCGCGGAAGAGGACCGTCTCGGCGGCGCCGGCGTCGGTGGCGAGCTGGCGCGCGAGCACGTTGCCCAGGAGCGAGATCGTCTTCAAGTCGCAGCGATGCCAGCGGACGTCGTCGGCCGTCACCACCGCCACGCCGTCGTCGACCATCTCCTTCGACGGCAGCGGCAGCGGGTTGCTCATCATGAAGACCGTCGGCGCCACGCCCTTCGGGAACGAGTGGTCCCGCTTGGCCACGCCCCGCGTGACCTGGAAGTAGACGCCCTGGTCGTCGAACGGCTGGCGCGCGACGAGGTCGCGGATGATCGCCTCCCATTGCGCGTTCGTGTGCGGGTTGGCCAGGCGCAGGCCCTCGAGCGTGCGCGACAGGCGCGCGAGGTGCTGGGGAAGGCGGAACGGCTCGCGGCCGTACACGGGCACGAGCTCGTACGCGCCGTCGCCGTAGATGAAGCCCCGGTCGAGCACCGACACGTGGGCCTGCGACACGGGCAGGAAGCTGCCGTTCAGGTAGACGATGGGGTCGGCGGTCATTGGGGCGTCCTTCATTTCTTGAACCACAGGCGCACGCTGTCCCAGGCACGCCCGAAGAGGCTCGCGAGCGGCACCTCCTCGAGCGCGATCATCGGGAACTCGGCGACGGGCTTGCCTTCGAGCGAGATCTTCACGATGCCCACCTTCTGCGCCCGCGCGATGGGCGCGACGAGCGGCTCCTCCGCCTGCATGGTCACGGCGAGCTTGTCGGCCTTGCCCTTGGGCAGCGTGAGGTAACGGTCGGCCAGGAATCCCGCGGGCACCTCGCGCACCGTGCCCTTCCACACCGGCAGCGTCGTCACCTGCTTGCCGGACTGGTAGAGCTGCACGGTATCGAAGGCCTGGAACCCCCAGTTGAGGAGCTTCTGCGCCTCCGACGCGCGCGCGGCGTCGGAGCTCGCGCCCAGGACCACCGCCAGCACGCGGCGATCGCCGCGAAGCGCCGTGGCGACGAGGCACCAGCCCGCAGCGTCCGTGTGGCCCGTCTTCATGCCGTCGACGTGCGGATCGGACCACAGGAGCCGGTTGCGGTTGGGCTGCGTGATGTTGTTGTAGCGGAATTCCTTCTGCGAATAGATGGGGTAGTACTCGGGATAGTCGCGGATCAGCGCCGCGGCGACCTTGGCCAGGTCGGCGGCGGTGGAGTAGTGCTGCGGCGACGAGAGGCCCGTGGGATTCGTGAAGTGGGTGTTGGTCATGCCGAGCTTCGCCGCCTCGGCGTTCATGCGCTCGACGAAGCCCTCCTCGCTGCCGCCGACGAGCTCGGCAAGCGCGATGGACGCGTCGTTGCCCGACTGCACGATCATCCCGCGCACGAGCTCGTCGACCGAGACCGCGCGCCGCGGCTCGATGAACATGCGCGAGCCCTCCGCCTTCCACGCGCGCTCGGAGACGTTGACCATCTGCGAGCCGACGATCGTCTTCGCGCGAAGCGCGCCGAAGACGATATAGGCCGTCATGAGCTTGGTGAGCGAGGCGGGGTCGCGGCGCTCGTCGGCGTTGGACGAGGCGAGCGCCTGCCCGCTCGTGACGTCGGTCACGAGCCACGCGGAGGCGGCAGCCGCAGGCGCCGTGACACCGAAGGACGCGGAGGATTGCGCGCCGGCGGGTGACGCGAGCGTCAGCGCGAGCGCCAGGAGACAGGCGAGACGAAGCATGAATGATGCGCAACCAGGCGCACCATTATACGGGCCGCGGGGACGCTACCAGGGATTGAGGGGAAGATAGCCCACGATCTCGCCCGTCTTGCGGTCGACCACCGCGGAGAAATCCTGGTTGCGCGCCTTGACGGGGACATAGCCCAGGATGCGGTCGCGACCGTGCGCGGTCACGAAGGCATCGACGGCCTCCGAGTTCTCGCGGCTGATGCGCGCGAGCGCCACCAGCGGCTTCGCGGACTTCGCGGCCGCCGCGGCGGCGTCCGCGTAGGGCACGTAAAGATGCGGGAGATCGGGGACGTCGAGGTCGCCGGTGAGGCCGGTCACGAGGTCGGCGAGCTCCTTCGGGTCCTGCGGGAGCCTCGCGGCCACGACGCGCGGGCCGTCGAGGGGTAGCCGGCGGTAGGTCTCGGCCGCGCGCGACAGCGAGCCCTCGTCGATGGCGTTGGCGGCCACCGTGGCGAAGCGGTCGCCGACGAAGACGTTGTAGACGGGCCTCGCCTCGAACATCACGTAGCCTCCGTAGACGAGTGCCGCGAGCTGCAGCGCCGCGATCACGCCCAGGTCGAACTTGAGGCTCGGCTTCGCGGGATCGAAGATGATGAGCGTGATGAGCGGGCCCAGCACGACGTCGACGCCGATGAGGAGGCGCAGGAGGACGGCGCCGCCCATCGCGGCGAAGTAGGGCGCCGGATACCACACCCACATCACGAGGCCGAAGACGGTCGCGGCGATCAGCGCGCTGAGCGCGAGATGCAGTCCGAAGGCCTTCCAGCGATTGAGCGAGGCGAGGGTCATCGAGGGTCCGGGATCAGCCGCGGACCCCCGTAAATGCAAAATCCACGCCAGGCTTGCGTCCGGCGACCACGTCCGCGAGCGCGCGCCCCGAGCCGCAGGCCATGGTCCACCCGAGGGTGCCGTGGCCGGTGTCGAGGAAGAGGTTGCGATAGCGCGTCCCGCCGACCAGGGGCACGTTGGAGGGCGTGGCGGGCCGCAGACCCGTCCAGAACTGCGCGCTCTCGCGGTCGCCGGCGTCCGGGAAGAGCGCGAACGTGCGGTTGACGAGCGACTCGCAACGCACGAGGTTCAACTCCTTGCCGTAGCCCGAGAGCTCGGCCGTGCCGGCCACGCGCAGGCGATCGCCCAGCCGCGTGAACACGATCTTGTACGCGAGGTCCGTGAGCGACACGAACGGCGCGCCGCGATGGCCGTCGATGGCGATGGTCGCCGAGTAGCCTTTCGCGGGATAGATGAGGCACGGGACGCCGAGCGGCGACAGGAGGAACGGGCTGTAGCTGCCGAGCGCGACGACGTACGCGTCCGCGCGCAGGATCTCCTTGCGATGCTCCTCGTTGACGCAGCGGACCTCGGTGATGGCCTCGCCCTGCGCGACGATGCGCTCGATCTGCATGTTCCAGCGGAACGCGACGCCCCGCGAGGCCGCGAGGCGCGCGAGCTCCTTCGTGAACCGCTGCGCATCGCCCGACTCGTCGCTCGCGGTGAAGATGCCGCCCGCGAGCTTGTCGCGGCAGGCCGCGAGCGCGGGCTCGATGGCGATGCACTCGTCGACGGTCTTCACGTCGCGGTCGCATCCGAACTCGCGCATGAGCGCCGCGGCCCGCACGCCGTGTTCGAATTCCTGGCGGTCGGTATAGAACGAGAGGATGCCGCGCTCGAGGTGATCGTACGAAAGCCCGGTGCTCGCGCGGAGCTCCTTCAGGCAATCGCGCGAGTACAGCGCGAGGTTGAGGCACTGGATGGTGTTGCGGCGCGTGCGCGACGGCAGGCACTCGAGGAGGAACTGCAGGCCCCAGCGCCACTGGCGCGTGTCGAGGCGCATGCGGAACAGGAGCGGCGCGTCCTCCTGGCCGAGCCACTTGATGATCTTGGCGGGCGCGTCCGGGTTGGCCCACGGCTCCGCGTACGACGCGGAGATCTGCCCGCCGTTGGCAAACGACGTCTCGAGCGCCGGGCCCTCGTGGCGATCGACCACCGTGACCTCGTGGCCGTCCTGCGCGAGATACCACGCGGCGGTCACGCCGACCACCCCCGCGCCGAGGACGACGATGCGCATGTCCGCTATCCCGCCGTCTCGGCTTCGGTCACCGGGATGCAGCTGCAGAAAAGGTGGCGATCGCCGTACACGTTGTCCACGCGCGCCACCGGCGGCCAGTACTTGGACGATTTCGACACGCCCGGAGGATACGCCGCGAGGCTCCGCGAGTAGCGGTGCGCCCACGCGTCGTCGCTCACGGCGGCGGCGGTATGGGGCGCGCGCTTCAGCGGATTGTCGGTGCGGTCGAGGTCGCCTTCCTCGATGGCGCGGATCTCGCCGCGAATGGCGATCATCGCGTCGATGAAGCGGTCGAGCTCCTGCTTCGACTCCGACTCCGTGGGCTCGACCATGAGCGTGCCCGCCACGGGGAAGCTCATGGTCGGCGCGTGGAAGCCGTAGTCGATGAGCCGCTTCGCGACGTCCTCGGCCTCGATGCCCGACGTGGCCTTGAGCGGGCGCAGGTCGAGGATGCACTCGTGCGCGACGAGCCCGCCCGGCCCCGCGTACAGCACCGGGTAGTGAGGCGCGAGGCAGCGCGCGATGTAGTTGGCGTGCAGGATGGCGCTCTCGGTGGCGGCGGCGAGGCCCTCGCCGCCCATCATCGTGACGTACATCCACGAGATGGGCAGGATGGACGCGCTGCCGTACGGCGCGGCGGAGACGGGGCCGGTCCGGAATTCGCGCGGCGCAGCCGCGGTGGAGCTTTCCCTTCGCCCTGTCGCGGGAGAGGGGGAGGGGGTGAGGGCCGCGTCGGCGTGGAGCGCGAAGTGCCCGGGCAGGAACGGCGCGAGATGCGCCTTGACCGCCACCGGACCGACGCCGGGCCCGCCGCCGCCGTGCGGTATGCAGAACGTCTTGTGCAGGTTGAGGTGCGAGACGTCGGCGCCGAAGTGACCGGGCGCCGCGAGCCCGACGAGCGCGTTGAGGTTCGCGCCGTCGACGTACACCTGCCCGCCCGCCGCGTGCACGATGTCGCACACGCGGGTGATGCCCGTCTCGAACACGCCGTGCGTGGACGGGTACGTCACCATGATGGCGGCCAGGTCGCGCGCGTGGCGCACCGCCTTGGCCTCGAGGTCGGCCAGGTCGACGTTGCCGTCGTCGTCGCACGCGACCACCACGACCTGCATGCCGACCATCTGCGCCGACGCGGGGTTGGTCCCGTGCGCCGACGACGGGATGAGGCACACGTTGCGGTGGCTCTCGCCGCGGCTATCGTGGTATGCGCGAATGGCGAGGAGGCCCGCGTACTCGCCCTGCGAGCCCGCGTTGGGCTGCAGCGAGACCGCGTCGTAGCCCGTGACGGCGCACAGCATGCGCTCGAGGTCCTTCACCATCTCGACGTAGCCCTGCGCGTCCTCCGCCGGCGCGAACGGATGCAGCGCGCCGAACTCGCGCCACGTTACGGGGATCATCTCCGACGTGGCGTTGAGCTTCATCGTGCACGACCCGAGCGGGATCATCGCGCGGTCGAGCGCCAGGTCGCGGTCCGCGAGGCGCCGGAGGTAGCGCAGCATCTGCGTCTCCGAGCGATGCGCGCTGAACACGGGATGCGTGAGGAACGCCGACGTGCGCGCGAGCGACGGCGGGAGCTCGTCGTGAATGGACGCGTCGACGTCGTCGACCGTGAAGTCGACCGGCGCGCCGCTCATCGCGAGCCACACGCGCATCACGTCGTCGCGCGTCGTGGTCTCGTCGAGCGAGAGGCCGAGCGTCGCGTCATCCACGCGGCGGAAGTCGAGGCTCGCCTCGCGGCCGCGCGCGACGATGGCCTCCGTGCGATCGCCGGTCGCGACCGTCAGCGTGTCGAAGCGCACGCCCGCGGGGACCGCGAAGCCCAGCCGCTCGAGGCCCGACTTCGCGATGGCCGTGAGCCTGCGCACGCGCCGCGCGATGCGCACGAGGCCCTCCGCGCCGTGGTACACCGCGTACATGCTCGCGATGACCGCGAGCAGCACCTGCGCCGTGCAGATGTTGGACGTGGCCTTCTCGCGCCGGATGTGCTGCTCGCGCGTCTGCAGCGCGAGCCGGTACGTGGGCTCGCCGTGCGCGTCGACGGTCACGCCCACGAGGCGCCCGGGGAGGAGCGCGCTTGAACTCGTCGCGCGTGGCGAGGAATGCCGCGTGCGGGCCGCCGAAGCCCATCGGCACGCCGAAGCGCTGCGACGAACCCACCACGGCGTCCGCGCCATTCCCCTGGCGGCGTGAGGAGCGTGAGCGCGAGGAGGTCCGTCGCGACGATCGCGAGCGCGCCCTTCGCGTGGAGGTCATCGACCAGCGCGCGGAAGTCGCGCACGTGGCCATCGGCGCCGGGATACTGCAGGAGCGCCGCGAAAGCGTCCGCCGAGGACGCCGATTCGGCGGGGCCCGTCACCACCTCGATGCCGAGCGGCGCCGCGCGCGTGCGCACCACGTCGAGCGTCTGCCGGAACACGTCGTCGGCGACGAAGAATCGGCGGCTCGCGCTCCTGCCGACGCGCTGCGCGAGCGTCATCGCCTCGGCGGCCGCGGTGGCCTCGTCGAGCATCGAGGCGTTGGCGATGGCCATGCCGGTCAGGTCGCACACCATCGTCTGGAAATTGACGAGCGCCTCGAGCCTCCCCTGCGAGATCTCGGGCTGGTAGGGCGTGTACGCCGTGTACCAGGCGGGGTTCTCGAGGATGTTGCGCAGGATCACGCCCGGCGTATGCGTGCCGTAGTAGCCCTGGCCGATGAGCGAGGTCGCGACGCGGTTGCGCGCCGCGATGCCCGCGAGCTTCGCGAGCGCGGCGGTCTCGGTCATCGGGCCCGGCAGCGGGAGCGGCGCGCGCTCGCGGATCGACGGCGGCACGATGGCGTCCATCATCGCGGCGCGCGACGCGAAGCCCACGAGCGCGAGCATCTGCGCCTGCTCGGCCGGCGTGGTGCCGATATGGCGCGCCGCGAAAGCGGCGGCGTCCTCCAGGGAAGCGAGCGTGTCGGCGGTCATCGCCGCATGCCCGTTCGCGCTTGTGCTCATGGTGTGAACGGGCCCTCTAGGCGATGAGCTTCTCGTAGGCCGCGGCGTCGAGCATGCCGGCGAGCGAGTCGGGCATCGCGGGCTTCAGCCGGAACAGCCAGTGCGTGTACGGGTTCTCGTTGAGCGACTCGGGCGCGGCGGTGACGTCCGCGTTCGCGGCCACGACCTCGCCCGCGATGGGCGCGTAGACGTCGCTCGCGGCCTTCACCGACTCCACCACGGCGCAGGCCTCGCCGGCCTTGAGCTGTCGGCCGACCGCGGGCAGCTCGATGAACACGAGGTCGCCCAGGGCTTCCTGCGCGTGGTCGGTAATGCCGATGGTCACGGTGCCGTCGGCTTCCGCGCGCATCCACTCGTGGCTGTCGGCGTACTTGAGTTCCTTGGGGACGTTCATGGGGCTAGAGCTCCGTTCAGTTGACCGATTCGGGCGTTTCAGACCAGCACCTTGCCGTTGCGCGCGAAGGGCGGCTTCACCACGCGCGCGCGAGCGGCTTGCCGCGCACGTCGACTTCGACGACCTCGCCCACGGGCACGCCCGCGGGCAGCCTCGCGAGCGCGATCGACTTGCCGAGCGACGGGCTGAACGTGCCGCTCGTGATCTCGCCCGCGCCCTTCGACGTCGAAACCTTCTGGTGCGCGCGAAGCACGCCGCCCGCGCCCTCCAGCACGAGCCCTGTCAGCTGGGCGGCAGCGGGCGTGGACACGAGGGCGTCCTTGCCCACGAAGTCGCGAGGGCTCGCGAGGTCGACCGTCCACGCGAGGCCCGACGCGAGGGGCGTCACGCCTTCGTCCATGTCCTGGCCGTAGAGGTTCATGCCGGCCTCGAGGCGAAGCGTGTCGCGGGCGCCGAGCCCGCAGGGGCGCACGCCGGCCGCGGCGAGCGCATCCCACAGCGCGACGGCGCGCGTCGCGGGCACCATGATCTCCACGCCGTCCTCGCCCGTGTAGCCCGTGCGCGCGATGAAGGAGTCGCCGAAGGCCGCGGCCTGGAACGGCTTGAGGCCGGCGGTGACGGCTTCGCTGCCCGGCAGCGCCACCGCCACTTTCGCGCGGGCGGCCGGCCCCTGCACCGCGATCATCGCGAGGTCGTCGCGCGGCGTGAGCGTGAGGCCGGGCGCGCGCTTCGCGATGAGCTCGCGGAACCACGCGACGTCCTTGTCGGTGGTGGCGGCGTTCACCACGATGCGGAAGAGATCCTCGCGCAGGAAATAGACGATGAGGTCGTCGAGGACGCCGCCGTCGGGGCGCAGGAGGCACGAGTACAGCGCCTTGCCCGGCTCCTTCAGCTTGTCGACGTTGTTGGCGAGCGCGTAGCGCAGGAAGTCGCGCGAGCCGTCGCCCGCCAGGTCGACCGCGCGCATGTGCGAGACATCGAACATGCCCGCATCGCCGCGCACCGCGTGATGCTCGTCGATCTGCGAGCCGTAATTGACGGGCATGTCCCAGCCGCCGAAGTCGACCATGCGTGCGCCGGCCGCGCGGTGGGCATCGAAGAGCGGGGTTTGCTTGGGCACGTCGCACCTCCAGGTCGGGCGAAAGGGCGAAGCGATTGCCTTCCTACTGCAAGCTTCGCCCCGTCTGTCCTTTTACCTGAGAGATTGAGGCGCGCGTCGCGCGGCCCCTTGCCCCTTCGGTGGGTCCGTCGCCGGCGAAACGCGCCGGCGCGACCGCTCTCCAGAGTGCGATTGCCGTCCGTGCAGTCCTGGGTACCTGAGCGGTTTTCGGGATTACGCCTTCGGCGGCCGCGCCGCGATGCCTCGCGGTGCAGCTCTCTCCTGCACGGACAGCCGCGATTCTACCGCGAATCGCGCTTACTTCTTGAGCGTGAGGATCCAGGCGACGAGATCCTCGATGTCCTTCGGCGGCGTGCTCGCGTTGGGCGGCATCGGGATCTGGCCCCACGTGCCCACGCCGCCGTCCTTCACCTTCTTCACGAGCATCGCCTGCGCGTTCTTGTCGCCCTTGTACTTCGCGGCGACTTCCACGTACGCGGGGCCTACGATCTTCTTGTCCACGGAGTGGCAGGCGGCGCAGCCGTCCTTCTTCATCAGGGCTTCGGCTTGGGCGTTGTCCAGGGCTGCGTACGCCGGTGCGGCAATCAGCGCGGACGCCGAGAGCGCGAAGGCGAGCGTTGCGGTCTTCATGGAGCGGTCTCCGTGGGGAAAGCGCAGATTCTACCGGATCAGTCCAGGGCCTCGAGCGCCGCGGAGAGCGACGTCGCGGGCGGAAGGCACGTCGTGCCTTTGCACACGTAGGCGACAGCGCCGGCGGCGGGGACCGGCCCTTTCGCGAGCGCGGGCGGCAGGCCGCGCGCTTGCGAAAGGTCGAGCGCGTGCACGTCGGGCCGGTAGCGCGCCGCGATCTCGCGCTGCCATTGCGCGCACGTCTCGGCGTCGCCCTCGAGCAGGACGAACGTCGGAGGCGCGTCGACGATCGCGGCCGCCTCGATGAGCGTCGCGTGGCCGCCAGGCGACCTTGCGATGTCCGCCGCGAAGAGCTCGACCGCGCGCCGCGCGGCGTCGATGTACCGCACCTCGCCCGCGAGCGGCCCGAGGGTCGCGAGCGCGCGCGCCGCGACGCCGTTGCCGGAGGGCGTCGCGTTGTCGTGCCCCGGCTTGGGACGATGCAAGAGCGGTTCGTGGTCGTGGCTCGTGAAGAAGAACCCGCCGCGGTCGCGGTCCTCGAAGCGATCGACGAGCGCGTCGGCGAGCGCGCACGCCCAGTCGTAGTCCTCGCGACGGAAACGCACCTGCATGAGCTCGAGGAGCGCGTCGAGGACGAATGCGTAGTCGTCGAGGTAGGCGTTCAGTTCCGCGCGCTCGCCGCGGCGCGTGGCGAGGAGGCGCCCGTCGCGCCACGCGGTGCGCTTCAGCGCGTCGGCCGCCTCGAAGGCAAGCGCGGCCCAGCGCGGGAGATCGAGCGCGCGGCTCGCGCGCGCCAGGCCGGCGACGGCGAGCGCGTTCCACGACGTGAGGACCTTGTCGTCGCGGCCGGGGCGCACGCGCTTCGCGCGCGTCGAGAAGAGCCCGGTGCGCGCGCCCGCGAGGCGCGTGTGCGCGTCGGCAGGCGAGAGCCCGAGGCGCACGGCGAGGTCGTCGAGCGGCTCCGCGACGCGAAGGTTCCACGCGCGGCCCTCGAAGTTCGGCGGGCCGTCGAGGCCGTAGTACGGCTCCGCGACGACCCACTCCTCGGCGCTCACCGCGGCCCGCGCCTCGTCGCGCGTCCACACGTAGAACCTGCCCTCGTGCCCCTCGCTGTCCGCGTCGAGGCTCGAGAAGAAGCCGCCGTCGTCGGCGCGCATCTCGCGCACGAGCCAGCCCACGAGGTCGCGCGCGACGTCGCCGTACGCTCGCGCGCCCGTGACCTGCGCCATCGAGGCGTACAGGCCCAGGAGCGGCGCGTTGTCGTAGAGCATCTTCTCGAAGTGCGGGATGGTCCACGTGGCGTCGACCGAGTAGCGGCAGAAGCCGCCCCCGACCTGGTCGTGGATGCCCCCGCGAGCCATGTGGTCGAGCGTGGTGCGCGCCATGGCGAGCGCGGCTTCGCTGCCGTCGCGCGCGAACGTGCGCAGGCAGAAGTCGATCTCGGCCGGATGCGGGAACTTGGGCGCGGCGCCGAAGCCGCCGTTCGCGGGGTCGAACGTGCGCTCGACGAGGCGAGCATCGCGCTCCGCGCCTCGAGACGCGGGCGGCGCGGGGCCGCCTTCCGGGTCGAGGCTCGCGAGCGCGCCGGACAGGCGCAGGCCCTGCTCCGCGAGACGCTCGCCCTGCGTCGCGTACGCTTGCGCGACCTTCGGCAGCAAGTCGAGGAATCCCGGCAAGCCGTGACGGGGCTCCTTGGGGAAGTACGTGCCGCCGAAGAACGGCACGCCGTCGGGCGTGAGGAACATCGTGAGCGGCCATCCGCCGTTGCGGCGCGTGAGGAGCGCATGCGCGGCCTGGTAGACCTGGTCGAGGTCGGGGCGCTCCTCGCGGTCGACCTTCACGTTCACGAACGACGCGTTCATGGCGCGCGCGACGTCGGCATCCTCGAACGACTCGTGCGCCATCACGTGGCACCAGTGGCACGCGGAGTAGCCGATCGACAGCAGGATGGGCTTGTTCTCGCGGCGCGCCCTGGCGAGCGCTTCCTCGCCCCAGGGATACCAGTCGACGGGGTTGTCCGCGTGCTGCTGGAGGTACGGGCTCGTCGCGCCCGCGAGGCGGTGGGCCATCAGGCCATTGTAGGCCCGGCGCGAGGCGGGTCCACCGCAAGCGCGGCGAGCGCCGCCTCGTCGAGGGCGGCGCCGAGCCCCGGCGCGCGCGGCACCTCGCTCGCGCCGTGCGTGGGGTCGGGCAGGGCACCGGAGACGATGTCGAAGAAGTGCGCGCTCTCGCCGTACTGGAGCTCGAGGAACGGGCACGCCGCGAGCGCCGCCGCGACGTGCACGCTCGCGAGGTGGGCGATGGGGCCGGTGGGATTGTGCGGCGAGCACAGGACGCCGCGCCTTTGCGCCTCGTCGCCGATGCGCAGGAGCTGGGCGAGGCCGCCCGCGGCCGCCGCGTCGGGCATGATCGCGTCGTAGGCACCCGCGTCCAGGAACGTGCGGAACGCCGCGAGGCCGGTCATCGACTCGCAGCCCGCGAGGCGCACGCCCTGCGCGTTGGCGCGCGCTCGAAGGCGCTTCAGCGCGTCGAGGGTCGACGCGTCCTCCGGCAGGGGACATTCGAGCCAGTAGAGCTTCGCGGGGGCGAGGCGCGCCAGCACCTCGTCGGCGGCCGCCTCGGAGAGCCTCCAGTGGCAGTCGACCATGAGGCTGCAGCCGGGGCCGATGGCCTCGCGCACCGCGAGGACGCGCGCGAGGCCGCGCTCGAGGAGCTCGCGCCCGGCCGGCGTGCCGAGCGCGGCGGCAGCGACGCCGTCGAACGGCGCGACCTTGACCGCGGCGAAGCCGCGCGACGCCACCTCGCGCGCACGGGCGGCGAACCCTTCGGGGCTGCGATCCTCGATGCCGCGGTTGATGTTGGCGTACAGCGGAACCGGTCCGGCGCCGGGCTTGCCCATCAGCGCGGCCACGGGCGCGTCCTGCGCCTGGCCCGCCAGGTCCCACATCGCCTGGTCGAGCGCACAGAGCGCAGCGGCTTCCGCCAGGTCGCCGCCGCTCGCGACAGGCTCCCGGGGCGCCTCGACGGCGCGCCCGGTCCACCCGCCCGCGTGGCGCTCGACGTGCGCGTGCACGTCGGCGGCGCGGTCCTGCAGGGTGGCCTCGCCCCAGCCCACGCGGCCCTCGTCGTCGCGCAGGCGCACGAAGGTCCACAGGGTCTTGCCCGAGATGCGCGCCGAGCGGACCGCGACGTCGGCAATGACGCTCTTGCGCACGGGTTCAACGATTCCGCCGGGCGGGCCCGGGGCGGGATCAGCTCTCTTCGAAGGCCACGCGCTCGAAGTCGCCGCCGCGCTGGACGAGCTTCGTGAGGCGGAACTTGCGCTCGGGGCCGGTATCCATCGAGCGCAGCATGCGGCCCGCGTTGAACGTGCGTGGCGGGACGATGAGGGACGCGGGCTCGTCCTCGGTCGCGGCGAGCATGAGCGCCGGCAGCGGCAGCTCCTCAGCGAAGGCGATGGACGTGGGACGCACGGCGATGGAGCGCGGCTGGCCCGGCCACAGCGCGAGCGACAGCGCGAGCTCGCTCGGCGGCGACACCGCGACGCGCGTCACGTAGCCCAGGCGCGTGCGCTCCTCGTCGCGCACCACGACGAGCTGGTCGAGGAACCAGCGGTAGCGCGTCGGGTCGCGGCGCAGGAGCTTCGCGCCGCGCCAGGCGTACTCGCCCTGCCACGGCTCCCACGGCCAGTTGCGCTCGGCGTCTTCCTTGTAGCGGTCGTAGTCCGTGAGCGCGCCGAGCGTCTGCAGGTGCTGCGCGCCTTGGAAGGTGAGGCGGCCGAGCGGATCCTGGCGGTCGAACGTGCGGCCGCCGACGCGAAAGTACGCGGCCTGCACGCCGCCCGCGGTGAGCTCGACGGACGCGTGACCGGCGTCGTCGTCGTGCTTCGGCATCTGGTACCAGTGCGCGTCGAGGTGCGCAAGGAGCGCGGCGGAGCCTTCCGCGGAGGTGTCGTGGCCGAGCTGGAGCTCGGCGGGCGTGGCGCCGGCGGCCAGGCGCTTCATGCGACCGCGCACCGAGGTGGCGAGCTTGCCGGGGTAGCCATAGCGCATCGACGGCGGCGGGCTCGACGGCACCATGGCGGCGAGCCATCCCGGCACCGAGGAGTCGAGGTCCATCAGCATGACGGGCCCTTCCGTCTCGCGCTGCTGCGAGTACGGGAACACCTTGCGGCCCCATTGGCCGAGCCAGCGGTCGGCGAGCTCGATCTGGCGCACGGACAGCGCGCAGGGATCGGCGAGGCCGAGCAGGATCGCGTGGCAATAGGTCGAGTAGCAGGAGATGCCGACCGCGTGCGGCTGGAGGTCGTCGGACACGGCGGTCACGGCGCAGTCGAGGAGCTCGGCCAGGCGATAGTAGGCGTGGAGCTCCTGCCACAGCGTGGGCGGCGGGATGCGTCGCGCGAGCCCGTAGACGATCACGAGCTGCTTGCCGACGTACAGGCCGCGCTGGAGGAGCTTCGCCTTCACGCCCTGGAGCTCGACGTCGCCTTCGAGGAGCGGCTTCAGGCACGCCGAGTACTGCTCCCACAGGCCCTGCCACAGCGAGATGGCCTGCTCCGCGGCGTCGGTCTCCCGCTCCGCGGCGGGCTGCGGCTTGCCGGCGTAGCGGCGGGCGAGCTCGGTGTGGAGGTGGGCCGCCTGCTCGCGCATCACTTCGGCGATGGTCGCGCGCTCGCGCGGGGCGAACTCGGCGGAGGACAGCGCGCGGAGCTGGCCGCGGACCGCGTCGTACAGCGGCGTGACGGCGGTGATCAGCAGCGACTTGACCCAGCGCTTGGCGCCTTCGGCGTCGGCGAACGCCAGCGAGGGCACCGCGTTGGGGTCGGGCTCGGGCTTGACGGACCTCTTGGCCGGGGAAGCGGTGTCCTGCATCACGTGGTCGGGTCGCCGCTGGCGCGCGATCCTTCGTCGCGGGTAGACCGCCGCTTATAGCACAAAGCCGGCGCGGGCTCAGTAGGGTCGGGGCGCCCCCGGATGAGTGGCGGCCCCGGTACGGCCGGGCGGTCGGGCGGATCGGGAATTTTCGGCATCGCCGTTGCCGAAAAGTCGCCGGACGCGGCGGTGGCGACTCCGTAGATTGCGAGTGATGCAAACGTTCCCGAACAAGCCGGTTGCCTCCACCCGCGAGGGCGCGAAGATCGTTTCAAGGCGCGTCCGTGCACATGGTCGATTCGCCCCCGCGGGCATTTTTTACACGAAGGTGGTTCCCATGGCCGTGCTTCGCCACACTCGCGCCACGCTGGGCGCGATCGCCGTCGCGACGCTGTACGTCGCCCTCGTCATCGGAGCCCCGCTGCTCGTCCGCTACGCGCCGGGGATGGACATGTCGCCGGCGGTGGCGAGCATCGCCGTGGCCGACGCCGCGATGTCGCGTTGAGCGAGCACCGGAAATGGTGCCAGGCCTGTAATGGGGTCTGACCCCATTTCCGCGGTCGTCGCAAGCGGTCCGAAATGGGGTCTGACCCCATTTAAATCCGCTTCGTTTCAGCGAGTTAGTTGATCGCCAAGCCGTCTTTCGACAGGAATGGTGCCAGGCCTGTAATGGGGTCTGACCCCATTTCCGGTCAGAGGAGGACGCGCTCGACGCCGCCGGCATTCGCCTTGGCGACGTAGTCGGCCATCCAGCCCTCCCCCAGTATGCGGCGGGCGATCTCGACCACGATGTAGTCGGCTCGCGTGCCGGCGTCGTCGGCGAAGCGCGACAGTCCCTGCAGGCACGACGGGCACGACGTGAGCACCTTCACCTCGCCCTCGAAGCCATCGGCGCGCGCCTTGCTCGCCCCCTTGCGCATCTCCTCCTCCTTGCGGAAGCGGACCTGGGTCGCGACGTCCGGCCGGGTGATCGCGAGCGTGCCCGACTCGCCGCAGCAGCGGTCGTTCTGCGGCACCTTCTCGCCCATCAGCTTGCCGACGACCGTGAGAGGCGCGTACTGCTTCATCGGCGTGTGGCACGGGTCGTGGTACATGTACCGGACGCCCGCGACGCCCTCGAGCGCGACGCCCTTCTCCATGAGGTACTCGTGGATGTCGAGGAGGCGGCACCCCGGGAAGATCTTCTCGAACTCGTACTTCTGCAGCTGGTCCATGCACGTGCCGCACGACACGATCACGGTCTTGATGTCGAGATAGTTGAGCGTGTTGGCCACGCGATGGAACAGCACGCGGTTGGCAGTCGTGATCCGCTGGCCCTCGTCGTGATTGCCCGCCGCGGTCTGCGGATAGCCGCAGCACAGGTAGCCCGGCGGCAGCACCGTCTGCGCGCCGACGTGCATGAGCATCGCCTGCGTCGCGAGCCCCACCTGCGAGAAGAGGCGCTCCGACCCGCATCCCGGGAAGTAGAACACCGCCTCGCCCTCGTCGGCCGGGCGCGCGGGATCGCGCACGATGGGCACGATCTCCGCGTCCTCGACGTCGAGCAGCGCGCGCGACGTGCGCTTCGGCAGGTTGCCCGGCATCGGCTTGTTGATGAAGTGGATGACCTGCGGCACGATGGCGCGCTTGCCCGACGTAGGAGGCGGGCGGCGCGTCTGCGCCCGCGCCACGCCCTTCGCCACGCGGTACGCGAGCCGCTGCGCCTTGTAACCCCAGTCGATCATCGCCTTCCGCGCGAGCTTGATGGTCGTGGGATGGGTGGCGTTGAGGAAGAACATCGACGCCGCGGTGCCCGGATTGAAGTTGCGCGTGCCGAGCTTGCGCAGGAGGTTGCGCATGGCGATCGACACGTCGCCGAAGTCGATGTCCACCGGGCACGGGTTGGCGCACTTGTGGCACACCGTGCAATGGTCCGCGACGTCGCCGAACGCGTTGAAGTGCTTGAGGCTGATGCCGCGGCGCGTCTGCTCCTCGTACAGGAACGCCTCGATCAAGAGCGACGTGGCGAGGATCTTGTTGCGCGGCGAATAGAGGAGGTTCGCGCGCGGCACGTGCGTCGCGCACACCGGCTTGCACTTGCCGCAACGCAGGCAATCCTTGATCGACTCCGCGACGTTGCCGACATCGCTCTGCTCGAGGATGAGGCTCTCGCTGCCGATGAGCGCGAAGCTCGGCGTGTAGGCGTGCGAGAGGTCGGCCGGCAGCCCCGGGTCGCGCAACAGCTTGCCGCGGTTGAAGCGCCCCTGCGGATCGACCTTGCGCTTGTACGCCGCGAACGGCGCCAGCTCCTCGTCGGTGAGGAACTCGAGCTTCGTGAGCCCGATGCCGTGCTCGCCCGAGATGACGCCGTCGAGGCTCCGCGCGAGGCCCATGATGCGCACCACGGCCGCGTTGGCCTCCTGCAGCATCGCGTAGTCGTCGGAGTTGACCGGGATGTTCGTGTGCACGTTGCCGTCGCCCGCGTGCATGTGCAGCGCCACGAACACGCGGCTGCGCAGCACGCGCGCGTGGATCTCGTTGACGTGCTTCATCACCGGCGCGAAGCCCAGGCCGCTGAAGATCTCGCCGAGCGGCGCCATCAGCTCGCGCTTCCACGACGCGTTCAGCGAGTGATCCTGCAAGTCGCGGAAGAGCATGTCCACGCGCGTGAGCCAGTCCTGCCAGCGATCGCGCACCGCGCGCACGAGAAGGCGCGCCTCCTCGAGCTTCGCGTCGACCGTCTCCTGCGCGGGTCGGACGTCGCTCTCGGGCGGCCACACGTGCGCGAACAGCGGGCTCGCGAGGAACGCCTCGATCTCGCCCGCGAGGCGGATCTTGTTCTTGAGCGAGAGCTCGATGTTGATGCGCTCGATGCCGTCGGTGTAGTCCCCGAGGCGCGGCAGGGGGATGACCACGTCCTCGTTGATCTTGAACGCGTTGGTGTGCCGCGCGATGGCCGCCGTGCGCGAGCGGTCGAGCCAGAATCGCTTGCGCGTATCCGCCGACACCGCGACGAAGCCTTCGGCACCGCGCAGGTTGGCGATGCGCACCACGTCGGACGCCGCTCGCGCGACGGCGTCGTCCTCGTCGCCCACGATGTCGGCGAGGAGCACCATCTTCGGACGGCCGTGGCGCTTCGCCTTCGTCGCGTAGCCCACCGCCTTCACGTACTTCTCGTCGAGGTGCTCGAGGCCCGCCAGCATCACGCGCGCGCCGCCGTGCTTGGGCAGCGCGTCGAGGTGATCCTTGATCTCGACGATGGCGGGCGTGGAGTCGCGAACCTGGCCGAAGAACTCGAGGCACACCGTGCGGATCGACGGCGGCATCTTGTGCAGGATGAAGCGCGCGCTCGTGATGATGCCGTCGCATCCTTCCTTCTGCACGCCGGGCACGCCCGCCAGGAACTTGTCGGTGACGTCCTTGCCGAGCCCCACCTTGCGGAACGTGGCCCCCGGGACGGTGAGCGTCTCGCGGCGAAGCGGCGTCTTCCTGTCCTTGCCGTAGTACGCGCAGTCGAACGTCGCGCTTTGCGCGTCGTGGATCTTGCCCAGGTTGTGGTCGGTGCGGGTGACGACGAGCCACTCCGCGGAAGGCGTCACCATCGTCCACGACGCGAGGTTGTCGAGCGCCGTGCCCCAGAGCACCGCCTTCTTGCCGCCGGCGTTCATCGCGACGTTGCCGCCGATGCACGAGGCGTCGGCCGACGTGGGATCGCACGCGAAGACGAGGCCCGCGGCTTCGGCGGCTTCCATCGCGCGCCGCGTGACCACGCCCGCGCCGGCCTCGATCGTCGGCGTGGCTTGCGCATGGCCCGGCAGCACGAGGGCCTCGACCGCGCCGAGGCGCTCGAGCTTCTCGGTGTTGATGACCGCGGACTTCGCGTCGAGCGGGATCGCGCCGCCCGTGTATCCCGTGCCGCCGCCGCGCGGGATGATGGTGAGGCCCAGCTCGATGCAGCCTTCGACGAGGCCCCGGCACTCTTCCTCGGTGTCCGGGTACAGCACGACGAGCGGGTACTCGACGCGCCAGTCGGTGGCGTCGGTGACGTGCGAGACGCGCGCGAGGCCGTCGAACGCGATGTTGCCCTTGTCGGTATAGCGCGACAGCACGCGGGTCGTGCGCTTGCGCAGGTCCTTGGTGATGGCGAAGGACGCCTCGAAGCGATCGACGGCGGCGTGCGCCGCCTGCGCGAGCCTCGCGACCTTGGCGTCGCGCTCCGGATCCTTCGCGGACTCGACGCGCCGCTTCTCGATCTCGCGCAGGCGATGGCGCATGGCGTCGACGAGGAGCCCCTGCCGCTTCGGATCCTCGAGGAGATCGTCCTGCAGGTACGGATTGCGATCGACGACCCAGATATCGCCCAGCACCTCGAACAGCATTCGCGCGGACCGTCCGGTGCGGCGCTCGTCGCGCAATTCGGCAAGGAGTTGCCAGACGGGCGCACCCAGCAGCCGGATGACGATCTCGCGGTCCGAGAAAGAGGTGTAGTTGTACGGAATCTCGCGCAGGCGGGGCGCGTCCGCGGTCCCGGTCTCGACGAAGGCGTCGGTGATCGTGTTCATGGACTCCGCAGTTTACCGCGCCGCAGCATGGATCCGCCCCAAGGCGCGCACCGGGCGTAGAATGATCGCCCTCGGTATCGCCTTCACGGACTTGCCATGACCGCGCCGCGTTCCGCCTTTGCCGCCGCCCTGGCCCTCGCCGCCTTTGCCGCGGCCGCCGCCACGCCCGACCCCGCCTACGTCGACGACCTCGCCAAGTGGCGCACGCGCGCCGACGCGAGCCTCACCCGCGAGCGCGGATGGCTGTCCATCGTCTCGCGCGACGAGCTCGCTCCCGGCACCTACAAGATCGGCACCGCCGCCGACAACCAGGTGGTCCTCCCGAAGGGCCTGGGCCCGGCGCACCTCGGGACGCTCGTCGTCGGCGCCGACAAGGCTCGCCTCTCGCTCGCGCCCGGCCAGAAGATGACCCTCGTCACCAAGGACAAGGACGCGATGCCGGACGAGTTCACCGCCCGCGACATGGTGTCGGGCGCGACGCGGCTCGAATGGGCGGAGCAGGGCCGGCTCTCGCTGCAGTTCGTGAAGCGCGAGGACGGCAAGATCGTCGTGCGTGCGGCCGACCGCGACTCGCCGAGGCGCAAGTCCTTCGCGGGCCGCCTGTGGTACGAGCCCAAGGCGGACTTCAAGGTGCCCGCGAAGTTCGTCGCCGTGGCGAACGGCGCCACCATCCCCATCGCCAACGTGCGCGGCGAGATCAGCTACGAGAAGGTGGCGGGCACGCTCGAGTTCACGGTCAACGGCCAGAAGATGTCGTTCGACGCGCTCGACGACGAAGGCGACCTCTTCATCATCTTCCGCGACGGCACGAGCAACTCCACGACCTACCCGCCGGGCCGCTTCCTCTCGGTCGAGAAGCCGAAGGACGGCAACTACGTCGTCGACTTCAACAAGGCGTACAACCCACCGTGCGCGTTCTCGGCGTACACGACCTGCCCGCTGCCGCCGCCGCAGAACTGGCTCAAGGGCGACGTCTCCGCGGGCGAGAAGTACGCCGGTCGCAAGTCGTAAGCGCGGGGCGCGTCAGCCTGCCGCCACCACGGCGGCCAGCCCCTCGAAGATTTCCTGGGCGAAGTTGAGATTCGGGCGGTTGCCGGTGGGGGTGGAGTTCACGAGCACCGCGATCGTCGCGAGCGACTTGGGCTCGTAGAAGGCGGCAGCCTGGAATCCCAGGCCGTCGCCGTGATGCCCCCACCAACCGTCCAGGATGCCGAGGCCCAGCCCGTAGCGATCGTATTGCGGGCCCGAGGTCGCCGGCCGTGACTGGTTGACCCGCGCGAGCAACTCCGCGCCCACGAGGCGGCCGTCGCCGATCGCGGCCGCGCCCACCTGCATGTCGGCGAGCGTCGAGACCATGGCGCCCGATCCCGCGAGCGACGTCGGATTGAGATACGGCAGCGGCTCGGCCGCGCCGGTGGCGGCGATCACCTCGTAAGGGGTCGGATGCGGGTCGGGCAGCGCGACGGCGGAAGGATAGGTCGTCTGCGACTGGCCGAGCGGATCGAAGATGCGCGCCGCGAGTACCTCCGCGAGCGGCCGGTTCTCGATCTTCTCGGCGATCATCCCGAGGAGCACCGTGTTGGTGTTGGAGTAGTCGTAGCTCGCGCCGGGCGTGAAGCGAGGCGACAGAGGGACCGCGTAGCTCACGAGCTCCTCCTCGGTGAACGCGCGACCCAGGTCGGTCGAAAGGAGCGCGATGAACGCGTCCGACTTCGAGTAGTCGCCGATGCCGCTCTGCATGCCCGCCATGTCGGCGATCGAGATGATGTCGCCGTTGGGAATGCCGCCGACGTACTTGCCGAGCTTGTCGTCGAGCGCGAGGCGCTTGTCGCGGACGAGCTGCAGCACGGCCGTGACGGTGTACGCCTTGGTGACGCTGCGGATCGAGAAGTGATTGGCGAGGCTCATCGGCGTGCCGGAGGCGAGGTCCGACTTGCCGAAGCCCTGTTGCCACGGCGCATCGCCGGGGACACGGACGCTGGCCGCGACGCCGGGAATGCGGTAGAGGTCGATGACCCGCTGCACCGCGCCTGCGTAGCGCTCGGGAAGGGGAACGGCGTCGTCGCCGCAGGCAGCGAGCGAGAGGGCGGGCGCGCAGAGCGCGGCGCGCAAGAGTCGTCGTCGGGTGAAGTGCATGCCCGAGGGTAACGCACGGCGACGCGCGTCGCCGTCGACCGCCGCAAGTTTCTCGCAACAGCATCTACGCGGCCGCTCCCTCGCGACGGTACGACAGGGCCTCGGCGACGTGCCTCGGCGCGAGCGAGTCGGCGCCCGCGAGGTCGGCGAT
>JBGAIS010000029.1:0-28414 GCA_044225355.1 Casimicrobiaceae bacterium | reverse complement strand
GCGCGACGCCGTCCATCTGCGGCATGTGCATGTCGGTCACGGCGACGTCGAAGGGCTCGCCCGCGGTGAGCCATGCGAGCGCCTCTTCCGGCGACTCCGTGTCGCGCGCGATCATGCCCCACTTCGTCGCCTGCAGCGTCAGCACGCGGCGATTGGTCGCGTTGTCGTCCACCACCAGGATGCGCTTGCCCGCGAGCCCGGGTTGCACGCCGGTGACGCTGTGTGAGCGTGTCGGGGGAACCTGGGCGAGCGGCGCGTCGATGGTGAAGTGGAACGTGGAGCCGTGGCCGGGGCCTTCGCTTTCGCACCACATGGTGCCGCCCATGAGCTCGGCCAGGCGCTTGCTGATCGCGAGGCCCAGGCCCGTGCCGCCGTACTTGCGCGTGGTCGACGAGTCGGCTTGCGAGAAGGACTGGAAGAGCCGGCTCATGGCCTCCTGCGTGAGCCCGATGCCGGTGTCGCGCACCGCGAAGCCGACCTCGACGTGGCCTGCGGAAGTGGGCCTCGCGGTGACCGTCACCACGACCTCGCCCGCCTCGGTGAACTTGACCGCGTTCGACAGCAGGTTGAGGATCACCTGTCGAAGGCGCGTGACGTCGCCCGCGACGGCCGGGGGCACGTCGCCTTCGAAGAGGTACGCGACGTCGAGGTGCTTCTCCGTCGCGCGCGTCGAGATGAGGTCGAGCGCCGACTCGACGCAGTCGCGCAGGTCGAAGGGCGCGACCTCGATGTCCATGCGGCCGGCCTCGATCTTGGAGAAATCGAGGATGTCGTTGATGATGGTGAGGAGCGCGTCGCCCGATTCGCGGATCGTCGACGCGTAGTCGTGCTGCTCGGCGTCGAGCGGCGTGTCGAGCAGCAGCCCGCTCATCCCGATCACCGCGTTCATCGGCGTGCGTATCTCGTGACTCATCGTCGCGAGGAACGCGCTCTTCGCCTCGTTGGCGGCCTCGGCGGCGGCGCGCGCCTCCTGCGCCTCCTTGAAGAGCCGGACGTTGTCGATCGCGATGACCGCCTGGTCGGCGAAGGTCTCCACCAGCGCGACTTCGGACGGCGAGAACGGCTGCATGCGGTTGCGCAGCAGGGCCAGCACGCCGAGCGGCTCGCCTTCGCGCATGAGCGGCACGTTGAGGACGGTGCGGAAGCCGTAGCGGGCCTGGAGCTCCCGCACGTCCGGGTACTCGCTTTCGATGAGCGGCACGACGTCGTGAACGTGGATCGCCGTGCTGTCGAGGACCGCACGCCCCGCGATCGACGTCCTGCGCAGGGGCAGGCGGTCGTGCATCGACCCGGCCGAATACGACACGCCGTAGCTCGTCATCGCGCGGAGGGTCCCGTCCTCGACGAGCCAGACGCGGCTTCCTTCGGCGTGGCACAGCACGCCCGCGCGCTCGGCGACCGCCTCGAGCACCGGCTGCACGTCGGTGGGGGATTCGCTGATGACGCGCAGCACTTCGGCGGTGGCGGTCTGGCGCTCCAGCGCCTCCTTGGTCTCGTTGAACATGCGCGCGTTCTGGATCGCGATCACGGCTTGGTCCGCGAACGTCTTGAGGAGCGCGAGCTCCTTGTCGCTGAATGGGCGCGGCGGCTGGCGCAGCACGCAGATCGCCCCGACGCCTTCGCCCTCCCACAGCATGGGCGCCCACGCGACGGAGAACGGCGCGGTTCGCTCCATCATCGCGCGGACCGCGGCCGGCGGATCGACGGCGGTCGTCGTGTCCGGGATGTGCAGCGTGGCCCGCTCTCGCACGACGAGCCCGGTGGCGGTGTCCTCGACGGGCTTGGGGAACGCGCGGACGACCTCCGCGAGCGCGTCGCCGTGCCAGGCGTCGACGTGCACGAGGCCATCCTCCTTCACGAGGAAGATGCCGAGCTGCTCGGTGGCGAACAGGTGTCGCGCGCTGTGGAGGATCTTGTCGAACACGGGCGCGGTGTCGGCGACCGAGCTGCTGATGACCCGCAGGACTTCGCCCGTGGCGGTCTGCTGCTCCAGCGCTTCCCGCGTCTCGTTCCACAGGCGCACGTTCTCGATGGCGATGACGGCCTGGTCCGCGAACGAGCCCGCAAGGGCGATCTCCGCTTCGGTGAACGCGCCGGTGCGCTTGCGCATGAGGGCGAGCACGCCGATGCACTCGTCGTCGCGCAGGAGCGGGATGAGGAGCGCCGCGCCGACGCCCCGCAGCGCCTGGACCGTGCGCTCGTGCGCCGGCAGGTCGATCGCGCTCCAGTCGGGCAGGTGCAGCGATTGCCTCGTCGTGATGACGCGCGACGGAAAGTTGCGAGACGGGTCGACGGGCGATTCGCCGAACAGCGACGCGAGGGGCGTGCCGTCGTGCGTCGTGCCGGCGACCGACGTGAACACGCGGCCGTCGGTGCGGAGCACGAACACCGTGTCGCACGAGAGGAGCCGCACGGCCGTACGAACGATGGCGTCGTAGACCGGCTGCACGTCGGTGGGGGAGTTGCTGATCACGCGCAGGATGTCGGCGGTGGCGGTCTGCCGGGCGAGCGCCTCCTGCGTCTCGTTGAACAGTCTCGAGTTCTGGATCGCGATCACCGCTTGCTCGGCGAAGGTCTTGAGCAGCGCGACCTGCTTGTCGCTGAATCCGCCAGGCGCCTTGCGGCCGATCCACAGCGTGCCGATCGCCTTGCCCTCGAACAGCATCGGCGCGAAGATCATCGAGCGCAGGCCGATCGCGCGCGCGCCGTCGAGCGAGCGCTGCGGCATGTCGCTCTTCTCGACGTCGGGATAGACCAGGACGCGGCGCTCGAGGATCGCGAGGCCCGAGGCGCTCGAGCGGTCGAGGGGTTGCGGGAAGAGCTTGCGCAGCTCCGCCTCGCCCGCGCCTTCGTAAGCGCCGATGTCGATCCTGCTGCCGTCGATCACGAGCGAGACACCCACGTTCTCGCCGGTGAACAGGTGCTGGCAGCGGTGCATGATCGTCTCGAACACCGGCTGCGTATCGGCGATGGAGCTGCTGATCGCCGCCAGCACCTCGCTCGACGCGCGCTGCTGGTCGAGCGCTTCTTGCGATTCGTTGAAAAGGTACGCGTTGCGCAGCGCGACGGTCGCCTGGCGCGCGAGGCCGGACAGGAACTCGAGGTCGCGCGCATCGAAGGGATTGCCGCCCGTGCGCCAGACCGCCATCGCGCCGGCCACCGAGCTCTCGCCTTCGAGCGGCACCACCATGAGGCGCTCGTCGCTTTGCGCGTCGGTGCCCGGGATCTGCACCGCGCGCGGGTCGTGGCTCGCGTCGTTGATGAACTCCGCCTTGCCGCTTTCGAGAAGGCTGCCGATGATGCCCACGCCGCCTTCGATGGTCGTTGCCTTGAGAGCGTCCGCGGTGTCGCCGAGCGCCGCGATCGCCCGGTAGTGATTCGAACCAGGCTGGGGCAGGAAGATGGCGCTGCTCGACGCCCCGAGCAGGTCGCGAGCGTGGCCGGCGATGCGCTCCATCACGGTCGAGAAATCGAGCGACGAGGAGATGTCGCGCCCAACCTCCGCAAGTGCTTGCGACTCCCGGCCGCGCCGCTGCGTCTCTTCCAGCAGTCGCGCGTTCTCCAACGCGACGCCCATCGAGGCGCCGATCGTGGACAGGAGCTCGAGCTCCGTGGGCCCGAACGCGTCCTCGCGCTCGAAGCTCTCCACCGTGATGGAGCCCGCGAGGCGCTCGCCGAGCATCACCGGGGCGAACACACAGGAAAGGCTCGAGTCGGTACCCTCCGCGTCCCGCACGCCGAGCGCCTCCGCCTGCGCACGATTGCGCATGACGACCGGCTCGCCGCGTTGCAAGGCCAATTCAAGCTTCGAGTCCGCTTTGAGACGGTGCGCCCTGCTCGGCAGGCGCTTGCCATGCTCGTAGACGTACAGCGCATGGACGATGTCGTCCTCGCGCCAAGTGATCGCAATGTCGCCGGTGTGGAAGAGCTCGCGCAACTTGTCGCCGACGAGATCGACAATGGCCTGGAAGTTGAGCTCTTTGGCCATGCCCTGCTGGATCTCGTTGATGACCGCGAGCTCGGCGCTCCTCCGCTCGGTCTCCTTCAACAGCCGCTGCGTCTCGTCGAACAGGCGCGCGTTCTGGAGGGTGACGCTCATGCTGGCCGCCAGCGTTTCCAGGAGCCGCACGTCGTCGGGCGTGAACGCGTGCTCGCGCTCGAGGTCGTTGAGGACGATGATCGCTTGGGTCTGGCCGGCCGCGAGCAGCGGCACCATGAGGACCGACTTGGGAGGCTCGCCGCTCCCGATGAGCCCCGCATTGCCCAAGCGCGCGGACACTTCCTCGATGCGCTCGTTCACGAGCAGCGTGCGGCCGGTCCGGATGACCTCGGCGCCGAAGCCGATGTTCTTCAGCGGTGCCGTCGGCACGTCGACACGCTTGCCCTCGGAGACGCTGTAGCGGAAAACCATGCGATTGGAAGCGTGATCCACCACGCGGATCCCCGCCAGCGATCGCGGGAAGACCTCGCGCAGCTTGTCGCCCACCGCGTTGTACACGCCCTGGATGTCGAGCTCGGCGGCCAGCGCCTGCTGGACGCTGTTGATGATCGCGAGCTCCGCGGCGCGCTGGCGCTCGGCCTCGTAGCTCTTCGCATTCTGGAGCGCGACGCCCATGCTCGACGCGATGGTCTCGAGGAGCCGGATCTCGTCCGGACCGAAGGCATGGTCGCGCTCGTGGTTCTCGAGATGCACCGCACCCAGCATGCGGTCGCCCGCCAGCATGGGCACGATGAGGAGGCTGCGCGCGCGGTCGGTGCCGGGGCGAACGGGAATGCCCATCGCATCCTGCTCGGCCCGGGAGCCGATGACCACGACCTTCCTGTCTTTCGTGTAGAAGCGATGCGGGATCGTGCCGGGCGTGAGCGGTATCGACCGGAAGGGGAGCCGCACGCCGTGCTCGTACGAATAGAGGTCCTGCACGAGCCCCGTCTCGGTGTCCCACCACCGGATGCTCATGTCGCCCGTGCCGAAGACGTCGCGCAGCTTGTCGCCGACGATGTCCACGATCGCCTCGAACTCCGCGGCCCCGCCCACGGCCTGCTGGATGCTGTTGATGACCGCAAGCTCGGCGTTGCGCCGCTCGGTCTCCTTCAGCAAGCGCTGCGTCTCGTCGAACAGGCGTGCGTTCTCGAGCGCGAGACCGAGGGAAGAGCCGACCGTCGACAGCACCCGCAGCTCCGATTCGCCGTAGGCGTGCTCGCGCTCGTAGTTCTCCATCGAGATCATGCCGAGCACCTGGTCGCTGCCGAGAATGGGAACGACGATGTTCGACTTGCTCTGGTCGGTGCCGGGCACCGCCCCGAAGCCTGCGGCGATCTGGTCGGCCGCCGTGCCGTAGAGCTCGGGTTTGCGGGTGTCGATGAGGCGTCGTGCGGCGCGCGGAAGGCGAACGGGCGCGATCGCCAGGCGCTCGCCGTGCTCGCACGCATACGCGAATTCCAGGCGATCGTGGGCCGTGTCGAACCAGGAGATGCCGATGTCGCGCGCGCCCAGGACCTCGCGCAGCTTGTTGCCGACGAAATCGACGATGGCCTGGAAAGAGAGCTGGCCGGCGATGCCCTGCTGGATGCCGTTGATGAGCGCGAGCTCGTTCGCGCGCTGCGTCATTTCCCGGGTACGCTCCTCGACCTTCTGCTCGAGCCCCTGCGACCACTTCGCGTTGTCGAGCGCGACCGCGGCCTGGCTCATGAGCATCGCGAGGAGATCGCGGTCGGCGTCGTGAAAGCGGCCGAACACGCCGTCGATGTCGGCGTGGCACCCCCGACGATGTCGTTGCGCACGACGAGCGGCGCCGCAACGTACGACCGCTGGTCGATCTCGGGGGCGCGCTCAACTACGAGAACCCGAGGGCCGCGACGCGCCGACTGCACGGCCTCGTCGATGACGGGCGCTACGCGACGGGCAGGCGCGTCCGCGTCCTCGCCGCCTGGGACCATCGCGCAGGCGAAGGCGCCGCCCTGCACGACGATTCGGAGTCAGCGGCACCCGCTGCGCGCCGGAAAGCTCGGTCGCCTCCTCGATGAGGAATTCGACAGCTTCGTCCGGCGCGCGCAGCTCGTTCATGCGAAGGCCGGTATCGACCAGCCGCTCGAACGGCTCCTTGAGGCTCGACGCCAGGGCGAGGTGGGGTGGCCGCCGCGCAGGCAAGGCGACACGCTCGGCGAGCGCCGCGAGCACGACGTCGCGATGCACCTCGGGCTTGTTGAGGTAATTGCGCCGCAGGCCTTCGTCGGTGAGCTTGGCGATAGGCTCGACGAGGAGGCTATAGGCCGTCGCGACGGCCCGCCGCGCCTCCTTCGAGCGTCCGTTGGCGCGCAGCGCGAGGCAGTGACGCCACCACACGTCGATCGGATCGATCCCCTGGATCTCGCGCGCCTTGCCGCCGTGGTGGAGCTCGATCGCCTCGGTGGACGCGGCCAGGGCTTCCCCCGACTTGCCCGCGGCGAGGAGCGCCTCGGACCAGCCCGTCAGCATGTTGATTCGGGTCGCGAGGTCGCCGTCGCCGCCCATGCGCCCGACGCCTTCGGCGTAGAGGTCGGAGGCGCGCTGCGCATCGCCGTCCCAGAGCGCGATCGTCGCCTCGATCGCGATCCGGTACTCGGGGGCGCGCAGCACGCCGGCGGCGTCCCAGCGATCGGCCGCGTACAGGAACGACGCCTTCGCCGCCACGTCGTTGCCGAGCTTGTGCTCCACCCATCCCAGGATCCACGACGTGAGCGCGGTCCCTTGTCCCATGGCGCCGGCGCGGAGATAGGCCGCGCGCGTATCGAGCAGCCACCGCCGTGCGCGGTGGTAGAGGCCCATGTCGTCGTAGATGATCGCGACGTTGTGCGCGATGACCGCGATCCGCTCGACGTACCCGGCCGCCTCGAAGGCCGCGCGCGACTCCTTGAGCGTGCGCATCCGGAGCGCGATGTCGGGCATGTGGAACGTGAGCATGTTGAGCGCGTTGCCGAGCCCGGCCAGGTCGCCGCATGCCCGGGCCAGCGCGACCGCCTTGCGGGCGGCCCGGTCGGCGGCCGCGCCCTTGCCGAGGCGGCTCAGTGCAGCCGAGCAGCCCCAGTGTGCATGGCCCTCGTAGCGGACGTTGCCGAGCGCCTTGAACTCGCGCGCCGCCTCGGCGCTCAGCCGGTGGCCCGACGCGCCTCCCGCGCGGAAATCCGCCTCGCCCAGGCGGAGCAGCGCCATCGCCCTGCAGAAGCGATCGCCGCTCCGGTCAGCAGCGGCGAGCGCGTCGCGTGCGGTAGCGACCGCGTCGCGGGGCCGCCCCGCGCGCATCTCGACGAGCGCCCGTCGCGACAGTGCGGCGGCGGCGAGCGCCGGCTTCCTCGCGGTGCGCGCGACGGCGAGCATCGCGTCGGCGTCCTCGGCGGCCTGCCCGATCTCGCCCAGGGCGATCCTGCTCTCCGCCCGGAGGTCGAGGAGCGCGATGCGGTCGGCATGGCGGGTTGCCTTGGCGAGGCGTGCGGTGGCGGCCGCGATGGCGTCGCGGTGCCGCCCTTGCGCCGCGAGCGCGGCGACTTCCGCCGCGAGCTCGAAAGCGGCCCCGGACGCCGCGCGACGTGGGGACGTTCTCGGGGTCTTCCCCGTGTCGAGGCGGGCATCTTCGGTGACGTGCGGGCACACGCGCGGTGGCAGAGTCTAGCAGGCTCGCGCGGGTGGGATAATCGCCCGGCCATGCCCCTCGATTCCCCGCCTCTTCTCGCCATCGACGGCCTCACGGTGGAGTTCAGGACCGCCGAGCGGCGGGTGACGGCGGTGCGGATCTTTCGCTTGCCGTGGACGCGGGCGAGACGGTCGCCATCGTCGGGGAATCGGGATCGGGCAAGTCGGTGACCGCGCTGTCGGTCATGCGCCTCGTCGAACACGGCGGCGGGCGGATCGTGTCGGGATCGATGCGTTTCGAGCGGCCCGCGCTCGGGACCGTCGATCTCGCCAAGGCAAACGCGCGCATCCTGCGCGAGATCCGCGGCGGCGAGATCGCCATGATCTTCCAGGAGCCGATGACGTCGCTGAACCCGGTGTTCCCGGTAGGCGACCAGGTCGCCGAGGCCATCGCGCTCCACCAGCACAAGCAAGGCAGCGAGGCTCGCGCCGAGGCGCTTCGCATGCTCGAGCTCGTGCGCATTCCCGAGGCGCGGGCGACGATGTCGCGCTACCCGCACCAGCTCTCGGGGGGCATGCGCCAGCGCGTGATGATCGCCATGGCCCTGTCGTGCCGGCCGGCGCTGCTGATCGCCGACGAGCCCACCACCGCGCTCGACGTGACCATCCAGGCGCAGATCCTGGCGCTCATCCGCGTGCTGCAGGACGAGATGCGCATGGCGGTGCTCTTCATCACGCACGACATGGGTGTGGTCGCCGAGGTCGCCGACCGCGTGGTGGTCATGCTCGGGGGCGAGAAGGTGGAGGAGGGCAGCGCCCTCGACGTCTTCGAGCGTCCTCGTGAGGCCTACACGCAAAGGCTCATCGCTTCGGTCCCTCGGCTGGGGGCGCTCGCGGGCGAGGACGGCCCGCGCAAGATCGCGGTCCCGCACGCGGTCGACGAGCCTCCGCACCCCGCGCCTTCGCCGATCCTCAAGGTGCGCGACCTCACGACGCGCTTCGACGTGCGCGCGGGATTCGCAAGCCGCGTGCGGCGTCGCGTGCACGCGGTGGAGAGCGTGAGCTTCGACCTGCCCGCGGGCGAGACGCTTGCACTGGTGGGCGAGTCCGGCTGCGGCAAGTCGACCACGGGACGATCGCTCCTGCGCCTCGTCGATCCCGTTCATGGCAGCATCGAGTTCGAAGGGCGCGACATCGCGACGGTCCCGCGCGCGGAGCTTCCGCGCGTGCGGCGCGACATCCAGATGATCTTCCAGGATCCCTTCGCCTCGCTCGACCCGCGCCTCACGGTGGGCTTCTCGATCGCGGAACCGCTCTTCATCCACGGCCTCGCGCGCGGACGCGAGGCGCAGGAGCGCGTCGCGGATCTGCTGACGAGCGTCGGCCTCGCGCCGGAGCACGCGCGGCGCTATCCCCACGAATTCTCGGGCGGCCAGCGCCAGCGCATCGCGATCGCGCGCGCGCTCGCGCTGCGCCCGAAGGTGATCGTCGCCGACGAGCCCGTGTCGGCCCTGGACGTCACCATCCAGGCGCAGATAGGGTAACTGCTGCTCGACCTGCAGGAGCGCTTCGACCTCTCGTATCTCTTCATCTCGCACGACATGGCGGTCGTCGAGCGCATGAGCCATCGCGTCGCGGTGATGTACCTCGGGCAGATCGTCGAGATCGGCCCGCGCCGCGCCGTGTTCGACAACCCGCAGCATCCCTATACGCGGCGCCTCCTGTCGTCGGTGCCGGTTGCCGACCCGGCGAGGCGGAAGAGGCGAACGGCGCTATCATCGGAGGAGATCCCGAGCCCCGTTCGCGACGTCGGGGACGAGCCGCGCGTCGAGCCGCTGAGGCAGGTCGGCCCCGATCACTTCGTCGCCGCGCATCGGGTCGGCGGCGCGTACTGAAGCGCCCATTTCCACTACGGAGCCATTCCATGAGATTCGACTATCGCCCGCTCGCCCTGGCCCTCGCGTTCGCCGCCATGGCGTCGCCGGCCCACGCGGCCAAGGACGTCGTGTTCGCCGTCGCGTCGACGTTCACGACGACCGATCCCTACGACGCCAACGACACGCTCTCGCAGGCGATGGCCAAGTCCTTCTACGAGGGGATGTTCGGCTTCGACAAGGACATGAAACTCATCCCGGTGCTTGCGGAGAGCTACGACGTCAGCAAGGACGGCCTCGTCTACACGATCAAGCTCCGCAAGGGCGTCAAGTTCCACGACGGCACCGACTTCAAGGCCGACGCCGTCAAGGCGAACCTCGATCGCGTGACCAACCCGGACAACAAGCTCAAGCGCTACGGCCTCTATAACAACAACATCGCGAAGGTCGAGGTGGTGGACGACTATACGGCGCGCATCACGCTCAAGACGCCGTTCTCGCCGTTCATCGCGCAGCTCGCGCATCCGTCGACCGTGATGATCTCGCCCACGGCGCTCGCGAAGTGGGGCAACAAGGACATCGCGTTCCATCCGGTGGGCACCGGGCCGTTCAAGTTCGTCGAGTGGAAGGCCACGGATTACCTCAAGGTCGAGAAGTTCGACGGCTACTGGCGCAAGGGCTACCCGAAGATCGACACGATCACGTGGAAGCCCGTGGTCGACAACAACACGCGCGCGGCGATGATGCAGACCGGCGAGGCGCACTTCACGTTCCCCGTGTCGTACGAAGTGGCCGACGTGCTGAAGGCGAAGCCCGACCTCGAGGTGGTGGCGGCGCCGTCGATCGTGCTCCGCTACCTGTCGATGAACACGCAGCAGAAGCCTTTCGACAACCCGAAGGTGCGCCAGGCGATCGCGTACGCGATCAACAAGGAGGCGCTCGCGAAGGTCGCGTTCAACGGCTACGCCTCGCCCGCGGAGGGCGTCGCGCCGCAGGGCGTGGAGTACGCGGTGAAGATGGGCCCGTGGCCGTACGACGTCGCGAAGGCGAAGGCGCTGCTCGCGGAAGCGGGCTACCCGAACGGCTTCGAGACGGAGATCTGGTCCGCCTACAACCACACCACGGCGCAGAAGGTCACGCAGTTCCTGCAGCAGCAGCTCGCGCAGGTCGGCATCAAGACGAAGATCACGCTGCTCGAGGCCGGCCAGCGTGTCGAGAAGGTCGAGAGCTGGCAGGATCCCGCCACCGCGCCGGTGCGCCTCTATTACGTGGGATGGTCGACGTCGACCGGCGAGGCCGACTGGGCGCTGCGCCCGCTCCTGTACGGCGAGTCGTGGCCGCCGCGGCTCTTCAACACGGCGTATTACAAGAATCCGAAGTTCGACGCCGCCATCAAGGGCGCCCAGCTCGCAACCTCGAGCGCGGACAAGGCGAAGATCTACAAAGAGGCGCAGGAAACCGCGTGGGCCGACGCGCCGTGGGCGCCGCTGGTGGTCGAGAAGCTCCTCTCCGCGCACAGCAAGAAGCTCTCGGGCGTGTATGTCATTCCGGACGCGTCGTTCAACTTCTGGGAGGCCGACCTCAAGTAGCGGGCTCGGCGGGCGCATGACGGCCTACATCGCGAAGCGCCTGGCGGGACTGCTGCCGACGCTCCTCATCGTCGGCCTCGTCGTCTTCCTCTTCGTCCACCTCCTGCCGGGCGATCCCGCGCGACTCGCCGCGGGGCCGGAGGCCACGCCGGAGACGGTCGACCTCGTCCGCAAGGACCTGGGGCTCGACCGCTCGCTGCCCGAGCAGTTCGTGCGCTTCGCGGGCGGCGCGCTTCGCCTCGACTTCGGCACGTCGCTTCGCACCAAGCGGCCGGTGGCCACCGAGATCGGCGAGCGCTTCATGCCGACGTTCTGGCTCACCGTCTGGAGCATGGCGTGGTCGGTCGCTTTCGGCATGGCGATCGGCATCGTCTCGGCGGTGTATCGCAACCGGCTCCCCGATCGCATCGGCATGGCGCTCGCCGTGTCGGGCATCTCGTTTCCGGCGTTCGCGCTCGGCATGGTGCTGATGCAGGTGTTCTCGGTGCAACTCGGGTGGCTGCCCACCGTGGGCGACGCGACGTGGCGACACTACATCCTGCCGTCGATCACGCTGGGGGCCGCGGTGGCCGCGATCATGGCGCGCTTCACGCGCTCGTCGTTCGTCGACATCCTGGGTGACGACTACATCCGCACCGCGCGTGCCAAGGGCCTCGACGAGGGCCGCGTGGTGGCCAAGCACGGCCTGCGCAACGCGCTCATCCCGATCGTGACCATGATGGGCCTGCAGTTCGGCTTCCTGCTCGGCGGATCGATCGTGGTCGAGAAGGTATTCAACTGGCCGGGCCTCGGGCGCCTGCTGGTCGACGCGGTCGACATGCGCGACTACCCGGTCATCCAGGCGCTCGTGCTGCTCTTCTCGCTCGAGTTCATCCTCATCAACCTGATCGTCGACGTGCTGTACGGGCTCATCAACCCGGCCATCCGCTACCGATGACGAGCGCGCACGCCGACGATGCGCACGCGACCGGCGCTCCGCTGCCGGACACGGTGCGCTCGCCCGCCGCGGAGTTCTGGCGCAAGTTCCGCCGCCAGAGAGTGGCCCTCGCGGCGGGCATCTTCGTCGCGCTCCTGGTCGTGGTCGCGGTCCTCGCGCCGTGGATCGTGCCGTACGACGCGGAGAATTTCTTCGACTACGACAAGCTCAACGCGCCGCCGTCGTGGCAGCACTGGTTCGGCGTCGACGCGCTGGGCCGCGACATCCTGAGCCGCATCCTCATGGGCGCGCGCATCTCGCTCGCGGCGGGATTCGTCTCGGTGGCCATCGGCGCCGTCGCGGGGACGGTCCTGGGCCTCCTCGCCGGCTACTTCGAGGGCTGGTGGGACCGCGTGATCATGCGCATGTGCGACGTGCTCTTCGCGTTCCCGGGCATCCTGCTCGCGATCGGCATCGTGGCGATCCTGGGCGGCGGCATGGCCAACGTGATCGTGGCCGTCGCGATCTTCAGCATCCCGACGTTCGCACGCCTCGTGCGCGGCACCACGCTCGCGCTCAAGCACCTCACGTTCGTCGAGGCGGCGCGAAGCCTCGGCGCGTCGAATCGCACGATCATCTGGCGCCACGTCTTTCCGGGCACCGTTTCCGCGGTGGTCGTGTACTTCTCGCTGCGCATCGGCACGTCGATCATCACCGCGGCGTCGCTGTCGTTCCTCGGCATGGGCGCGCAGCCACCCACGCCCGAGTGGGGCGCGATGCTCGATGCCGCGCGATCGGAGATGCTCACCGCGCCGCACGCCGCCATCTTCCCCGCGCTCGCGATCTTCGTCACGGTGCTCGCGTTCAACGTCCTGGGCGACGGCCTGCGCGACGCGCTCGACCCGAGGCTCGAGCGTCGTTGACGGCCAGTGGCCGTCGCGGTATAGTGACCTTGCGCCGATTTGAAGCTTCAGCTTGCGGGCGCTTAACAAATGCCGCTAAAGCGAGGTTCCGCTCCAGCCACAAGATACGTGGCGGAGCACACGAAACCCGTCAGGCGGCGCTTGACGGGTTTTTTGTTTTCCGGACCACGACATCATGAGCGATCACGACCGCGGCTTCACCACGACGATTCTTCATTCCGACCGCGACGCGGTCATCGAGCACGGCGCGCTGCACAAGCCGCTGCACGTGTCCGTCGCCTATGGCTACCGCGACGCCCGTGACCTGGCCGCGGTGTTCCAGGGACGCGCGTCGGGATACGCGTACGGGCGCCAGGGCAACCCGACGTCCGCCGCGCTGGAGGCCAAGGTCAGCGCGATGGAAGGCGGCGTAGGCACGGTGACGTTCGCCACCGGCATGGCCGCCATCGGCGCCGTCGTCATGGCGCTCCTCAAGGCCGGTGATCACATCGTGTCGAGCCAGTTCGTGTTCGGCAACACGTCGAGCCTTCTCCTCACGCTCGAGGCGCACGGGCACGCGGTCTCCTTCGTGGACGCCACCGACGCCGCCAAGGTCGAGGCGGCGATCACGCCGGCCACGCGCATCGTCTTCGTCGAGACCATCGCCAATCCGCGCGTGCAGGTCGCCGACCTCGCGCGCATCGGCGAGATCTGCCGCGCGCGCGGCATCCTCTACGTCGTCGACAACACCATGACCTCGCCCTGGCTCTTCCAGGCGAAGTCCGTGCACGCGGGCCTCGTGATCAACGCGCTCACGAAGTACATCGGCGGCCACGGCAACGCGCTCGCCGGCGCCATCACGGACACCGGCCTCTTCGACTGGACGCGCTTCGCGAACATCGCCGACGCGTACAAATCGCAGCCGCCGCGCAACTGGGGCCTGCAGCAGCTTCGCAAGAAGGGCCTGCGCGATTTCGGCGGCACGCTCGCGCCCGAGCAGGCGCATCACATTTCAGTCGGGTCCGAGACGCTCGCGCTCCGCATGGACCGCATCTGCGCCAATGCGCTCGCGCTCGCCCAGTGGCTCGAGAGGCAGCCTCAGGTGCGCGCCGTGTACTACCCGGGCCTCGCGTCCCATCCGCAGCACGCGCTCGCGAGCGAGCTCTTCCGCGCGTACGGCGGCCTCCTGTCGTTCGAGCTGGCCGACGGCCACGATCCCTTCGAGTTCCTCAACCGGCTCGAGATCGTCGTGCTGTCCTCGAACCTCGGCGACAACCGCACGCTCGCCATCCCGGTGGCGCACACGATCTTCTACGAGATGGGCGCGCAGCGGCGCCAGGCGATGGGCATCGCCGACTCGCTCATCCGCATCTCGGTGGGCATCGAGGACCGCGACGACCTGATCGGCGACTTCAGGCAGGCGCTGGCCTGACCGGCGCGAGGAGCCCGGCGTACGCTACCGCCACGCGCGCCGCGAGCCGCGCGTTGTCGCGCACGAGCTCGACGTTGCCCGCGAGGCTCTCGCCGCCCGTCAGCGCGTTCACGCGCTCGAGCAGGAAAGGCGTGAGCGCCTTGCCCGCGACACCTTTCGCCTGGGCCTCGGCGAGCGCATCCTCGATGGCGCGCTCGACGCGCTCGCGCGGCACCTCGCAGGATGCCGGAATGGGATTGGCGACGACGATCCCGCCCGCGAGGCCCAGGTCCCACTTCGCCTTCATGATGCGCGCGACGTCCTCCGGCGCGTCGGCGCGCGCGTCGACGCCGAGCCCGCTGTCGCGCGTGTAGAACGCCGGCAGGCGGTCGGTGCGATAGCCGACCACCGGCACGCCGTGCGTCTCGAGGTACTCGAGCGTGAGGCGCAGGTCGAGGATGGCCTTGGCCCCGGCGCACACCACGGCGACGTCGGTGCGCGCGAGCTCCATGAGGTCGGCCGAGATGTCGAACGTGGCCTGCGCGCCGCGGTGCACGCCTCCGATGCCTCCCGTGGCGAACACGCGAATGCCCGCCATCGCCGCGACGATCATCGTGGCCGACACGGTCGTCGCGCCCGTGTCGCCGCGCGCGACCAGCAGGGGAATGTCGCGCCGGCTCGCCTTCGCGACACCCGGCCCGCGGCCCAGCCGCTCGAGCGCGTCACGCGAGAGCCCGGCCTTGAGGCGGCCGTCGACGATGGCGATGGTCGCGGGAACGGCGCCGTTGGCGCGAACGTCGGCCTCGAGCGCGAGCGCGGTCTCGACGTTGCGCGGCCACGGCATGCCGTGGGAAATGAGGGTCGACTCGAGCGCGACGACGGGCTCGCCCGCCCGCAGCGCATGGGCGACGTCGTCCGCTACGTCCAGCGCGGCGTTCATCCGTATCTCACCCGCGCGTCACGGCGCGACCTCGTGCGATCGTACGCCGGACGCATCGATCGCGAGGTACTGGCCGCGATCGTGCCAGTCGGCGAGGACATATCGCTCGCGCGTCGAGCCGTCGACCTCGTGCTCGTGCCGCGCCGGCCGGTGCGTATGCCCGTGGACGATGCGCCGCGCGTCGTGGCGCCGGAAGGCGTCGGCGACGGCCGCGGGCGTGACGTCCATGATCGACTCGGGCTTGAGCGCCTTCGTATCGCGGCTGCGACGGCGCAGATAGGCGGCGATGATCCTGCGCACGAAGTACGGCAGCCGCAGCAGGCGCGCCTGCACGGCGGGGTCGTGCATCCGCGCGCGATACGCCTGGTAGTCGACGTCGTCGGTGCAGAGCTCGTCGCCGTGCATGATCGCCGTGCGCACGCCGTGGAGGTCCAGCACCGACTCGTCGGGAAGGAGCGCGGCGCCGGCTGCTCGGGCGAGCCGCTCGCCCATGAGGAAGTCGCGGTTGCCGCGCCCGAGGAAGAGCGGCACCCCGGCGTCCGAGAGGGCGCGCATCGAGCGCACCACCTCGGCGACGAACGGCACGCGCACCTGGTCGTCGCCGACCCACCAGTCGAAGATGTCGCCCAGCATGTACACCGCTGCGGCCTCGCGCGCGGGGCCGGCGGCGAACGCGTGGAACGCCCGCAGCGCCTCCGGGCGCTCGGGCGACAGGTGCATGTCCGAGAGGAACAGCGTCGCCCGGTCCGTGGGCTGCACGTTCGCTCGCGGACGCGTCGCGGTGCTAGCCCGCGACTTCGGTGGCGGAGTGGATCACCACGTCGTCCTTCGGGACGTTCTGGTGGAAGCCGCTGTTGCCGGTCGCCACGCCCTTGATCCGATCGACGACGTCCCGGCCCTCGACGACGTCGGCGAAGACGCAGTAGCCCCAGCCGTTGGGGCTCGGTCCCTTGTAGTCGAGGAAGTCGTTGTCGGCGACGTTGATGAAGAATTGCGCCGTGGCGGAATGCGGCTCCGACGTGCGCGCCATCGCGACCGAGTACTTGCGATTCTTGAGGCCGTTGCCGGCTTCGTTGGCCACCGGCGCGCGCGTGGGCTTCTGCTTCATGCCGGGCTCCATGCCGCCGCCCTGGATCATGAAGCCGTCGATGACGCGATGGAACACGGTGTTGTCGTAGTGCCCGTCGCGAACGTATTGGAGGAAGTTGGCGACGGTGGCGGGCGCGTTCTCGGCATCGAGCGCGAGCTTGATGTCGCCGTGGTTGGTTTTCAGTACAGTGGCTTCATGGCTGGTTTCGAGTCGCCGGGGTCTTTGTCAGCCTGAGCGAAGTCGAAGGCTATTCGAAAGGAAGATGCAAGGACTTCGACTTCGCTCAGTCTGACATGCTTCGAAAGACAGGCCGAGCCCTTCGGCGCCTTCGCGATCTTGTTCACGATGTCCATGCCTTCGATGACCTTGCCGAACACGGTGTAGCCGTAGCCCGCGGGATCGGCCGAGCGGAAGTCGAGGCGTGTGTTGTCGGCGACGTTGATGAAGAACTGCGACGTCGCGGAGTTGGGGTCGCCGGTGCGCGCCATCGCGAGCGTGCCGGGGACGTTCGACAGTCCCGCCTTGCTCGACGACTCGGACTCGATGGCGATGGGCGGCTTCGTCGGCTTCTGCTTGAAGTCGGTCGTGAAGCCGCCGCCCTGGATCATGAAGCCGTCGATGACGCGGTGGAACTGCGTGCCGACGTAGTGTCCGCTCTTCACGTAGTCCAGGAAGTTGGCGACGGTCTTGGGCGCGGCGTCGGGAAAGAGCTCGACCTTGATCGTGCCGGCCGTGGTGTCGAGCTCCACGATCGGGTTGGCGGCGAGCGCGACGGTCGACGCGAGCGCGAGCGCGGCGACGGCGATGATCCTCTTCAGCATGAACGTGACTCCTTCGTTGCGAGACGGGTTAGGGGGCCTTGGCCGCGTCCGCCGCGGGGGCGGATGCGGCGGGTGCAGCGGGCGCCGGCGCGGAGGCGGCGGGCGCGGAGGATGCGGGTGCGTCCGCGGCGGGAGAGATCGCCGCGGGCGCGGTCGCCACCGGCGCCGCGGCCGGCGCGGGTGCCAGCACCTCGCGCACGAGCTTGAGCTTGGGCGGAACGCTCCTGTTGCGGGCGTCGCGCGCGATGGCCTTCTCGTAGTTCTCCGCCGCGAGTCGCGCGTAGATGTCGCCCAGGTTCTCGTACGCCACCGCGTAGTCGGGCGCCACCGCGACGGCGGCCTCGAGCTCCGCGCGCGCGAGGCCGAACTGGCCCTTCTTCGCGTACAGCACCGCGAGGTTGTTGTGCGGTTCCGGTAGCTCGGGGTAGTCGCCCGCCACGCCCTGGAATACCGCGATGGCGTCGTCGGTCTTGCCGGCGTCGGAGAGCGCCACGCCCTTCAGGAATCGCGCCTGCGGCTCGCGCGGGCGCTCGGCCTGGAGCTTGTCGAGGGTCGCGATCGCCTCGGCGTACTTCTTGTCGGCGATCTGCGTGCGCGCGTCCTTGAGCGACTGCGCGTACGCCTTGCGCGCGGCCTCGGAGAACTCGCGCGGATCGGTGATCGCGTCGCTTTGCGCCATCGCCGGCAGGGTCGCCATCGCCGCGAGGAAGAGGAGGAGCCGGGCACGCATGGGGACCGGAATCTTACCGCAGCCGCGCGACCGTCGCGTCGATGAGCTTGCGAGCGATCGAGACCGGGCCGGGGAGCTTCGGGAGGTCGTCGACGCTGAACCAGCGCGCCTCCGCGATCTCCTCGTCCTCGAGGCGGATCTCGCCGCCCGCGTACTCGGCGGTGTACGCGATCATGATCGAGTGCGGGAAGGCCCACGACTGGCTCGCGAAGTACGTGATGCGGTCGACCTCGAGGCCCACTTCCTCGCGCACCTCGCGGCGCACGCAGTCCTCGATCGTCTCGCCGGGCTCGACGAAGCCCGCGAGCGCGCTGAACATGCCGGGCGCGAAGCGATGCGCGCGTGCCAGCAGGATCTCGCGGCCGCGGGTGACGAGCGCCATCATCGCGGGCGACACGCGCGGGTAGGCCACGAGGCCGCACGCCGGGCACTCGCGTGCGCGCTCGCTCTTGCGCACGACGGTGGGCGTGCCGCAGCGGCCGCAGTAGCGATGCGAGCGGTCGAAGTCGACGACCTGGAACGCGCGCGCCGCGAGCGCCAGGAGCTCGTCGGGCACCTTGAGGAAGAGCGATCGCAGGCCGACGAAGCGCATCCCGGGCGGGTCGGCGACGTCCCCCGCGAGGTCGACGCCGATGCAGGGCGTGGACCCCAGCATGCCGAGGAAGTGGGGCGTCCCCACGATGCCCGCGGTCGACAGGCGCTCGAAGCGCGCGATCTCGAGGGTGTCATCGTCGGGCGCGACGACGAGCACGCGGTCGCCGTGGAACGCGAACGCGTAGGCGTCGCCGCCGACGTCGGGGGGCAGGGCGTGCGCGGGGACGAAGCCTTGGGGGGTGTACATGGCGGCCGCCATTATCCGGCAGCCCGCTCCACGCGGCCACCTACGGGCGAACTTGGGGCGTGCCCGCGGGGCGGTAGCCCTGCCACGAGACCGATCGAGGCATGCCGAGCCTCCGCCCGTCGCCACGAAGGCGGGCCACGCCAATCGTGGAGAAATCAAGGGGATGCCGCCCTGGCGCCGGCCACGGGCACGGGAGTTGCGATGACCCTGCCGTGGACGCGGCCCGCCGCGCTCGCCTACCCGCGAGCGACGTGGCGCGTCCAATCCCGGCGCAAAGCGTCGCCGGCGTGGACGAGCACCGGAGAAAGGCATCGTGAGGGACACGAAGATGGCAGGCTACGAGCGGACGCGGGCGGCCGGGGCTTCCCTGGTGGGCGCGCGGGTCGCCGACGACGACTTCGAGGCGATGTTCGATCTCGCGCCCGTGTCGCTATGGCTCGAGCACTACAGCGAAGTCAAGGAGCTGTTCGAGCGCTGGCGCGACGAGGGCGTGAGCGATCTCCGCGCGCACCTGCGCGACCGTCCGGAGCGGGTCGAGGAGTGCTCGAGCCGCATCCGGGTCCTGCGCGTCAACCGCCGCACGCTCGAGCTCTTCGCCGCCGACAGCCTCGACGACCTGGTCGCGAACCTGTCGCAGGTGTTTCGCGACGACATGCTCGACAATCACGTCCGCGAGCTGTGCGCGCTGTGGGATGGGCGCAACGGATTCGAGAGCACCACCGTCAACTACGCGCTTACCGGCAAGCGCCTCGACATCCAGCTCCACGGCACCGTGCTGCCGGGCTACGAGGCGACGTGGGATCGCGTCCTCCTGTCGATCGAGGACGTGTCGGAGGCCGCGCGCGCGTCGCGCGCCCTGGCGCGCAGCGAGAGCTACGCCCGCGGCCTGTTCGAGCACTCGCCGGTGTCGCTTTGGGTCGAGGACTTCAGCGCCGTGAAGGCGCGCCTCGACGAGGTCCGCGCGCTCGGCATCACCGACTTCCGCGTCTTCCTCGACGTGCATCCGGAGTTCGTGCTGCGCTGCATGCGCGAGATCCGCGTGATGGACGTCAACCAGCAGACGCTGCGGATGTTCGGCGCGCCCGACAAGGAGACGCTCCTCGCGCGCCTGCCGGAGATCTTCCGCGACGAGATGCGCGCGCACTTCGCCGAGGAGCTCGCGGAGCTGTGGGAGGGCAAGTTGTTCCTGCGCCGCGAGGTGGTCAATTACTCGCTCACGGGCGACGCCATCGATGCCCACCTCCAGCTCTCCGTGCTCCCCGGCTACGAGGAGACGTGGGAGCTCGTGCTCATCTCCCTCACCGACATCACGGCGCGCAAGAAGGCCGAGGCTTACCTCGAGTTCCTGGGCAAGCACGACGTCCTGACCCAGCTTCGCAACCGGTCGTACTTCGAGGACGACGTCGCGCGCGTCGAGCGCAACGGTCCCTATCCCGTGAGCGTGGTGATGGTCGACCTCAACGGCCTCAAGGAAGTCAACGACTCGCTCGGGCACGCCGCGGGTGACGCGCTCCTGCGGCGCGTGGGCGAGATCCTGCGCAAGGCCGTGGGCGAGGACGTCACCGCGGCGCGCATGGGCGGCGACGAGTTCGCGATCCTGCTGCCGGGCGTGGACGCGCGCGGCGCGGGCCTCGTGACGGAGCGCATCGAGCTCGTGGCCGACCTCAACAACCAGTTCTACCACGGGCCGCGCCTGAGCCTCGCGACGGGCACGGCGACGTGCAAGCAGGGCGAGCGCATCGAGCACACGATGACCCTTGCCGACTCGCGGATGTACGCCGCCAAGCGCCAGCACTACTCGAACTCGCAGAACGACCGCCGGCGCTAGGGCTCACGCTAAATGACACCGTCGCGCATCGCGAGCGTCCTGTGGCCGTACGTCGCGCTGTGGCTCGTGGTGGCCTGCGCGCTGGGCGCGTACGCCGGCTACGAGACGCGCTCGACGCGCGAGCGCGAGCTCGCGAGCGGACGCGCGGAAGCCGACAACCTCGCGCGCGTGCTGCAGGAGCAGGTCACGCGCAGCGTCGAGGGCTTCGGGCGCACGCTCGGGCTCATCAAGGTCGTGTACGAGAGCACCGGCGGCGCCACGCGTCTCGCGGGGCTCACGGACTCGCTGCAGGGCTTCGGCAATTCCGACATCGAGCGCCGGGTGCTTCGCTACGACCGCGACGGCTGGCTCGTCGACTCGACCGATCCCGAGGCCCTACGCGTGCGCCGGTCCGCCGCGGACCTTCCGTGGTTCATCGCGGCGCGCGAGCGCAACGACGGCCGCATCGTGATCGACCAGCCGCGGATCGGGCGCGTGTCGGGGCGGCTCACCATTCCGCTCGCGGTGCGCCTGGTGGCACCCAACGGCGAGTTCGACGGCGTGCTCGTGACGGCGCTCGACCCCGAGCGCCTCGTGCAGCTCTTTCGCGAGCTCCGCGTCGGCGAGCGCTCCGTCGTGGGGATCATGGATCGCGACGGGCTCCTGTACAGCTATTCCGAGTCGACCGGCGCGCAGCCGACGACGGCGCCGGCGGCCGCGGCGGGGACGGGCGGCAAGGCCGCGGAGCCCGCGCGTCGCGTGCTGCGCGACGTCGCCGACGCCGACGGCATCATCGCGCTGTCGGCCGTGCCGGGCACCAACCTCGTCGCCTTCGCGGCGCTCTCCGACGTCAAGCTCCTGGACGACTGGCGCGGGTACACGCGGTCCATCGTCGGCCTCGCCGTCCTGACGCTCGTCGCGCTCACGCTGCCGATCGTGCTCGTGGCGCGGCGCGCGGTGCGCGAGGTGGGGCGTCGCCGGGTCATCGAGGCCGGCTACGCGGCGGAACGTATGCGGGCGCGCACCGATCCCCTGACGGGCATCAGCAACCGGCGGGCGTTCGAGGACGCGCTCGCGCGAAGCCACGCCGACCTGGCTCGCGTGCGGCAGCCGTTCGTGATGGCGTACGTCGACGTCGATCGCTTCAAGAAGCTTAACGATACGCAGGGACACGCGGAGGGCGATCGCGCGCTGGTGAGGATCGCGCACACGCTCGCGGGCTCGGTGAGGCGGTCGGACATCGTCGCTCGCCTCGGCGGCGACGAGTTCGCGGTGCTCATGACCAATGCCGACGCGCGGGCGATGCGCCGTCCGCTCGACGCGATGTTCACCGCGCTCACCGTCGCCGTCGCCGCGGAGGGCTGGCCCATCAGCTTCAGCGTCGGCGTCATCGCGTTCGAGGAAGCGATGCAAAAGCCCGAGGACGCGAGCGCCCTCGTCGACAAGCTCATGTACGCGGTGAAGGAGAGCGGCCGCAACGGCGTCCGCTACGCCATCTACCGCGACGGGCGCCTCCTGCCCGGCCCGGGCACGCCCGTCGACGCCTACATCGATTAAGTAGGGTCGGAGTCGACTTAAGTTTTTGAGTAGGGTCGGAGTCGACTTGATTCTGGTCGCATCGATCGATCGAGCGACGTCCGACCAATTAAGTCGACTCCGACCCTACTTAATCGCGGCGCGGAGGCGGATCTGGTTGGGGAGAGGCACGGAGCGGCGCAGGACGTCCTCGGCGAGCCAGATGGCGGAGCGGCGGGCGCGCTGGCACACGGTGCCGAGCGGGACCTGGCTGTAGTCGTCGTTGAAGACCTCGAAGCTGTAGTCGCCGCGATAGCCGATCTTGTCGAGCCGCGTGACGAGCTCGGCGAGAGCCTCGCTGTGCACGCCCTCGCCCGGGAACACGCGGAAATGGCGCGCGGTGTTGATGCGCTCCTCCACGCTGCGGATCTCCTGCCACATGAAGTCGGCGAGCTGCACGAGGAAGATCTTGTCGGGCGACAGCATCTCGAGGTCCTCGAGCGAGGACTTGGTCGCGAACGCGTGGAACGAGTCGATGCCGATGCCGAGGTTGGGCGCGTCGGCGCGGCACACGATGTCCCAGGCGTCGGGAAACTCGTTGATCGTGCGGCCCCACGACAAGCCCTCGTAGGCGATGCGGATGCCGAGCGGGACCGCGAGCATCGCGAGCTTGCGAAGGTCCCTCGCGAGCGCGTCGCGGTCGGTGGTCGCGTGCGAGGACGTCGACGAGCACACGAGGAGCACCGGCGAGCCGACCGCGCTGCACATCTCGAGCATCGACTTCGCGATATCGACCTTGTATTCATGCAGGTGGCCCGACAGGCCCTCGAAATCGCGAAGGACCTGGAAGCCCGTGACCCGCAAGCCGCTGTCGCGCACGGCCCGCGCGGCGGCGTCGATCCCGCCCTCGTGGCCGGCGACGTCGCGCGCGGACAGCATGACCTGCGTGAATCCGGCGTCGCGCATGGCGGCGAGCTTCGCCGGGAGCGACCCCGCGAGCGAGATCGTGTCCATGCCGAAGTCGTCGAAGTTGATGTGGGCGGACATGGGATGCCTAAGCGCGCGCCGGGGACATGACGAGGCTCATCGCTCGTCGTGCACCAGCTCGAACATCACCCCGCCCAGCACGCCCTGCGTGAGCGCGCCGCGAGGATCGGAGTGCACGGCGTCCTTCTCGACGAAGGCGACGCCGCGCGCGCGCAGCGCCGCCACCGCCGCGAGGACGTCCGACGTGCCGAGCCCCACGCGCTGCAGCGATTCGTCGGGCTCGACGTCGAGGATGCCGGGCTTGGGCTCGATGAGCTGGAGGAAGAAGCTGCCGTCGGGGCTTCGCAGGATGCGGCCCTTGGGCAGGATGCCGTATCGCTTCTCGTCCGGCAGCGCCGTGAAGCCGAAGAGCTCTCGATAGAACTCGGTCCAGTCCTCCATGCGATCGGTGCCGATGTACTGCACGATGCCGAACCAGTGCATTCCGGCGAGCGCGGGTGGATGCGGATCGACGGTGGGAATGAGCGTGAAGTCGACGTCGTAGATGGAGAAGTCGCGGTAGCGGTCGACGAAGTAGATGCGGCTCGACCCGACGCCGTGGATGGCGGGGATGTTGAGCTCCATCACCTCGACGCTCGTCGGGACCACCCAGGCGCCGGCCGCGATGACGTGCCGGTACGCGGCGGCGGCGTCGCGCACGCGCAGCGCCACCGCGGCGATCACCGGGCGGTCGACCGGCTCCACCGTGCGCGGCAGCTTCGCGATGTGCGCGTTGACGATCACGTTCATGTCGCCCTGGCGATAGAGCAGGACCTCGCGCGAGCGATGTCGCGCAATGGGCCGGAAGCCCATGGTCTCCAGCACCTGGCCCAGGGCCTGCGGCTTGCTGGTGGCGTACTCGATGAACTCGATGCCGTCGAGCCCGAGCGGATTGCTCGCGTCGGTGATGAGCTCGCGGTCGGACGTTGGGGTCATGGTGGCGTCTCCGTGTAGGGCTATTGTGCGGGTGTCGGCGGTCAGGGCGCAAACGTCCCGGGAAAGAACCACAGCAGCACGGCGGTCATGACGACGTAGCGCGCGAACTTCCCCATGGCCATGTAGAGGACGCAGGGCCAGAACGCGAGGCGCAGCCAGCCCGCGACCGCGCACAGCGGATCCCCCACGATCGGCAGCCACGAAAGGAGGCAGGCGCGCGGGCCGAAGCGCTCGAGCCAGCGCAGCGCGCGCGGGTGCGCCGCGGCGGGGTTGCGCGTGACGCGCTCGTAGGCGCGCTCCGCGCCGTAGCCCATCCACCACGTGAGCGCGCCGCCCGCGGTGTTGCCCGCCGTGGCCACCAGCACGGCCGGCCAGAAGAGGTCGGGATTGAGCTTGACGAGCCCGAACACCGCGGGCTCGGAGCCCATCGGCAGCAGCGTGGCCGACACGAACGCGATGACGAAGACCGTGCTGAGCCCGTACTTGGGCAGGGCCAGCGCGGCCAGCAGGGGCGGGAACCACGCGTCCACGCCCGCATCATACGGCGCCGCGCCGGGGAGGGCCCCGGTGCGGCTTCACGCGGGCTACGCGAGCGACAGCGGCAGGACCCGCAGGCGCTTGCCCGTGGCGGCCGCGAGCGCGTTCGCCACCGCCGGCGCGATCACGGGCACGCCGGGCTCGCCGACGCCCGAGGGCTTGGCGGTGGATTGGCACGATGTGGACCTCGATCGCCGGCATCTCGTTGATGCGCAGGAGCGGGTAGTCGTGGAAGTTGGACTGCTCGACGACGCCGTCCTTGAGCGTGATCTTGCCGTACAGCGCCGCCGTGAGGCCGAAGCCGATGCCGCCTTCCATCTGCGCGCGGATCACGTCGGGATTCACGGCGAGGCCGCACTCGACCGCGCACACGACGCGATCGACGCGGAACTTGTTGTCCTTGTCGACCGTGACCTCGGCCACCTGGGCCACGACGGTACCGAACGACTCGTGCACCGCGACGCCGCGGCCACGCTTGTCGCCCGCCTTGCCCGGCGCGAGCGGCTTCGACCAGTCGGCCTTCTGCGCCGCGAGGTCGAGCGCCGCGAGGAAGCGCGGGTGCTTCGCGAGGAGATCGCGGCGAAACGCCACCGGGTCCTTGCCCGCGGTGGTGGCGAGCTCGTCGATGAAAGTCTCGGTGGAGTACGCGGTGTGCGTCGACCCGACCGAGCGCCACCACAGCACCGGCACGCCGGGCGTGGTGGTGTGCAGCTCCACGGCCAGGTGCGGGATCTCGTAAGGCAGCGACGATGCGCCCTCGACGCTCGTGAGGTCGATGCCGTCCTTGACCATCATCGACTCGAACGCGGTGCCGGCGAGGATCGACTGCCCCGCGACGCGGTGCTGCCAGCCCACCACCTTGCCGTTGGCGTCGAGGCCGGCCTTCAGCGAGTGCACGTACATCGGCCGGTAGAAGCCCGCCTTCATGTCGTCCTCGCGCGTCCACACGAGCTTGACGGGAATGCCGAGCTTGTCGCGGCGCACGAGCTCGATCGCGATGTTGACCGCCTCGAGGATGTAGTCGGACTTGGAGCTCGCGCGCCGTCCGAAGCTGCCGCCCGCGAAGAGCATGTTGAGCTTGATCTGCTCGGGCTTGAGCCCGGTCGCTTTCGAGATGGCGAACTGGTCGCCGGTCTGGAACTGCTCGCCGTTCCAGATCTCGCACGACTCGCGCGTGAGCTTGACCACGCAGTTCATGGGCTCGAGCGCCGCGTGCGCGAGGTACGGGAACTCGTAAACGCCCTCGACCTTCTTCGCGGCCTCGTCGTAGGCCTTGGCGGCATCGCCATCCTTGCGCGCTGTCTTGCCCGGCGTGGCGACGAGCGCCCTGTACTCGGTCGTGAGCGCGTCGGTCGAGCCCTTGTAGCCCGTCGACTCGTCCCACTCCACCTTCAGCGCGTCGCGGCCTTTCTTCGCCGCCCAGAACGTCGTGGCGATGACGGCGACGCCCGTGGGAATCTCCACCACGTAGCGCACGCCCGGCACGCTCGACACGCCGGCGGCGTCCACCTTCGCGAGCTTCTGGCCGAAGCGCGGCGCGTGCAGCACGACTGCGGTGAGCATGTCCGGCAGCTTCATGTCCTGGGTGAAGCGAGCCGTGCCGTTCGACTTGGCCTTGGAGTCGGTGCGCGGGAACGCCTTGCCGATGTAGACGAAATCCTTCGCGTCCTTGAGCTTCACGCTCGCGGGCACGGCCTGCTTCGACGCGGCGTCGGCGAGATCGCCGAACGTCGCCTTCTTGCCGCTCGTGTGGGAAACCACGCCGGCCTTGACGACGATCGACTCCGCCGGCACCTTCCAGCCGGCTGCGGCGGCGGCGACGAGCATCGCGCGCGCGGCGGCGCCGGCCTGGCGATACTGCTCGAACGAGTTGGCCATGGCCGTGGAGCCGCCCGTGCCCTGCGCGGGACCCCACAGGAGGTTGTTGTAGAGCTTCGCATCCGCAGGCGCGCCCTCGACGCGCACCTGCGACCACGCGGCGTCGAGCTCTTCCGCCACGAGCGTCGGCAGGCCGGTGAACGTGCCCTGGCCCATCTCGAGGTGCTTCACGACTACGGTGACGGTGTTGTCCTTGCCCACGCGCAGGAACGCGTTCGGCGCGAGCGTGCCGGGCGCGGCGCTGCCCTGCGTGAGGCCGGGGCCCGACATCTGCGCGGCGGCTTCGCCCGTGAAGATCGCGAGCGAGAGCCCCGCGCCGGCGGCCGTGGTGGACTTGAGGAACACGCGGCGCGAGACCGCGGGCGAGCTGATGGGGCGCATGCGCATGGGATTCATCGTCGTCTCCTAGCCCAGCGCCTTCGAGGCTTCCTTGATGGCCGCGCGGATGCGCACGTACGTCGCGCAGCGGCACGCGTTGCCCGCCATGGCCTCGTCGATGTCGGCGTCGGTGGGGCGCTTGTTCTTCGCGAGGAGCGCCGAGGCCGCCATGACCTGGCCCGACTGGCAGTAGCCGCATTGCGGCACGTCGATCTTCTCCCACGCGGCCTGCACGGCCTTGCCCTCCTTCGTCGACAGGCCCTCGATGGTGGTGATCTCGACGCCGGGCTTGAGCGCGGACAGCGGCGTGACGCACGAGCGCGTAGGCTGGCCGTCGAGGTGCACGGTGCACGCGCCGCACAGCGCCATGCCGCACCCGAACTTGGTGCCGGTCATGTTGAGGTTGTCGCGCAGGATCCAGAGGAGCGGCGTGTCGCCGGGTACGCTGGCCGAGATGTCGACGCGCTCCTTGTTGACGAAGAAGGTAGGCATTGCGAGGAACTCCTGATCGGGAAGCGTCATTTTACCGCTTGCGCGGGCGTATAATCGCCTGTTATCCCAAGGGAAATGGCCGACATGGAAGCCGAGGAGATCAACGTCATCGCCAACACGCTCGCGGACCTTGCGCAACGCACCGCCGAGCTGCGGAGGTATCTTTGACTTCGATGTGAAGTCGGAGAGGCTCGCGGTCGTCTCGCGCGAGCTGGAGGATCCCAAGGTCTGGGATTCACCCGAGCGCGCCCAGTCGCTCGGCAAGGAGAAGAAGGAGCTCGACGGCATCGTCGGCACGCTCTCGACGCTCGACGGCGGACTCCACGACAGCAGGGAGCTCTTCGATCTCGCGCGCGGCGAAGGCGACGACGACACCATGCTCGCCGTGCAGGAGGACGTCGCGGGCCTGCGCAAGTCGGTCGAGGGGCTCGAGTTCCGGCGGATGTTCAACAATCCGCTCGACCCCGCCAACTGCTTCATCGACATCCAGGCCGGCAGCGGCGGCACCGAGGCCCAGGACTGGGCGTCGATGCTCCTGCGCATGTACCTCAAGTATTGCGAGCGCCGGGGCTACAGGACCGAGCTCCTCGAGGAGTCGAGCGGCGACGTCGCGGGCATCAAGAGCGCGTCGATCAAGGTCGAGGGCGAGTACGCCTACGGCTACCTGCGCACCGAGGTCGGGGTGCATCGCCTCGTGCGCAAGAGCCCGTTCGACTCCAACGCGCGGCGTCATACGTCGTTCGCGAGCGTGTTCGTGTACCCGGAGGTGGACGACTCGATCGAGGTCGAGATCAATCCCGCCGACCTTCGCATCGACACGTATCGCGCGTCGGGCGCGGGCGGCCAGCACGTCAACAAGACGGACTCCGCCGTGCGCATCACGCACCTGCCCACGAACATCGTCGTGCAGTGCCAGAACGACCGCTCGCAGCATCGCAACCGCGCTGAAGCCATGCAGATGCTGAAGTCGAAGCTGTACGAGCTCGAGATCCGCAAGCGCCAGGAAGCGCAGCAGAAGCTCGAGGACTCGAAGACCGACATCGGCTGGGGGCACCAGATCCGCTCGTACGTGCTCGACCAGTCGCGCATCAAGGACCTTCGCACGGGCTTCGAGGTGGGCGACAC
>JBGAIS010000028.1:0-27876 GCA_044225355.1 Casimicrobiaceae bacterium | reverse complement strand
GCGCGCTGACCGCCTCGTCTGCTGCACGCGCGTCGATGCCGTCGTCGAGCGCCAGCACGAGCGGCGCCGGCGCCTGTGGCCGCACCTGCTTCGCGAGCACCAGGCTTGACGCCGCGTTCCGCGACGAGAGCACGAGCGTGCGCCGCCGCGGCGAGGACGCGCGCCGTCTCGGCGCCGATGGCGCCGCGCGCGCCGCAGATCCACGCGACCTGCCCGTCGAGCGAGTCGTTCGTCACGAGCGTCACGATCCTACGAAGTTGGCCTTGCGGCGCGCGACGACGCCGGCCTCGCGGAAGTCGTCGGTGCCGAAGCTCTTGGCGAGCTCGGAGTTGGCGAGCTCGAGCGCGTCGGCCAGCGGGGTGAACTGCGCCTGCCACACCTGGTGCTTCATGACGCGCACGGAGCGCGGCGAGACTTTCTCGCCGAGGTCGCGCGCGTACGCCGCGGCGTCGCTCGCGAGATCGGCGTCCGGCACCACGCGCGTCACGAGCCCGATCGCCTTCGCCTCGCCGGCACCCACCTTGCGCGACGACAGGAGGAGGTCCATGCGCCCGCCCCCACGATGCGCGGGAGCACCCACGCGATGCCGTGCTCCGCGATCAGTCCCACGCGCGCGAACGCCGTGAGGAACACGGCGGACTCGCTCGCGATGCGGACGTCGCAGTAGCACGCGATGACGAGGCCCACCCCCGCGCAGGGGCCGTTGATCGCGGCGACGGTGGGCTTCGGCACCGCGGCGAATACGAGAAGCGCGCAGCGCGGCCGGCGCTTGCTGGTTTTCGTACGGCTCTTGCTGCTGGTTCCACACCCGCCTCCACTTGCCGCCTCGCTGCGCTGCGTGAGGCGGTCCATGTCCGCGCCCGAGCAGAATCCCCGGCCCGCGCCCGTGACGACGATGGCGCACGCCTTGTCGTCGATCGCGCGACTGATCGCGCGCGCACCGCGCCGGGATCGGGTCCTTGCAGGCGTTGAGCTTCTCGGGGCGGTTGAACGTGATCGTCGCGACCGCGGCGTCGACGGAGTACAGGATCTGTTCGTAGGCCATGGCTTTCCTTGCGTTCTCCAGAGCGGTTAGGCGGCGGGTGCGCGTGGGCCCGACGCGCCGGCCGGCCCGGACGTTGTCGCTGCGCACCTTCGTTCGCGGCGCGCGCGCGGCGCAGCGCCTGCGCCGAACGGCACCTCGCGACCTCGCGAAGAGGCGCTTCAACGCGGCGAGCGTGCGCGGATCGCGCGAGGCGAGCTCCGCGGCGAGCCGCGACGTCGCGTCCTCGAGGTCGGCATCGTCGACGACCTGCGTGACGAGCCCCAGCGTGGCGGCGGTCGCAGCGTCGATGGCGCCCGTCGCCGCGAGGTGGAATGCCGCCTTGCGCCCGACCTGGCGAACGAGCGTCGGGAGCACCAGCGCGGGCAGCACGTCGCGCCGGACCTCGGGGTAGCCGAAGCGCGCGGAGCGCGCCGCGATCGCGATGTCGCTCGCGGCCACGAGGCCGCAGCCCGCGCCGAACGCGTAGCCATGCGCCGCGCAGATCACGGGCTTGTCGATGTCGCGGAAGGCCGACTGGAGGCGCGCGACGAGGCCGGCATGCGCGGCGATGGCCGAGCGCGTCGAGAGCGCGCGCACCTCGTCCAAGTCGATGCCCGCGCAGAACGCCCGGCCCTCGCCCGTCACCACGACGACGCGCACCTCGTCGTCCCCGCGCGCGGACTCGATCGTCGCGAGGAGACCCTCGATCAGCGCGTGGTCGAGCGCGTTGAGCTTCGCGGGACGCGCGAGGCGAAGCCGCAGCACGCCGTCGCGCCGCTCCACGAGGAGCGACGCGGGCACGGGCGCGGGCTTCGCCGCGCGAGTCCGCTTGCGGACCTGCGTCATGGGTCGATCCGGTGCTTGAACGCGGGCGCCGCGCTGCTCTTCGTGCGGCGCAGGGCGTCGAGGATCAGCTCGCGCGTCTCGGCGGGGTCGATCACGTCATCGATGATCCCCATCTCGGCCGCGACGTAGGCCTTGGACGCGTCGTCGACGCGCTTTGCGATCTCCTCGCGCTTGGCCTTCGGATCCTCGGCGCGCGCGATCTCGCGGCCGTATACGATCTCCACGCCGGCAGCGGGACCCATCACGTCGAAGCGCGCGGTAGGCCACGCGACGATCACGTCGGTGCCCGTCGCCTTGCCGCCCATCGCGAGGTACGCGAGGCCGATGGCCTTGCGCACGACGATCGTGATCTTGGGCACGGTGGCGCCGATGACGGTATTGAGGCAGCGCGCCGCCAGCGACACCATGCGCAGCTTCTCGACGTCGGGGCCGACCAGGAACCCGGGGCAATCCGTCAGGAACACGAGCGGGATGTGGAAGGCGTCGCAGATGTTGACGAACTTGCAGAGCTTGTTGCCCGCCTTCTCGTCCATCGCGCCCGCGAGGTGCATCGAGTTGTTCGCCACGATGCCCACCGGCCTGCCGCCGATGCGCGCCCAGCCCGCGATGAGGTTCGGCCCGTAGCGCTCGCGATACGGGAACCAGCGGCCGCCGTCGACCAGGCTGCGCACCACCTCGATCATCGGGTAGACGCGGCGCTGGTTGTCCGGGACGATCTTGCGGATCGCGGCCTTGCCCTCGTCGGTGTCCACGCGCGCGGGCTCGGGCGCCCTCGACGGCGGCCACTCATGGCTGTTCGAGGGGAAGTACGCCAGGAACTCGCGGATGTTCGCGATGCAGTCGGCATCGCTCTTCGCGACGAAGTCGACCTGCCCCGTCTCCACGGAGCTCTTGGTCGCGCCGCCGACCTGCTCGTTGGTGACGTCGAGGCCCACGCCCACCTTCACCACGGGCGGCCCGGACATGCCGATGAACCCGGTGCCTTCGACGATGGCCACGTAGTCGGATTGCATCGCGGTGAAAGACGGCCCGCCGAAGCACGCGCCCATCACCGCCGCCACCTGCGGCACGCGGCCGGAGAGGTGGAAGTGGTCGCGGAACCGGTAGCCGATGCCGGCGGCCATCGCGCCGTTGTTCTCCTGGAAGCGGCCGGCGCCCGCCTCCATGAGCACGATGAGCGGCCGCTGGTGGCGAAGCGCGAGGTCGCGGATGCGCGAGCTCTTCGCTTCCGCGGTGCGCCCGCGCGTCCCCGCCACGACCGAGGAATCCTCGGACATGACGTAAACCGGGCGTCCCTCGACCAGGCCGGAGCCGGCGACCAGGCCGTCGGCCGGCGTCTTGTCGTGGAGCGTGGGGTGCTGGCTCCGCGCGAGGAGCCCCATCTCGACGAAGGACCCGGGATCGAGCAGGGCCTCCACTCGCTGGCGCGCGTTGAGCCTTCCGCTGGCGGCGATCTTCTCGAGCGCCGCCGGGGTGCCCATCGCAAGCGCCTTGGCCCGCCGGTCGGCGAGCTCGTTCAGTGTGGGTTCATCCATGGTGCGGTCCACGAGGCGGCCCTGGACGAGCGCCCCGACTCCTGGGAGACAATTTTATTAGGTTGTCCTACAAACGATGGGTACAATGATAGGGTCACTTCCACCCCTTTGCCAAGGACCGCCGCCCCGTGCCCCTCGTCGATATCCCCTCCATCATCACCGGGACGGTCTGGAAAGTGGAGGCGCCGCCCGGCACGCGCGTCGCCGCGGGTGACGCGGTCATCATCGTCGAGTCGATGAAAATGGAGGTGCCGCTGGTGGCGGAGCACGCGGGCACCGTGGCCGAGGTGCGGGTCGCGGCCGGCGACGCCGTCGCGGAAGGCCAGGTCGTCGCAGTGGTCGAGACCTGACGAGCGCTTGCGGCCGTCGTAAGCGACCGCGCGGCGCGAGGGAATTCCTCTAGATCACCGTCGCGTTGAGCGGCGGGCTCGTCCTCATGATCGACGCGAGCGTCTCGATCGCGCTGCGGATCACGTCGTCGTCGGCGCGGGGGCACAGGCGCAGCCGCACCGCCCGGGGCGTGAAGCTGCGGTCGATCGCGAAGTGCCCCGACGACACCACCGAGACACCGAGCCGCTTCGCCTCGGCCACGAACTCGCCCGACTCCCATCCCGGCGTCAGGCCGAGCCAGATGAACGACGCGGACGGGTCCGAGCGCACGTCGAGGCCCGGCAGGAGAGCCGTCACGAGCTTCCGGCGCCGGGCGAGCTCGACGCGCGTCTTCTTCGCGATCTCCTCCGCGACGCCCTCGTTGATGAGGTCGGGGACGATCTGCGCCATGAGCGGCGATACGGCGAGCGACATCGCCTGGAACGCTGCGGACAACCGCGGGTAGACGTGCTGCGCGCACCCGACGTAGCCGAGGCGCAGCGTCGGGCTCACGCTCTTCGATACGCTCGTGATGTAGCACGACTGGTCGGGCACGAGCGATGACAGCGCCGGCGGGCGGTCGCTGCCCGAGAGCACGCTCGCGCCCGCGTCGTCCTCGATGAGCGTGAGGCCGCGCTTGCGTATGACGTCGGCGATCTCGCGGCGGCGCGCGAGCGGCATCGTCGCGGTGGTCGGGTTGTGGAGCGTGGGCTGCAGGTACACGACGCGCGCGTCGGTCTGCGCGCACGCGGCGTCGAGCGCCTTCGGGACGATGCCGTCGCGGTCGATCGCCACGCCGTGCAAGTGGATGCCGTGCAGCCCCGCGATGGCGCGCATGCCCGAGTACGTGAGCGCCTCGGTGAGCACGGTATCGCCGGGGCGGCACAGCGAGAGGAGCGCGACGGTGATGCCCTGCTGCGCGCCGTTGACGAGGATCACCTGCTCCGCCGCGACGCGATAGCCCGCGCGGGCGATCCACGTCGCGCCCGCGATGCGATGCGTGAGGAAGCCGTTGTCGGGCGCGTACGCGCTCACGTGGCGATGGAACTCGTCGTTGGAGCGCGTGATCGACTTCGCGAGCACCTCGCCCAGCCCGGGCACGAGCGAGCGGTAGCAGACGAAGTCGATGGTGTCGCGCTCCGCCATCCGGGGCATGACGCCGACCTCGTGGGCGTCGCCGCCCTCGTTGCCGCATACGAACGTGCCGCGGCCGACCTCGCCCGTGACGAGGCGGCGGCTCTTGGCGAGCGCGTAGGCGCGTCCCACCGTGCCGACCGTGACGCCGAGCCGCTCGGCCAGGTCGCGCTGAGGGGGCAATTGTGCCCCCGGCGGCAGCTCGCCGCTGTCGATGGCGCTCGCGATGGCGCCGGCAAGCGCCAGGTAGCGCGGCCCGTCGGCGGGCGCGAGCTTAGGTGTCCACTCGTTGTCGTCGGATCGCACGGGCTCCCTCGCTCGGTGCCGGATTGTACGCAGGATGCCCCGCCCCGCCAACGCGGCGGGCAGGGGCGGCGAACACGCGATTCCTTGCCGTCACGGCAGACTCGTCGGGCGGGGCTGGTCGGGCCTCGCCTCGGGGGTCACGCTGTAGAGAAGCGCCGCGGCGGCGTACAGCGCCGCCATGGCCGCGAAGACCCATCGGTAGCCCGTCACCGACCCGCCGCCGTCGGCGGACGGGAAGGCGGTCACGATGAGGCCGGTGAGGTTCTGCACGAACACGACGCCGACGATGCACGTCATGTTGAGCGTGGACATGACGCGACCCGAGAAGCGCTGCGGGTAGAACGCGAGCGCGTGCGACATCGACACGATGAAGAACGGAGCGACGATCGAGATCGCGCAGAAGGCGATCGCGCTCAACCACGCCGACGAGTAGGCATACGCGCCCACGACGGCGAACAGCGCGGCGATCGTGCCCATCGCGGTCAGGATGATCGGCCGCCGGCGATTGAGCCGCCGCTCGAGCGGGCCGAAGCCCATGTAGCCCAGGTTCATGCCGAGCGCCATCACGAAGAGGATCTGGCTGCGCGGCACCGCGCCCAGGTGATGCACGTCGTCGAAGAACGGCCCCGCCCACAGGCCCAGGAGGATCTGCTGCGGCGAGTACAGCACGAGGCCGACGACGAGGATCGGCCAGATGCGGCGGTTGCGGAGGATCGACGCCCACTCGGCGAGGAGCGAGCGCAGGCCGATGGGCTGGACCGCGGGCGCGTGCTTCGAGCCGGGCGGCTCGTTGCGCACCACGAGCCAGGTCAGCGTGGCGCCCAGCAGCGTGAGCGCCGCGAGCCACCCGAACGTCGCGCGCCAGCCGATCGTCTCGATCGCGTACGCGAGCGGCGTCGTGGCGAGGAGGCTTCCCATGCCGCCGATGAAGAGGAAGCGGCCGGAGATGGTGGTGAAGCGCTCCGGCGCGACCCAGCGCGTCGTGAGCACGAACGAGCCCATCACCGTGGCGGAAAAGCCGAGCCCGGTGAGAAGGCGCCCGAGGCCGAGCGTCATGCCCTGCGTGGCGGTCGCGAACACCATCGTGCCCACGGCGCCGATGATCGCGAACGACGGGATGATCGCGCGCGGCCCGTAGCGGTCGATGAGGATGCCCACGGGAATCTGGCTCAGGCCCTGCGCCAGGAAGAGCGCGCTGATGACCCCCGCGAGCTCGGCCATGCTCGCGTTCACCGAGGTCGCGAGCGCGGGGCAGCAGCATGCCGCCGGCGCTGCGGTGGACCGGCCTCGATCACGAGCAGGATGCTCAGCACCGCCGATGGCGAAGAAGCCGGTCGCGCCTGCCCGGGCGGTGCGACCGGTGGCGGGCGTCGACACGACCCGTCCGGAGATGCTTGCTTGCCCTGCCCGGCCGACATTGTCAGATGCCTTGGGTGACAGAATCTTTGGATTGATCCACCTGATAGTGACATTTCAGCACGATTGTGGTGAGATTGTCATGCGGCGGATCGAGGCAAGGCGCCCGAGGACCGTCGCGCCAGGAGTGACAATTCAATGACTCAACGTTTCGCGGGCCGCGTCGCGCTCGTCACCGGCGGCGCTCGCGGCATCGGCCGCGCCGTCGCCGAGCGCTTCGCCGAGGATGGCGCCACGGTGGTCGTGTGCGACCTGGACCGTGCCGCCGGGACGAGGCCGCGCGGGGCATCGCCGACCAGTACAAGGGCCAGACGCTGGCTTCGCCTGCGACGTCGCCAAGCGCCCGGACGTGGAATCCATGATCGAGGCCGTGGTCGCCAAGGCCGGTCGGCTCGACATCCTGGTCAACAACGCGGGCGTCACGCGCGACAACCTCATCCACAAGATGACCGACGACGACTGGGACGGCGTCATGGCCGTGCACCTGCGCGGCACGTTCCTGTGCTCGCAGGCCGCCCAGAAGGCCATGGTGCCGAACCACTACGGCCGCATCGTCAACATCTCGTCGACGTCCGCGCTCGGCAATCGCGGGCAGGTCAATTACTCGGCCGCCAAGGCGGGGCTCCAGGGGTTCACCCGCACGCTCGCGCTCGAGCTCGGCCGCTACGGCATCACCTCGGGGTCAACGCGGTCGCGCCCGGCTTCATCGACACCGAGATGACCTCAAGAGCGCCGAGCGGCGCGGGCTCGACCCGGAGGAATACAAGGCCGAGCGCGCCAAGGGCATTCCCGTGGGCCGCGTGGGCGTGCCGCGCGACGTCGCGAACCTCGTGTGCTTCCTCGCGAGCGACGACGCCTCGTTCGTCAGCGGGCAGATCGTGTACGTGAGCGGCGGCCCCGAGACGCGCCGCTAGCCGCCATGCTCGACCAGTCGCTTCGCGCCACCGACGCCGACGAGGCCTTCCGCCAGGAGGTCCGCGCGTTCCTCTCGCAAAGCCTGCCCGCCGCGGTGCGCGACAAGGTGCGCGACGGACGGCCCATAGAGAAGGAAGAGCTCCACGCCTGGCACGGCAAGTTGCGGGAGCGCGGATGGATCGCGCCCAACTGGCCGCGCGAGTACGGCGGCACGGGCTGGGGCGCGATGCGCCGGTGGATCTTCGAGGAGGAGTACCACACGCAGTACTGCCCGCCCGTGCATCTTTTCAACTTCAAGATGCTGGGGCCCATCCTCATCCGCTTCGGCACCGACGCCCAGCGCGCGCGCTTCCTGCCGCGCATCATCGCGTCCGAGGACTGGTGGTGCCAGGGTTACTCGGAGCCGGGCTCCGGGTCGGACTTGGCGTCGCTGTCGACGCGCGCGGTGCGCGAGGGCGATCACTACGTCGTCAACGGCGGCAAGATCTGGACGTCCTTCGCGCACTGGGCGAACCGCATATTCTGCCTCGTGCGCACGGCGACGGACGTGAAGCAGCAGTCGGGCATCTCGTTCCTCCTCATCGACATGAAGAGCCCGGGCGTCACCGTGCGCCCCATCGTGTCGATCGACGGCCGCCATCACTTCAACCAGGTGTTCTTCGACAACGTGAAGGTGCCGGTCGAGGATCGCGTGGGCGAGGAGAACGACGGCTGGCGCATCGCGAAGTCGCTCCTGCAGTTCGAGCGCGTGAACGCGTCGCGCTACGGCGAGACGCTCGGTCGCCTGAAGCGCCTGAAGGAGATCGCCGCGCAGACGCCGGTGGCGGGCGGCATGCTGCTCGACCAGGACTGGTTCCGCCGCAAGGTCGTCGACCTCGAGGTGCGCCTCATGGCCATCCAGCAGACCGCGCTCCTGTTCCTCGCGCGCGTCGAGGCGGGCGAGACCATCGGGCCCGAGTCGTCGATGCTCAAGCTGCGCGGCAGCCAGGCGCTGCAGCGCGCGCACGAGCTCCTGCAGCAGGCGGTAGGCCTGTCCGGCCTGCCCTTCGCGTACGAGTCCGACGCGGACCAGCTCGAGTCCATCGAGCCCTTCTACGGTCCCGCGATGCCGCCGCAGCGCTTCTTCGGGCGCGGCTACACCATTGCCGCCGGCTCCAGCGAGGTCCAGCGCAACATCCTGGCCCACGCGGTGCTCGGCCTCACCGACAAATGAAGCTACCCGGACTGACCAGCGAGCAGGAGATGCTCTCCGAGAGCGCCGCGCGCTTCCTCGAGCGCGAATGGGGCGATGGCTCCGAGCTCCGGCGCACGACGGGCGCGTACGCGACCGAGGCGCACTGGAAGGCGATGGCCGACCTGGGCTGGCTCGGCGTCGGGCTGCCGGAGGATTGCGGCGGCGCCGGCGGCGCGCTCGAGACCATGCTCCTCATGGAGCGCTTCGGCGCGTCGCTTTTCGCGTCGCCCTATCTCTCCACCGTGGTGCTGTGCGGTCGCATCGTCGCGCAGGGCCTCGACGGCGCGCGGCGCGGCGACCTCGTGGACGCGCTCGTCGCCGGGCGGGAGCGCCTCGCGTTCGCGGGGTACGAGGGCGGCCGCGCGCCCCTTCGCGACGTCGCGACCACGGCCACCGCCGCGGGCGACGGCTACGTCCTGCGCGGACGCAAGATCGTCGTGCTCGACGGCGCGGATGCCGGATCGCTCGTGGTGCTCGCGCGCACGTCCGGCGCGCGCGACGACGCGCGCGGCCTCACGCTCTTCCTCGTCCCCGCGGCCTCGGCCGGCCTCGCGCGCCGCGGCTACGCCACGTACGACGGCCGCCGCGCCGCCGACGTCACGCTCGACGACGTGCGCGTCTCGCGCGACGCGGTGATCGGTACGCCCGACGACGCCTGGCCGCTCGTGGAAGACGCGGTCGACCATGCCATCGTCGCGGTGTGCGCCGAGGCGCTGGGTGCCATGGACGCGGCGGTCGCGCTCACCCTCGACTACCTCAAGACGCGCAAGCAGTTCGGACGCGCGATCGGCACGTTCCAGGCGCTGCAGCATCGCGTCGTGGACGCATACGTCGCCGCCGAGGAGTCCCGCTCCATGGTCCTCGCCGCGAGCGTGGCGCTCGCGGGTCCCGCCGACCGCAAGCGCCGCATGGTGCACGCGGCCAAGATCTTCGTCGGCAACGCCGCGAAGCTCGTCGCCGAGGAGTGCGTGCAGATGCACGGCGGCGTCGGCATCGCGGACGAATTCGTCATCGGTCACTACTTCAAGCGCCTGCTTGCCATCGACGCGCTCTTCGGCGACGCCGACGAGCACGCGGGCGCCTTTCCGCTCAACTGACGTCCCGATCAAAGCGCCGCGAGTCCGCGGCCCGCAAGGAGGAGCAGCACATGCGCAGTCCCGAAGAAGTTCTCGCAAGCGAAGAAATCCAGACCCTGGCCGACCGGGCGCTCAAGGAGTTCCGGCCTCGCGGCCGCAAGTACGACGAGACGTACTCCATGCCGATGGAGAACCTGCAGACGCTCTTCGAGGGCGGCTGGCTCACCGCCACCGCGCCCAAGGAATGGGGCGGCATGGGAAGCAACCTCGACACGGACGACCCGTCGGCGTACCTGCAGATGATCCGCGTCGTCGCGCGCGCCTGCAGCGGGACGGCGCACTGCGCGCAACTCCAGAACCACACGGCGTGGCTCCTGGCCGCGCTGGCGACGCCCGACCAGCGCGAGCGCTACATCGATCCCATGTTCAAGCGCCCGTTCCTGTGCGCGTCGGTGGGCAGCGAGGCCAAGCGCCGCCACATGTACATGATGAACACGACGGCCAAGAAGGTGGAAGGCGGCTGGCGCATCAACGGCGAGAAGAACTACGCGACCAACGGTCCGGAGATGAGCTTCGCGGTGATCTTCGCCGCCGTCGAAGGCGTGAAGGAGTACCTCGACAACCACATGATGGTGCTGATCGAGCCCGGCATGGAAGGCGTGAGCGTCGACAACACGTGGTACCGGCCGAACGGCATGCGCTGCGCGCCGAGCCCGATCATCACGCTCGACAACGTCTTCGTCCCGGACAAGAACGTCATCTCCACCCCCGGCGCCTACCCCCGCGGCCGCTGGCAGGGCAAGTACCACCTTGGCTTCGCCGCCAACTACCTCGGCACCACCGAAGGCATGTACAACTGGTACCTGGGTTACGCCAAGGAGCGCGGCAAGAGCAAGGACCCCGTCATCCAGATGCGCACGGGCGAGATGAAGATCGCGATCGACGCCGCGGAATCGCTCTTCCACGACGCCATCCGCGCGTGGCGGACGAAGTCGGTGGTCGAGGCGGAGCTCATCTCGATGGCCGCGAAGTCGCAGGCGGCGCACGTCGCCTTCGACCTCTCGCACAAGATCGTCCATGCGTCGGGCTCGACCGCGATGTTCGACGAGTTCCCGCTGAGCCGCTACGTACGCGACCTCGAGACGCACGTCCTGCACGCCGGTCACGACCGCACGGCCCAGATCATCGGCCAGGCGCAGCTCGGCGAGACGTTCGACTCGACGCTTCAGCGTTAAGCTACAAGCCCCGCCTCCACGAGATCGCGTGAACGCGGCAAAAAGGGGGCGGGACCACCACGGGCCGTACGGCCGTCGCCAGGAGGAAATGTCATGCGCGTGCTGAGAAATGCCCTGCTGCTCCTGCTGTTCCCGTTCACCGCGGCCATGGCCACGGACAAGCCGGCGATCGACAAGGACACGATCGTCGTGGCGATCGACAAGGAGGTGCGCAGCCTCGACGCGCAGGTCACCTCCACCGGCGACTCGATGCTGTACGGGTTGTCGATGTTCGACACCCTGTACGGCTTCGACGCCAAGGGCAACCTCACGCCGCGCATGGCCACCGACGTCAAGATCTCCGACGGCGGCAAGACGTACACCTTCACGTTGCGCCCGAACGTCAAGTTCCACAACGGCGCGACGGTGACGCCGGCGGACGTCAAGTACTCGATGGATCGCATCATCAACCCGGCCACCAAGAGCACCCGGCGCGTGTACTTCGCGCCGGTGGTCGACACCATCGAGACGCCCAACAAGGACACCGTCGTCATGAAGCTCAAGGAGCCCGACGGCGCGTTCCTCAACAAGGTCGCGGGCTTCCTCTACATCGTGCCCAAGGCCTACACGGAGGCGCTCGCGACGCCCGAGGATTTCTCCAAGGCGCCCGTCGGCACCGGCCCCTGGAAGCTCAAGGCGCACAACATCGGCCGCACGCTCGAGCTCGAGCGCTTCGAGGAGTTCTGGGGCGAGAAGCCCAAGGTCAAGAACCTCGTCCTCAAGATGATCATCGAGCCCGCCACGCGCGTGAACGCGCTCGTCACGGGCGAGGTCGACATCGCGATGGTGCTGCCGTACCAGGACGTCGCGCGCCTTCGCAAGATCCCCGACATCGACATCATCCCCAACCCGAACGGCGGCCCGCTTTACGTGCGGCTGTACTCGACGGACCCGTCGCTGCCGACGTCCAAGGTCGAGGTGCGCCAGGCGCTGCAGTACGCGATCGACACCAAGGCGATCATCAACAACATCTTCGCGGGCATCGGCGCGCCGATGGGCTCGTACATCTCGGCGTCGTACCCGTACGGCAGCGACCCCAACCTGAAGCCGTATCCGTACGACGTCAAGAAGGCGAAGGAGCTCCTGAAGAAGGCGGGCTATCCCAACGGCTTCAACTTCAAGCTGTACGCCGGCACCGACCAGCCCAAGGAAGCGTCCGAGGCGCTCGTCGCGTACTGGAGCCAGATCGGCGTCAAGACGGAGCTCGTGCGCCTCGACTACGCCGCGTGGAGCCGCCTCAACAACACGCACAAGACCAACCCGTCGACGATCGCGCAGTTCTCGAACGCGATCTACGACCCGGTGCACCCGGTCGCGGGCTCGTTCGCGAAGGAAGGCACCTGGTCGGACTACTACCATCCCGAGGTCGAGGCGCTGCTCACGCAGGCCAACTCGACCATCGGCGCCGAGGCGCGGGGCGAGCTCTTCCGCAAGATCGGGCGCATCCTGCACGACGACGCCGCGACGCTGCTCATCACCGAGCTCTACAACGTCTATGGCAAGAAGAAGAACGTGATCTGGGCGCCGCAGGACGGCATCGCGCTCTTCAATTTCCGCACGGTGGGCTGGAAGTAGCGAGCCCGGGACGCCAGGACGAGACGCGCGTGGACTTCACGATCTCCGCCGACGACGAGGCGCTCGTCGCGGGCGCCGAGCGCGCCTGCCGCGAGCACCTCGCCCCGATCGCCGCCAGGGCGCGCGAGGAAGGCGACCTGGCGCCCCTGCGCAAGGCGATGGCGGCGCAGGGTCTCCTGGGCCTCAACCTGCCGCCGCAGTACGGGGGCGTCGGCCTCTCGCTCCTGACCACCCTCCTCGTCCTTCGTACGGTGCAGTCGGTCGACACGACGCTCGGGGGCTTGAGCCACCGCACGTCCACCGGTGCGGTGGGGGCCATCCTCCACCTCGGCACCGACTGGCAGAAGGAGCACTTCGTGGCGCGCGTCGCGCGCGGCGAGATCGGCATCTCGATCGGCATCACCGAGCCCGACGCGGGCTCAGCCGCGACGTCGCTCAAGACCACCGCGCGCGTCGACGGCGACAACGTCCGCATCAACGGCCAGAAGTGCTTCATCACCGCCGCGAAGGACAACCACTACACCGTCGTCTATTGCCGCTTCGGCACCACGGGCAAGGCCGCGGACATCGGCGCCGTGATCGTGCCGCACGACGCGCCCGGCTTCCACCGCAGCCGCGGCACGCGCAACATGGCGGACGAGTTCCAGTACGAGCTCTTCTTCGACGACTGCCTCGTCCCGCGATCGCACGTGCTGGCCGACGGCAACGCGTTCGGCCGCCTCATCAACGTCTACGATACCGAGCGCCTCGGCAGCGTCGCGCGCATGCTGGGATGCGCGAAGGCCGCGTACCAGCACGCCCTCGGCTACGTGCAGGAGCGCAAGCAGTTCGGGCGCGAGCTCGCCGACTTCCAGGGCCTGCAGTGGATGCTCGCGGACATGCGGGTGAAGCTCGACGCCGCCGAGCTCCTCTGCTGGCGCGCCGCCGCCAACATCGACGCGGGGCGCGGCACGCCGCTCGAGGTCTCGATCGCCAAGGTCTACACCGCGCAGTCCGCGAAAGAGATCTGCGACGACGCCATCCAGCTCTTCGGCGGCTACGGGTACATGACCGACTACCCGGTCGAGCGGCTCTATCGCGAAGTGCGCGGCGGCTCCATCTACGGAGGCACCGTGCAGATTCACAAGAACATGATCGCGGGCCACCTGCTGGGCCGCAAGATCCGTCCATGGAGATCGGGGAACGACAAATGAGCAAGGACCAGGAAGCAGTCATCGTCGACGCGGTGCGAACGCCCGTCGGCAAGCGCAACGGCTCGCTCGCCGCGTGGCATCCCGCGGCGCTTTTGGCCGACACGTTGAACGGCCTCGTCGCCCGCACGGGCGTGCCGAAGGGCGCCATCGACGACGTCATCGCGGGCTGCGCGACGCAGGTCGGCGACCAGGCGGGCAACATCGGGCGCACCGCGCTCCTCATGGCGGGCTTCCCGGTGACGGTGCCGGGCGCCACCGTGCAGCGCGCATGCGGATCGTCGCAGCAGGCCGTGCACTTCGCCGCCAACTTGATCGACACGGGCACGTGCGACATGGTCATCGCCTGCGGCGTCGAGTCGATGTCGCGCACGCAGGGCGCGGCCGACGACCCTCGCCTCGGCAAGCGCTACCCGGACTCGCTCGTCGAGCAGTTCGACATGCCGATCATGGGCATCGCCGCGGAGCGCATCGCGCAGCGATGGAACCTCTCTCGCGCGCATCTCGACGAGCTCTCGTTGCGCTCGCACCAGCTCGCCGCCAAGGCGGCCGCCGCGGGCTACTTCGACAGCCAGATCCACGCGGTCGTGCAGCCCGACGGCACGCGCTTCACGCGCGACGAAGGCGTCCGCGCCGATGCTTCGATGGAGAAGCTCGCGAGCCTCAAGCCCGCGTTCCAGGAAGGCGGTCGCATCACCGCCGGCAACTCGAGCCAGATCTCGGACGGCGCGTCCGCCATGCTCCTCATGTCGCGTCGCAAGGCGGCCGAGCTCGGCCTGCGCCCGCGCGCCCGCATCCATGCGCAGACCGTCGTGGGCGTCGATCCCGAGATCATGCTGACGGGTCCCATTCCGGCGACGCAGAAGGTGCTGTCGATCGGCAAGCTGGGCGTCACCGACATCGACCTCTTCGAGATCAACGAGGCCTTCGCGCCGATTCTCGGGTCGTGGCTCGTCGACATCAAGCCGCCGCTCGAGCGCGTGAACGTGAACGGCGGCTCGATCGGCATGGGCCATCCGCTGGGCTCGACGGGCGTGCGCCTCATGACGACGATGCTGAACGAGCTCGAGCGGCGCGGCGGGCGCTACGGCCTGCAATCGATGTGCTGCGGCGGCGGCCTCGGCACCGCGACGATCATCGAGCGGCTCGACGGCTAGGAGCCACCTGCGATGCCCGAGATCGACCGCTCGCTCATCGGCGCATGGAGCGCCCCGTTCACCGTGGAAGTGGAGAAAGGCGCGATCCGCCGCTTTGCCGAGGCGATCGGCGACCGCAATCCGCTGTATCACGACGAGGACTACGCGCGCCGCCAGGGCTACGCGGGCCTGCTCGCGCCGCCGACCTTCCCCATCGCGTTCCGTCCGCCGAAGGAGCCCGCGTGGTCGATCGACCTCGACCGCCGTCGCATCCTCGCGGGCGAGATGAGCTTCGACTACCTGCGGCCCGTCGTGTCGGGCATGGTCCTCGAGTGCCGCATCCAGTTCGTCGGCGTCGAGGACAAGCAGGGGCGCAAGGGCACCATGGAGCTCATGCTGCAGGAGATGACGGGAACCGACGCGAGGCTCGGCGTAGTGTTCACACACCGGCGCACGACGGTGTACCGGTCGCTCGACCAGGTCGAGCGGCGCAGCCTCGCCTGATCGCGGGTCAGGCCTCGCGCATCGTGCGCCGCGCGTCGTCGTACTCGCTCGCGAGTCGCGCGACCAGCGACTGCACCGTCTCCACGCCCGTCACCGCGCCGATGCCCTGCCCGCATCCCCAGATGTCGCGCCACGCCTTCGGGCGGCTGTGGCCGTCGGCAAAGCTCATGCGGCCCGCCTCGGACGCCGGCAACTTGTCGGGGTCGAGCCCCGCGGCCACGATCGAGCCGCGAAGGTAGTTGCCGTGCACGCCCGTGAACGCGTTCGTGTACACGATGTCCGCCGCCGCCGACGCGACGATCATCGCCTTGTAGCCCTCCTCCGCGCGGCTTTCGGCGGTGGCGATGAAGGGCGACCCCACGTACGCGAAGTCGGCGCCCATCGTCCTCGCGGCGAGCACCGCGCGGCCGGTCGCGATGGCGCCCGAAAGCACGAGCGGACCGTCCCACCACTGCCTGATCTCCTGCACCAGCGCGAACGGCGACAGCCCGCCCGCGTGACCGCCCGCGCCCGCCGCGACCGCGATGAGGCCGTCGGCCCCCATGTCGATCGCCTTGTGCGCATGCCGGAGACTGATCACGTCGTGGAGCACGATGCCGCCGTACGCGTGGACGGCCGCATTCACGTCGGGCTGCGCGCCGAGCGACGTGATCACGACCGGCACGCGGTGGCGCACGCACGCCGCCAGGTCGTGCTCGACGCGCGCGTTCGACTTGTGCACGATGAGATTCACCGCGAACGGCGCCATGGCGGGATCCGCTGCGCGGGCTTCCGCGATGGTGGCCATCCACTCGTCGAGGAGCTCAGGGGGGCGTGCGTTGAGCGCGGGGAAGCTGCCGACGATGCCCGCGCGGCATTGCGCGATCACGAGCTCGGGGCCGGAGATGCGGAACATGGGCGCGGCAATGACCGGCACGCTGAAGGGATGTCGTAGCGCAGGTGGGAGCATGATCAATTCTTCGTCAGGACGACGCCATGTCATCGAAAGTCGCTGAATTCGTTTCCGGATTGACGCTTCGCGCGGTTCCAGCCGCCGACGTCGACGCCGCCGTGACCCTGGTCACCGACACGCTCGGCGTGGCGTGGGCAGGCAGCACCGCGCCGGGCATCACCGCGGCGCGCGAGCTCGCGGTATCGCAAGGGGGCCGCCCCGACGCGCGCCTGTGGGCTGGCGACGTGCGACTGCCCGCGCCCGAAGCCGCGTTCGCGAACGCCGCCGCGGCAGCCGCGCTCGACTACGACTCCGTCCACCAGGGCTCGATCATGCACGCCGACGCGGTCGTGCTGCCTGCCGCGCTCGCCGTTGCCGAGACCACGGGCGCGAGCGGCGCGGAGCTCCTCGCCGCTCACATCGCGGGCGTGGAGATCGCGCATCGCATGTCGATGGCCACGCCGCGGCTCGCGGGCTGGTTCCAGTCGTCGTGCGCCGGCGTGTTCGGCGCGGCGGCGGCGTCCGCGAAGCTCCTGGGTCTCGACGCCGTGGGAACGGGCCATGCGCTGGGCATCGCGCTGTCGATGTCCGCCGGCACGAAGGAGGCCATCGTCGAGCGGACGCTGACGAAGCGCCTGCAGACGGCCTTCGCGGCCCGCGCGGGCGTGCAGGCGGCGCTCCTCGCGAGCCGCGGAGTCACCGGTCCCGCGAAATGGCTCGACGGCCCCTACGGCTGGCTCGCGGTCTACGAATCGGGGTCCGCCGACGCGGTCACCGATGGCCTCGGCGAGCGCTTCGTGTTCCGCGACACCGGCATCAAGAAATTCCCGTGCTGCCTGTGCAGCCACGCGGCCATCGACGCGACGCTCGCGCTCGTCCGCGAGAATGCGCTCGCCGCCCACGACATCGCGTCCATGCAGGTGACCATCTCGCCGTACATGGCGAAGATCGTCGGCGGGGCGTACGCGCCCGGTCGCGACGCGCAGGTCACGGCGCAGTTCAGCGTGCAGTACGCCGTCGCGTGCGCGGCGCTGCGCCAGCGCTTCACGCTCGCGGAGATCGAGGAGGACGTCTGCCTCGAGCCCAGCCTCATGGACCGCGCGCAGCGCGTCGAGGTGGGCACCGACCCCTCGTGGCCGGGCCAGACCGCGCCGGCGAGCGTGTCGTTGCGCACGCAACGAGGCGACGTGGTGTCGAAGCGCGTCGACGACCTCCCCGGCACGTCCGCCAACCCGCTGGGCGCGGAGGACCTGGACGCCAAGTTCCGCGACTGCGTGACGCGCGGCTCCGCGCCCCTGTCGCAGGAAGCGGCGCGCGCCTTCGGGCGTCGCTGCCGCTCGCTCGCGTCCCTCGCCCGCGCCCGCGACCTCCTCGACGCTCCCGTCGACGAGCGCGTACCCGCCTAACCCACGCACGATCGACAGGGTCGAAGTCGACTCAATTTAAGTCGACTCCGACCCTGCTTGATTCGCCGTCGCCGGACCCGCGGCGGGTCACGACGCGACGCGCTGCCGCGCGCGCTCGCGCAGCTCGAGCTTGCGCAGCTTGCCCGTGCTGGTACGCGGCCACTCGGTGACGAACTCGACGTCGCGCGGCACCTTGTAGCTCGCGATGTGCTGCTTGCAATACTGGACGATATCGCCCGCGGCGAGCTCGACGCCGGGATGCGTCTCGACGTACGCGTACCCCACCTCGCCACTCCGATCGTCGGGAATGCCTACGAGCACCACCTCGCGCACACCGGGAAGCGTCTTGATGAACTCCTCCACCTCGAGCGTCGCGACGTTGAAGCCGTTGGGCTTGATCATCTCCTTGAGCCGGCCGCGGTAGACGAGCCGGCCGTCGCTCCGCAGCTCGCCCAGGTCGCCCGTGCGCAGCCAGCCGTCGGCATCGATGGCCTTCGCGGTCTCCTCCGGCATGTTGTAGTAGCCGGCCATGATGGGGAAGCCGCGGATGCGGATCTCGCCGACGGCACCGGCGCCGAGCGGTGCGCCCGTGTCGACGTCGTCGATGCGAAGCTCCACGCCCGGCACCGGAAGCCCGCACGTCTCGATGCGATCGTCGATCGACTCGTCACACCAGCTGCGCGCGATGGCGTTGGACGTCTCCGACATGCCGTACGCCGCGGTGAAGTCCTTCATGCCGAGCTCCTCGACGATCCAGCGGAACGACTTCGCGGACAGCGGCGAGCCCGTACCGGTGCGCAGCGTATCCATGCGGAAAGCCGAGCGGTCGAAGGCCTTGAGGTCGTGCACCATCGGCTCGACGAAGAACGACGCCGTGATCCGCTCGCGCTCGACGACGCGGCAAAAAGCCTCCGCGGCGAAGCGCTCGCCCACCACCACGGCCGCGCCGGACATGAACGAATAGAGCGTGTACGACGTGCCCGTCGCACTGAAGAGCGGTGCGGACGCCAGGAACCGGTCGCGCGACGACAGGCGCATGCGCGCCGCGTTGTTGAAGTTGTTCTGGAGGAGCGCTCCGTGGCGCACCATGGCGCCCTTCGGGAACGACGTCGTGCCCGACGTATAGAGAATCTGCGCGACGTCGCTCGCGCGGAGATCCGCGCGCGCCTTGGCCGCGGCCGCCTTCGCTCGCGGATCGCCCCCCGCCGTGCGAATGTCGTCGTACGGGACCATCGAGGGCGCCAGGTCGCCGCCCACGCCGATGACGGTGCGAAGCTCCGGCATCGAGTCGAGCTGCCACCGGCCCGCCGCTTGCGCCCGGAGGTCGCCGCCCACCGCAAGCTCGAAGATCCTCGCGTAGTCGACGTTGCGCTCGCTCATGCGCATCACGAGCGCGCGGCAATCCGATTGCTTCAGCACGTAGCGAAGGTCGGTGTCGCGGAATCGGGTGTTGAGCGGAACGAGCACGGCGCCGATGCTCGGCACCGCCCATCGCGCGATCATCCACTCCGGTCCGTCGGGCAGCCAGATGCCCACCTTGTCGCCCGGGCGTATGCCCGCGGCGACGAGGCCGGCACCGAAGCGATCGGCTTCCCTCGCGAGATCGGCGAACGTCAGGCGGACCTCGCCCGACACGAAAGCCTCGTTGTCGCCGTGCGACTCGCGCGCGTGCGCGAGGGCATCGGCGAAGGTGCGATCTATCCAGCTCATCCCTCGCGCATCCTCACTTCCACGCGAAGTCGCGCAGGTTGTACCACGTGATGCCGGTCTGCGGCGTCCACGTGAGGTCCGAGTTCTTGCCGAACACGGCGACGAGCTCGGTGATGAGCACGTAGTAGCCGTCGTCGTGCAGGAGCCGGCCGATCTTGCGGAACACCTTGTCGCGACCCGCGGAATCCGGGATGCGCGACACCTCGTCTATGAGCGCCTCCACCTCGGGGTTGTAGTAGTCCGACCACGTGCCATCCTTGGCGGCGGAGCCGTAGTAGACATGGATGGGATCGTAGATCGCGTTCGAGAACTGCGACACGGTGGCCGGCCCGCTCTTGTGGACGTTGTGCGCGCGGATCCACGCCGTGTAGTCCATGCGGTTGATCTTGGTCCGCACGCCGACCGCGCCCCAGTACGCCGCGAGCGTGTCCGAGAGCTCCTTCGGCATGTCCGAGCCGCTGTTGAGCGTGAGCTCGAATCCGTTGGGGTAGCCCGCCTTCGCGAGGAGCTCCTTCGCCTTCTTGGGATCGTACGGGTACGGCTTGAGGTCGGGATCGACGCCGTACGGATAGTAGGCGGACAGGTACGTCGCGAGCGGCGCGCCGATGCCGTGGTAGACGCTCTTGATGATCGCGTTGGCGTCGATCGCGTACTGCAACGCGACGCGCACGTCGCGCTTGTACAGCGGCAGCGATGGGTCGTTGGCGTACAGCTTGACGCCGAGCGGGCTGCCGGCAGGCGTGGGCATGACGTCGATGCCGGGCGTGGACTTGAGACGCTCCACCGCCTGCGTGGGCAGGAGGTCCGACGCGTCCACCTCGCCCGTGATGAGCGCGTTGACGCGGCTCGTCGGCTCGGGAATGAGCTTGAAGATGATGCGCTTGACCTTCGCCTTCTCGCCGAAGTAGCCGTCGTAGCGCTCGATCACGACCTGCTGGCCGACCTTCTGGTCGACGAACTTGAACGGGCCCGTGCCGATCGGCGCCTTGGCGAACGCCTCGGCGCTGCCGAGCGACTCGGTGTACTTCTTCGGGACGATGTAGAGGAAGCCCGCGACCTTGTTGAGGAACGCGCCGTCCGGGACCTTGAGGCGGAACACGACCGTCTTGTCGTCCGGGGCGTCAACACCCGCGACCACCGGGAGGAAGTTGGGACGCCGCGTGCTCTTGGTGGCGGGATCGAGGATGCGCTCGAGCGAATACTTGACGTCGGCGGCCGTCATGCGCGAGCCGTCGTGGAACGTGACGTCCGGCCGCAGTGTGAACCGGTATTCGAGCTTGTCGTCGGAAATCTTGTAGCCGGTGGCAAGGCGCGGAACCATGTTGCCCTTGCGGTCGAACGCGTACAGCGTGTCGAACATCTGCCACGCGTAGCGGCTCGAGTCGCCGGTAGTCACCTGCTGGACATCGAGGCTCCCGATATCCTTGCCGATGGCGATGACGACCGTGTCCCTGTCGACCGCGGGCGGGTTCGCCGCGAACGCGGCGGCCGAGAGCGCAAGCGCCGCGACCGCGCACGACCCCGCGAGCTTCCGTTGCCAGTTTCCGTGCATTGCTCTTCCTCCAGGGTGGGGCCCTTCACTACGCTCGCCAGAGGAGGCAGGGGGCCACGGGTTGCGCCTGCTTTTGTGCGAGCGATATCTCGCGCAGGTCGACGTTCGATGGACTGTAAAGACGCTCGCAAGGAGTGTCAACATGCGATAAACGTGAAGGCGTTTCCATGCGCAATGGGCATAACGTAATGCTTGCTTCGCATGGAAGCTTCCGCGGCATCGAATGTCCATCTTTTGGACAAATTGCGAAAAATCCGCCAATATCCGGCATGCCCTCCCGCACCCTGCCCGACGCCCGGCACGCCTCGCCCGCGCGCAAGGCCCCGCGCGCGCTTCGAAGCGGCGCTGCGATCCAGGCGCCCGTCGAGGGCGACCTCGTGCCGCGCGCGCCCGCCGGAACGCAGAGCGTCCAGCGTGCCGTCCACATCCTGCGCGAGATCGCCACGCGCGGACCGGGCGGGATGCGCGCCGCCGATCTCTCGCAGCGCATCGGCCTCGAGCGGCCGACGGTGTATCGCATCCTGAAAGGCCTCCTCGCGCAGCGGATGCTGCATCAGGACCCTTCGACCAAGTGCTTCGTGCTAGGTTCGCTCGTCTACGAGCTGGGGCTTGCCGCAGAGGCACCGGCGGAGTTCCGCGGCCCGTGCCACGCGGCCGTGGTCGACCTCGCGCGAGAGTCCGGTGACTGCGTGTACCTCATCGTACGCAGCGGCATCGAGTCGGTTTGCGTCGACCGCGCCGTGGGCGCATTCCCGGTGAAGACGCTGCTGCTCGACGTCGGCACGCGCCGGCCGCTGGGCGTCGGCGCCGGCGGCATCGCCCTTCTCCTGACCTACGGCGACCACGAGGTGGAGCGCGTGCTCGCGGTGAACGCGAAGTCGTACGCTTCGTACGGGCATTTCAGCGTCGAGCGGCTGCGCGCGACGCTCGCGCGATCGCGGCGCGCGGGCTACGCCGTGAATCACGACGGCGTCGTGGACGGCGTCAGCGGCATCGGCCTCGCGATCCAGCCGCGCAGCAACGCGCCTGCCGTCGCGGCCATCAGCATCTCCGGCATCACCGCGCGCATCGCGGGCCGCCGGGGGCAGGAGCTTATCGGCATGCTGCGAGCGCGCGTGCGCGATGCGGAGCGCGAGCTGCGCGCGCTGGAGGGCTCCGCCTGACCTCGCGGACTCGCCGTCGCAAGCGCTTTCGCATCGCGTACCTTCGCGCCGAGCGATTCGGCCGCAGCCCGCTTGTGCTCGTAGTGTGAACAGGCCCTAGTCCGTCGCCGCAGCTCGCCCCGCGATCAGGCGGCCGCCGTCGATGACGAGCGTCTGTCCCGTCATGAACGCGGACGCGGGCGCGGCCAGGTACACCGCGGCGCCCGCGATCTCGTCGGGCTCGCCGATGCGACGCAGCGGCGCCATGCGCGTCGCCACCTGGTGGGCGTTCGGGTTCTCCCAGATCGCGCGCGCGAAATCGGTGCGAACCAGTCCGGGCGCGATGCAGTTCGCGCGCACGCCTTTCGGCCCCCACTCCACCGCGAGGTTGCGCACGAGCTGCATGTCGGCCGCCTTCGACAACGCATACACGCCGAGCTTGTCGTTGCCCTGGAAACCGGCGATCGACGACACGACGATGATCGCCCCGCCGCCGGCGTCGGCCATGCGCGGCGCCACCATGTTGCACAGCCAGAAGTTGCTGCGCACGTTGCAATTCATGATGTAGTCGTACGTCTCGTCCTTGATCCCCGCCGCGGGACCGAAGTACGGGTTCACCGCCGCGTTGCACACCATCACGTCGATACGACCGTAGCTCGCGTAGGTGGCCTCGAGCAGCCCCTCGAGCTCCGCCTTGTGGCCGACGTTGCACGTCCTGACCATCGCCTGCCCGCCGGCGGCCACGATCGCGTCGCGCACCTCCTCGCACGGCGCCTGCTTGCGGCTCGACACGACCACCCTCGCGCCGTGCTCCGCGAGGCGCATCGCGATCGCGCGGCCGATGCCCCGGCTCGACCCGGTCACGACGGCGACTTTCTCCTTCAGGGAAAAGAGGGACATTTCGATGGCTCCGTTGGGTCGATGGAATCGGGGGCTGACGGCTCGCGCGCCGGCGACGGCACCCTCGGCAAGGCGGGATCCGGAAACCCCTTGCCCCGCCAATGTCACCGTCCATTAGGGTACAATTTTACACATTTGCATCACTCGTTGCGGTAGCATACGTCCACCCAGCCCGCCAACTGAATCGGCCCACCTCATGACCGCGGACCTCGAGCCCCCGACGGATCCCTCCCCTGCGCTTCTGGACGAGGGCGATCCCTCCATCGACAGCCGGGCGTTCCGGCGCTGCCTCGGGCAGTTCGCGACCGGCCTCACGGTGGTCACCACGCGCTCTGGCCCCACGCATTGCGGCCTGACGGTCAACTCGTTCACGTCGCTCTCGCTCGACCCCCCGCTGGTCCTCTTCTGCATCGACCGGCGCTCGACGAGCCTGCCGACGTTCCTCGAGTCGACGCACTTCGCCATCAACATCCTGGGATCGCGCCAGGTCCACCTGTCTCGCCACTTCTCCAACCCGAACGTCGTCAAGTTCCAGGACATCCCGTGGCGGTACGGCCGGACGGGCGCGCCGGTGCTCTCCGACGTCGTGGCGTACTTCGAGTGCCGGCGCGTCGCGTGGCACGACGGCGGCGACCACGTGATCGTGGTGGGCCACGTCGAGCACTTCGCGCGATTCGAGGGCGACGCCCTCCTCTTCTTCCAGGGCCGCTACGGCGTGCCCGAGGATCATCCGGAGGCCGGCCCGCGCGCGGTGGCCCCGGTCGACAAGCCCGCCGAGCGCGAGAGCTCGCTCCTCATGCTCCTGTTCCGCGCGTATCACTCGGTGTCGGGCAGCTTCCAGGAGCACCGCGAGGAGGAAGGCATCACGCTCGCGCAGAACCGTATCCTGGCCGAGCTCTACGAGAACCCCAACCTGCCGATGGACGTGCTGGTGCGCGCCACCTATCTCGCGCGCCGCGATGGCGAGGACGCCGTCGCCGAGCTCGCCGAGTCCTTCCTCGTGCAGCGCGGCCCGGACGGGCGGCTCAGCCTGACGGCCGCGGGACGCGCGCGGCGCGAGACCATCCTCGAGCGCGTCGCGAAGTTCGAGTCCGACCGCACGAGCGGCCTGTCGGAGGCCAAGATCGCGTGCGGGCGCCAGTTCCTGAAGGCGCTCATCAGCCGTGACGCCGCCGACGCCTGAGCGCTCGCATGGCTGAGCCGCCGCGTCGCGGCATCCTCGACGGCATCCGCGTCCTCGATGCCTCGCAGGTCGTGTCGGGGCCGCTGTGCGCGATGCTGCTGGGCGACTTGGGCGCCGACGTCGTGAAGGTCGAGCCGCCCGAAGGCGACGCGAGCCGAACGCTCGGCGACACGTTCCGCGGCGGCGAGAGCGACTACTTCCTGAGCCTCAATCGCAACAAGCGCGGCATCGTGCTCGACCTCAAGACGCCGCAAGGCGTCGAGACGTACAAGGCGCTCGCGATGCGCTCCGACGTGGTGCTCGAGAACTTCCGCCCGGGCATCGCCGACGGCCTCGGCGTGGGGTACGACACGCTCGCCCCGCACAACGCGGGCCTCGTCTATTGCGCGATCTCGGGCTATCGCGAAGGCAGCGCGCACCGCGACAAGCCCGCGCTCGATCCCATCGTGCAAGCGATGTCGGGCATCATGAGCCTCACCGGCACGCCTGGCACCGGCCCGCTCAAGACGGGATTTCCCCTCGCCGACTACGTCACGCCGCTTCATGCGGTCATCGGCATCCTCGCGGCCTTGCTCGACCGCTCGCGAACCGGCGCGGGACAGCGCGTCGACGTCGCGATGCTCGACGCGACGCTCTTCTCGACCATTCCGCGCGAGGGCTACTACTTCGCGCGCGACGAGGCCCCGCCGCGCCTCGGCAACTCGCACTTCCAGATCGTACCGGCCAACACCTACGCCACCGCCGACGGCCGCCAGGTGATGGTGATCGCGCACAACGGCAAGTACTGGCGGATCCTCGCGAACGCGATCGGCGACCCCGACCTCGCGCGCGACCCGCGCTTCGCAAGCGAGCGCGCGCGCATCGCCGCGCGCGAAGCGGTCGACGCGCGGCTCGCCGCCGCGTTCGCCAAGGACACGCTCGAAGGATGGGTCAGGCGACTCGATGCCGCGGGCGCGCTTTACGCGCCGGTGCGCGAGTACGCCGAGGTCCTCGAGGATCCCGAGGTGCGCCGCGACATGCTGGTCGGCGCCGAACATCCTCGCGCGGGGCACGTCGTGGGACTGCGCAATCCCGTGAGCTACAGCCGCGCGAGCACGCACGTCCGCCGCCCTTCGCCCCTCCTGGGCGAGCACACGGACGAGGTGCTGCGCGAGATCGACCGCGAGCCCGAGGGCAACGTCGGCAAGGGGCGTCCGTAGGGACCGCGCATGACGCGAGGCCGGCGACGCGCGGCTTGCAGCCGGAAGGGCACAGGCAGAGCAGGCGGCTGCCTTGGGAGCGGCCTTCGCGGTGGCCACGCGCAGCGGCGGTGAGAACGGGCGTCGTGCAGTCGGTTGCGCGCGGACGCGCGACTTCACGGGTGGAAGCGGAGCTTCCCGTGCTGCCGCCTAGCCTCGCGCGTCGACGTTGTCGATGAGGCGCGTCGTGCCAAGCTTGGCCGCCCCCAGCACGACGAACGGTCCGCGGTCGTCCGCCTGCGGCACGCATGCCGTCACGGCGCTGCGCGATAGTCGGGCGTCCATCCGCGGCTCGCAAGCTCGTCGCAGCCGGCGGCCGCGAGCGCGGCGTAGTCGCGACGGCCCGCGTCGAGCGCGCTCGCCACGCCCGACAGCACGCGGTGAAGGCTCGGCGCCTCGCGCCGCTCGACGGCGGACAGGTAGTTGTTGCGCGACGAGAGCGCGAGACCGTCCGCGGCGCGCACCGTGTCCGCGCCGATCACCTCGATGGGCAGGTTGAACTGCTCGACCATGCCGCGGACCACCTCGAGCTGCTGGCGGTCCTTGCGCCCGAACACGGCGACGTCCGGGCCGACGAGGTTGAAGAGCTTGAGCACCACCGTGCACACGCCGTGGAAGAAGCCCGGCCGCGACGCGCCTTCGAGCTCCTCGCACAGCGGCGCGGGCTGCACGCGATACGTCTGCGGCACGGGATACATCTGCCGCTCCTCGGGCGCGAACAGCACGTCCACGCCGACGTCCTCGAGACCGCGCCGGTCGGCGTCCATCGTGCGCGGATAGCGGTCGAAGTCCTCGTTCGGACCGAACTGCAGGCGGTTGACGAAGATGCTCGCGACCACGGCGTCGCCGTGCTCGCGCGCGATGCGCATCAGCGTGAGGTGGCCCTCGTGAAGGTTGCCCATCGTGGGCACGAAGGCGATGCGTTTCGCACCGGCCAGCCGGGTGCGCAGTTCACGGGCGGTCGAGACGATTTCCAAGGGGCACCTTTGACGGATCGGGCATGCGGGACGTGGCGCGGGTCACGCGGAGCTCGCGTGCGGGCCGGCGCAAGCGCTCATGATAAGGGCACGGCCGGGAAGCGCATCGTAACGGTGCATCACGACCTCGCGACGCACCGGATGCGGACTGGAAACCCTCGCGTTTAGAGCGATCCCTCTACAGCGCCGGAAGTACAATGATCAATTAACCGAACGGTTACCAAACCCATGAATGCCGTCACGTCGAGCCTCGTCGCGCCGTCGCTGCGCGAAGCCTGCGGGCAGCTCGTTCGCCAGCTGCGGTCGCTGGGCTACCCTCACGCCGACAGCACCACCTGCAAGCGCATGCTGACCGCGTATTTCCCGTACGACCCCGACCTGGCCGAAGGCTCACCCGACGCGCAGGCCGCCGAGGCGTTCCTCCTGCGCCTCCTCGACCAGTGCCGCCGCCGCGAGATCGAGAAGGCCGCGCCGCTGCGCCGCCGCCGCTGCTACGGCGAGGCGGTCGAGCAGGCCGTCACCGAAGTGGACGCGCGCGGCGACCTGTCGAGCGTCGCGCCGCGCCTGACGGAGCTCATGACGCAGCTCGACGCGGACGGCCACAACACGACGCACCTTCGCATCGAGCTCGAGGCCCTGATCGACGCCTGCGGGATGAAGCAGTTCTACCGCTGATCCGGCACCACGGCGGTCACCTCGATCTCGACCTTCGCGCGGTCCTCGATCAGCGCCTTGACCTCGACCGCCGTCATCGCCACGTCGTAGTGCCCGATCACCTCGCGGAAGGCGCGTCCGATGTCCCGCGCCGACGCGAGGTACTCGCGCTTGTCGGTCACGTACCACGTCATGCGAACGATGTGCTCGGGCCCCGCGCCGCCCGCGGCGAGCACGGCGACGACGTTGTCGAGCGCCTGGCGGACCTGCGCCGCCATGTCGTCGGACGCGAATCGTCCTTCCGCGTCCCAGCCGATCATGCCGGCCACGAACACCGTGCGGCCGGTCGCGCTCACGCCGTTCGCGTAGCCGCGCGGCCGGGGCCATCCCGGCGGAAGCAGCGCCTCGCTCATCCCAACTGCCTCAACCTGAAGCGCTGGAGCTTGCCGGTCTCCGTGCGCGGCAGCGCGTCGACGAACTCCACCGCCCGCGGGTACTTGTACGGCGCGACCGCGCTCTTCACGAAATCCTGCAGCTCCTTCACCGTCTCCGCTCCCTTTCCGTGGCCCGCACGCAGGACCACGAACGCCTTCACGATCTGGCCGCGCTCCTCGTCGGGCACGCCCACCACGCCGCACTCCGCGACCAT
>JBGAIS010000280.1:0-3324 GCA_044225355.1 Casimicrobiaceae bacterium | reverse complement strand
GCGCGGGGCGAGGGGGTGTTTCGGCGGGGCGGCTGCTGGAGCGGCGGTAACGAGAGCGTGCCCCTCACCCCGGCCCTCTCCCCGCTGCGCGGGGAGAGGGGGCGCTGCGTGGCCGCGGCTTCGCGAAGTCGCCGCATCGTCGGACCCCCTCGCCCCGCGCAGCGGGGAGAGGGCCGGGGTGAGGGGCGCTCTCGCTGCCGCCTCTCAAGAAACCGCCCCGCCGCAACACCCCCTCGCCCCGCGCAGCGGGGAGAGGGCCGGGGTGAGGGGCGCTGTCGCTGCCGCCTCTCAAGAAGCCGCCCCGCCGAAACACCCCCTCGCCCCGCGCAGCGGGGAGAGGGCCGGGGTGAGGGGCCATTCCCCTCTCCACCAAGCCAACAAAGAAGGCGCCCGCGTGAAACGCCCGCTCCCACGATGAGGACACCATGAACGACCTTGCCACCCTCGTCTCCCGCGCGCGCACCGAATTCGACGCGTGCAACGACCCGGCCGCGCTCGAGAACGCGAAGGCGCGCTACCTCGGCAAGACCGGCGCGCTCACCGAGCTCCTCAAGGGACTCGGCAAGCTGTCCGCGAGCGAGCGACCGGCGGCCGGCGCCGCCATCAACGTCGCGAAGCGCGAGCTCGAGGAGGCCCTCGACGCGCGCCGCGACGCGCTGTCCAACGCGAAGCTCGAGGCCCAGCTCGCCGCCGAAGCGCTCGACGTCTCGCTGCCCGGCCGCGGCCGCGCAAAGGGCACGGTCCACCCCCTTACCCGCGTGCAGGAGCGCATCGAAGCGCTCTTCCATTCGCTGGGGTTCACGGTGGCCGACGGCCCCGAGATCGAGGACGACTTCCACAACTTCACGGCCCTCAACACGCCCGAGAACCACCCCGCCCGCTCGATGCAGGACACGTTCTACGTGGACGGCGGCATGGTCCTGCGCACGCACACCTCGCCGATCCAGGTGCGCTACATGGAAACGCACGAGCCGCCCATCAAGATCATCGCGCCGGGCCGCGTGTACCGCGTCGACAGCGACGCCACGCACTCGCCGATGTTCCACCAGGTCGAGGGCCTGTGGATCGACCGCGACGTGACCTTCGCCGACCTCAAGGGCGTGATCACGGAGTTCCTGCGCCGATTCTTCGAGCGCGACGACCTCAAGGTGCGGTTCCGGCCTTCGTTCTTCCCGTTCACCGAGCCTTCCGCGGAGATCGACATGGCCTTCGCCGACGGTCGATGGCTCGAGATCGCGGGCTCGGGGCAGGTGCATCCGAACGTGCTGCGCGCCGTGGGCATCGACCCCGAGGTGTACCAGGGCTTCGCGTTCGGCATGGGGCCCGATCGCCTCGCGATGCTTCGCTACGGCATCGACGACCTGCGGCTCTTCTACGAGAACGACTTGAGATTCCTGAGGCAATTCGCATGAAGTTTTCCGAAGCGTGGTTGCGCACGATGTGCAATCCGCCCATCGCAAGCGCCGAGCTCGCCGAGCGCCTCACGATGGCCGGGCACGAAGTCGAGGAAGCGGTGCCCGCCGCGCCGGCGTTCGACAAGGTCGTGGTGGCGCGCATCGAGAAGGTCGAGCCGCATCCCGGCGCCGATCGCCTGCGCGTGTGCACCGTCGACCCGGGCGGCGACGAGCGCCTGTCGATCGTGTGCGGCGCGCCCAACGCGGCCGCCGGCATGCTCGTGCCCGCGGCACTCGAAGGCGCGACGCTGCCGGGCGGCGTGTCGATCCGGCGCGCGACGATGCGCGGCGTCGAATCCCGCGGCATGCTGTGCTCCGCGAAGGAACTGGGCATCGACGAGGACGCGAGCGGGCTGCTGTCGCTCGACCCTTCGCTCGTGCCCGGAACCCCCGTGCGCGACGCGCTCGCGCTCGACGACACCCTGTTCACCCTCAAGATCACGCCCAATCGCGCCGATTGCCTGAGCATCACAGGCGTCGCGCGAGAAGTGGCCGCCATCACGAGCACGCCTCTCGAGCTGCCCCACGCCCCGGCCACGCCAGTCGCGTTCGACGGCGTTCGCAACGTGCGCGTCGACGAGCCCAGGGCCTGCCCGCGCTTCGTCGGACGGCTCATCAACGGCATCGATCCTTCGGCGCCCACCCCCGCGTGGATGGTGCAGCGCCTCGCGCGCTCGGGCATCCGCTCGATCTCCGCCGTGGTCGACATCACCAACTACGTGATGCTCGAGCTGGGCCAGCCGCTGCACGCTTACGACGATCGCCTGCTCGACGGCTCCATCGTCGTGCGCTTCGCCAAGGAAGGCGAGAAGCTCACGCTGCTGAACGAGCAGGTGCTCGACCTCACGACCGACTTGCTCCTCGTCGCGGACGAGAAGAAGCCGCTCGGCCTCGCCGGCATCATGGGCGGCGAGCACTCGGGCATCGCCGACGACACGACACGCGTGTACCTCGAAGGCGCGTTCTGGAGCCCCGCGGTCATCCAGGGCAAGATGCGCCGCTTGGGCTTCACGAGCGACGCGGGATATCGCTTCGAGCGCGGCGTCGACTTCGAAGGCTGCGCGCGCGGCGTCGAGCGCGCGACGCAGCTCATCCTCGACATCTGCGGGGGGCGCGCGGGTCCGTTGACCGACGTCGCGTCGGCGGCCGATTTTCCCCGTCGCGACCCGGTGCGCGTGCGCAGCGCGCGCGTCGAGCGCCTGCTGGGGGTGCCGTTCACCGACGACGAGATCGCCGACGTCTTCACGCGCCTCGGCCTCGCATTCTCGCGCACGCAGGAAGGCTTCCTGGTGACGCCGCCCTCGCGCCGCTTCGACCTCGCCATCGAGGAGGACTTCGTCGAGGAGATCGCGCGCATCCACGGGTACGACCGCATCCCGGCGGCGGCGCGCGCGCACGTCGATCGCATGCTGCCCGACCCGGAAGGCACGCGGTCCCGCAACGCGCTTCGGCGCCTGCTCGTCGACCGCGACTGGCAGGAGGTGGTCACGTTCAGCTTCGTGTCGAAGGCCGCCGAGAAGGCGCTCGACCCGGCGGCACAGCCGATCGACGTGCTCAATCCCATCGCGGCGCACCTCGACGTGATGCGCACGTCGCTCCTGCCGGGGCTCATCGAGACGCTGCGCACCAACGTCAACCGCAAGGCGTCGCGCGTTCGCATCTTCGAGGTAGGCCGCGCGTTCCGGCGCGGCACGTCGGGCTACGAGCAGTCGTCGAGGCTGGGCGGCCTGGCCTTCGGCCCGGCCTCTCCCGAGCAGTGGGGTGAGCCGGTGCGCGACGCCGACTTCTTCGACGTGAAGGGCGATGTCGAGGCGCTGGCCGCGCCCCGGAGCGTGCGGACGCGTCCGCTCGCCCACCCGGCGCGTCACCC
>JBGAIS010000279.1:0-3325 GCA_044225355.1 Casimicrobiaceae bacterium | reverse complement strand
CGATCCCCATCTCCGTGCTGTCGAGCCGCACGTCGCTCGGCCGCAGCTCGCGCCGCGCCGGGCTCTTCCTGATTCCCGAGGAGACGAAGCCGCCGCCCGAGATCGAGGCGATGCAGCGCCACCTGGCCGCCGGCCGCGACTTGCCGGGGCTCGTCGAGGCGGTGGTCGATCCCGCCGTGAACGCGCTCGTCGCGGGCATAGGCTCGGCGCGACGCGCGCCCGGCGCCGCGGCGGCGCGTGCGCGCCTGGTCGACGCCGCGCTGCGCGACGGCCCCGACGCGATGTCGCCGGCCGACAAGGCGGCGCTGCTCGGCAACGCCACCGCGATGGCCGAGCTGCACGCCGCGGTGTGGGGGACGGCGAGCCCCCATCCTGCGTGGATGCGGGCCCGTGAAGCGCTGCGCCCGCCGGCCGGGGAAACGTCCGCCAATGGCGTCCGCATGGAGTGACGCCGGCGCCGCGCCCTTTGCGGGCGGAACGGCAGGCACGTAGCTTCCCTGGCCGCGACGCGCGCGCCCGCGTGCCGTCAGTGCACGCTCTTCAGCCGGTCGAGCTTCGCCGCGTAGAGGTCGTGGTCGCTGCGCGTGGTGCTGTTATGCATCGCGACCTCGAGATGCTTGCGAGCGTCGGCGTTCTCGCCCAGCCCGAGGAGCGCGATCGCGAGCCAGAAGTGGAACTCGTGCCAGTCGGGCGAGCGCGCGATTTCGCGCTGGAACGATGCTTTCGCGGCGGGCAGGTCGCCGGCGCGCAGCGCGGCCATGCCGCGCTTGAAGAACGCGAACGGCGGCTCGGGCTCGAGCTTCGCGAGTCGCGCCGCGAGCCGGTCCGACTCGTCGAGCTTGCCCGCGTCGGCGAGCACCGACACGAGGTTCGCCATCACGATCGTGTTCGACGGCTCCCTCGCGAGCGCGAAGCGCAGCACGCGCTCGGCCTCCTCGAGATCGCCGTGGCGGTGGTACACCGCCCCGAGCGTGTTGTACGCGATGAGGAACGAAGGCGACTGCGTCACGGACTCGCGCGCGTACCAGTACGCGTCGTCGAGCTTGCCGCGGGCCATGGTTTCCACCGCGCGGTTGTTCATGTACATCGCGACGAGCGTATCCTCGCCGATCGGCCGCGTCTGGACGCTGCGCATGTCCTCGGGCGGCAGGAAGTCGATGGTCATGGCCTCGCTCTCGGAGGGCTTCCTGCCGACGCGATAGCCGACGCCTCCGCCGTCGGTCTTGCGCTGCCCGAGCGTCAGGTTCACGTGGCCGATCGCGAGGTAGATGTCGCCCGAGCGCGCCCACGCGTCGTCGACGAACACCTTCTGGTAGTCGACCGGAAGATCGAGCGCCTTCGCGAAGGCGGCGGTCATGATGACGAGCGACAGACAGTTGCCCGAGCGAGCGGCGAACGCCTCCGAGGCGTTGCGCGTCAGCGCTGAGTCGTACTCGAGCTTCAGCTCCCCCGCGCGGTACAGCGCGTCGACGAGCGCGAGCTGGCGGCCGCGGTGACGCGCGCGCGGCTGGATCTCGTCGTCAAGGTACGCGCGCATCTCGTCGGATAGCGCGAACACGGCGCGCGGGTCGACGGGCTCGGAAGGTGCCGCGAACCTGGCGTCGGCGAAATAGGTGGCGTCGGGTGGCGCCTCGGGCGCGATCGCGCAGGAAGCCACGAGCGCGCACAGCGCGACGGCGACGAGACGGTGCTTCGACATGTCCGCTCCTGACCGGCGGGACCCCCCAGGCGATCCATTCTAAGCCCGCGGGCCGCGATGGGGCAGCCTCTCGCCAGACCGCGCGCCGCAAGCGCGACGGGCAGCCCCCGATCCCGGGGCGCCCTCGAGTCCTCGCGCGTGCCCGAGGGGTCCCGTGCGCGAGCCCGGCCCGGTACAATGGCAGCCCACCCCCGACGTGATCCGCGCCGCGCGCCACAAGCCTGCGGCGCGCTCCATTGGCGAGCCCATCATGTTCGCGTTCTTCGAGTCCCGCGTCCGCCCGACCGACCTGCCGTCGGCCCCTCCGCCCGAGGGCCTCCTCGCGTTCTACTGGCACTTCGTTCGCCAGAGCCGCGGCCTGTACGTCGCGATGTTCGCCACCGGCCTGTGCGTCGCGCTCATCGACACGCTGATTCCGGTGTTCATCGGCAAGCTCGTGACGCTCATGGCGGCGGACGACCGCGCCGCGGCGTTCCACGCGGCGCTGCCGATGCTGCTCGGCATGGCGGTCGTGATCCTCGTCGGGCGCCCCCTGGCGCTCCTCGCCGACAGCCTCGTGCGCAACAACGCGGTGGTGCCCGGCGTGACGAGCCTCATCCGCTGGCAGAGCCACTGGCACGTGGTGCGCCAGAGCTGGCCCTTCTTCCAGAACGATTTCGCCGGGCGCATCGCCAATCGCGTCATGCAGACCGGCAACGCGGTGCGCGAGTCGGTCGTCTCCGCGATCCGCGGCATCTGGTACATCGCGATCTACGGGGCATCGGCATTCGTTCTGATGGCGTTCGCGGACTGGCGCCTCGCGATCCCCACGTTCTTCTGGTTCGTGGGCTACGTCGCCTGCCTGCGCCACTTCGTCCCGCGCATGCGCGACCTCGCGAAGACGTCGTCGGAAGCCCGCTCGCACGTCATGGGGCGCGTGGTCGACAGCTACACCAACATCCTCACGGTGAAGCTCTTCGCCCGCGCCCGCGACGAGGACGCCTACGTCCGCGAGGTGATCGACGAGCACCAGGCCGCGATGTCCGCGCACACGCGTCTCATCACGCTCTTCATGAGCTTGCTCGCGGTGATGAACGCGATGCTGCTCGTCGCCACCGCGGGCATCGGCATCACGCTGTGGGCGAACGGGCAGGTCAGCGCGGGCATCGTCGCCACGGCGCTGCCGCTCGCGTGGCAGATCGCCAACATGGCGGGCTGGGTGAGCTGGGAGGTCACCGGCATCTTCGAGAACGTCGGCGTCGTGCAGGAAGGCATGGAGACCATCGCGGTGCCGCATGCGCTCGTCGACCGTCCCGGCGCGCGCGAGCTCGCGGTCCCGCACGGCGAGATCCGCTTCGAGCACGTCACGTTCACGTACGGCCGCGGCGATGGCCGCCGAGTGCTCGACGACCTCGACCTGATCGTGCGGCCGGGCGAGCGCGTGGGACTCGTCGGGCGATCGGGCGCGGGCAAGTCGACGCTCGTCAACCTCCTGCTTCGCTTCCACGAGCTGGAGCAGGGCAGCGTCCGCATCGACGGCGAGGACATCCGCAACGTGACGCAGGAGAGCCTGCGCGCCTCGATCGGCATGGTGACGCAGGACACCTCGCTCCTGCACCGCTCCATCGCCGCCAACATCGCGTACGG
>JBGAIS010000278.1:0-3202 GCA_044225355.1 Casimicrobiaceae bacterium | reverse complement strand
GCCGGGCATCCGTCCGGCCGATGCCGCGAAGGACGACCAGGTGCGTATCGCCACGCCCGAGGCCGCCATTCGCAACGGTTCCGACTACCTCGTGATCGGCCGGCCCATTACGCAGGCGCCCGATCCCGTCGCGGCGCTGGCCTCGATCAACGCGGCGCTGGATGCCATGGCATGAAGATCACGATGATCGGCACGGGCTACGTGGGGCTCGTCACCGGCACCTGCTTCGCCGAGGTCGGCAACGACGTGCTGTGCCTCGACGTCGACGCGCGCAAGATCGCCATCCTTAACGAAGGCGGCGTGCCCATCCACGAGCCGGGCCTCGAGCCCATGGTCCGGCGCAACGTCGCCGCGGGCCGGCTGCGCTTCACCACCGACGTCGACGCGTCGGTCGCGCACGGCGCACTGCAGTTCATCGCGGTCGGCACGCCGCCCGACGAGGACGGCAGCGCCGACATGCAATACGTCATCGAGGCAGCCCGCAACATCGGGCGGCGCATGCAGGGCGCGAAGGTCGTCGTCGACAAGTCGACCGTCCCGGTCGGCACCGCGGACCGCGTGTCGGCCACCATTGCGGAGGAGCTCGCCGCCCGTGGCGTGACGCTGCCCTTCGCGGTCGCGAGCAACCCGGAGTTCCTGAAGGAGGGCGCCGCGGTCGAGGACTTCATGCGGCCGGATCGCGTCGTCGTCGGCGCCACCGACGACCGCGCCATTGCGGCGTTGCGCACGCTGTACGCGCCGTTCATGCGCAACCACGAGCGCTTCCTCGTCATGGACGTGCGCTCGGCGGAGCTCACGAAGTATGCCGCCAACGCCATGCTCGCGACGCGCATCTCGTTCATGAACGAGCTCGCGAACCTCGCCGATCGCCTGGGCGCGGACATCGAGATGGTGCGCCAGGGCATCGGTTCCGATCCCCGCATCGGCTATCACTTCCTGTATCCCGGCGTGGGCTATGGCGGGAGCTGCTTTCCGAAGGACGTGAAGGCGCTGCAGTACACCGCCGACCAGTTCGGTCATCCGCTCACGCTGCTCAACGCGGTCGAGCGCGTCAACGAGGCGCAGAAGCACGTGCTCGTGGACAAGCTCCTCGCGCGCCTCGGCGCCGATCTCTCCGGCCGCACCATTGCGTTGTGGGGCCTCGCGTTCAAGCCCAACACCGACGACATGCGCGAAGCGCCGTCGCGCGTCATCGTCGATGCGCTCGCGGCACGCGGCGCGCGCGTCGTCGCGTACGATCCCATCGCCATGGACGAGTCCCGTCGCGTGTTCGGCGACGCGCCGCACCTCGCGTATGCCAAGTCGCCCCTCGCCGCCTGCGACGGCGCCGACGCGCTCGTCGTCGTCACCGAGTGGCAGGAGTTCCGCAGCCCGGACTTCGACGAGATCAAGCGCCGCCTCGCCACCCCCGCGGTGTTCGACGGCCGCAACCTGTATACCCCCGACGTGGTCCGCGCGGCCGGGCTCGAGTATTTCGGCATCGGCAGGCGGTGACCGCGCCATGAGCTCCTCCCGCTTCTCGACGTTCCGCGATCGCGCCGCGGCCGCGCGCATCCTCGTGGTGGGCGACGTGATGCTCGACCGTTACTGGTTCGGCGAGGTCGAGCGCATCTCGCCCGAGGCGCCGGTGCCCGTGGTGAAGATCGCCCGAAGCGAGGAACGCCCCGGCGGCGCTGCCAACGTCGCGCGCAACGCGGCGGCGCTCGGCGTGCAGGCGTCGCTGCTGTCGGTGGTGGGCGAGGACGAGCCCGGTGTCGCGCTGGAGAAGCTCCTGGCCGAGGCTCACGTGAGGTCGAGCCTCCTGCACGATGCCTCGCTGCCCACCACGGTGAAGCTGCGCGTGATCGGCCGCCAGCAGCAGCTCCTGCGCATCGACTTCGAGACCGCGCCGTCGCACGAGGTGCTCGCCACCAAGCTCGCCGACTACGGCCGCATGCTGAAGGACGCCGACCTCGTCATCCTCTCCGACTACGGCAAGGGCGGCCTCGCCCACATCGCGACGATGATCGAGCGCGCGCGCGCTGCCGGCACTCGCGTGCTGGTCGACCCCAAGGGCGACGACTTCACGCGCTACCGCCACGCGACGGTGCTGACGCCCAACCGCGGCGAGCTGCGCGCGGTGATCGGCCGCTGGAAAGACGAGGCGGACCTCACCGCCAAGGCACAGGCGCTGCGCGAGGACCTCAACCTCGAGGCGCTGCTCATCACGCGCTCGGAGGAGGGCATGAGCCTCTTCACGGCCGACGGCGCGCTGACCATCCCGGCGCAGGCGCGCGAGGTGTACGACGTCTCGGGTGCGGGCGACACGGTCATCGCGACCCTCGGCGTCCTCCTGGCGTCGGGCGCGCCGCTCGCCGACGCCGTTCACATCGCCAACGAGGCCGCCGGCGTGGTCGTGGGCAAGCTCGGCACGGCCGTCGTCACGCCGGCCGAGCTCGCGTGACCTCCCGCGACGACCGGCCGCGCACGTCGTCCGCCGAAGCGGACCCGGCCGGCGCGACCGGCATCCGGCGCCGCACCCTCCTCGGGCGCAGCCTCTCCACGCGCTTCGGCCTGCGAGTCCACATGTCGCTCATGCTCACGGCGGCATTCGCCGTGGGGTTCGGCGCGAACTTCATCATGCTGCGCGCGGGCTTCCATGCGCTCGTCCTGCGCTGGATCGTCGCGTACGTCATCGGCTACGCGGTGCTGTTCGTCGCCATGCGCTGCTGGCTCGCGTACGTCGGCGTGCGTCCGTTCGGCTCGCCCGGGCGGGCGCTCGACGGCGGCGATGTGGGGTGGAGCTCGTCGTCGGGCGGAAGCGGGGGCAGCGGCGGGGGCGGATTCTCGGGCGGAGGAGGGCGCTTCGGAGGCGCCGGCGCCTCCGCCGACTTCGGCGAGGCGAGCGCCGCCAACGCGCGGTTCGCCGCGGTGGGGGCCAACGCCTCGTCGTCGTCCTCCTCGTCGGGCGGCCTCGACTTCTCCTTCGGCGACGTCCTCGACGGCGACGGCGTGAAGCTCGCCATCCTCCTCGCGGTCATCGTCGCGATCATCGCGGCGTTCGGTGGCGGGATCGTGTTCATGATCGCGAATGCGCCGCACCTCCTGGTCGACGTCGCCTTTGGCGCGGCCATCACGAGCGGCGTGGCGCCCGCTGCCCGGCGTGCGGCCCTCGTGCCGGCGTGGCACGACAGCGTGTTCCGGGCCACCTGGAAGCCCGTGC
>JBGAIS010000027.1:0-30005 GCA_044225355.1 Casimicrobiaceae bacterium | reverse complement strand
ATCCTCCACGCGCGTCGCCATGCCGCTCTGGATGTACTCGACCTGCACGAGGCGCAGGTCGCCGAGGGCGCCGTCGCGCCCGAGCTCGCGCGCGTAGCGGGGCGTGGGGTGTGCGGGCTAGCCGTGAGCCACCGCGAAGAGGCGTCCCTTGGCGCGGGCCCGCGCGACGAGGTCGCAGGCCTGTGCGAAGTCGTGGGTCACGGGCTTGTCGCCGATCACGTCGAGCCCCGCGTCGAGCGCCGCGGCCGCGACCGCGTAGTGCGTGTCGTTGGGCGTCATGATGGCGACGGCGTCGATGCCGTCGGCGCGCGCGGCCTCGCCCGCGATCATTTGCGCGACCGTGCCGTAGCTTCTCGCGGGGTCGAAGCCCATCTCGGCGCCCGCCGCGCGCGAGCGCTCGGGGTCGCTCGAGAACACCCCGGCCACGCAGCGCCAGGCGCCATCGAGCTCGGCCGCGGTGCGGTGCACGCGGTCGATCCAGAATCCACCCCGCCGCCCCACGATGCTCCAGGAGGCGTAGCGGGCGTCGAAGCGCTTCTTCAAAATCGCTCATGGAGGCTGATGTTAAAAACCTCCTAGCATGCACGACGGGGGCGGGCGGCGCGTTGCGCGTCCCGGCGTCGGTGACGCAGGCCACTCGAAGGGAGTCAGATGGCAGCAAGACTTCTCACTTCCCAAGGAGAACAATGGCTGGCCCGCCGCGCGCATCCGCCAAGCCCGCCGCGAAGTCCCCCGCCAGGAAGTCCCCCGCGAAGCCTCAGCCCCGAAGAAGAAGGCCTCGCCGAAGCCGGCCGCAGCCGCGTTCGCCGGATTCGACCCGTGATGACATGTCGAAGATGTCCGCGATGGCCAAGATGATGACGCCCGAGCAGGCCATCGAGGCTCACAAGGCCAACGCCCGCATGGCGCTCGACGTCATCAACGCCGCCATCGAGAACACGAGCAGGCTTCGCCGGCTGCAGTTCGAAGGCGAGGAGCAGTCGCGGGCCATGGGCCGCAAGGCCGCGAGGGCCGCCGCCGAAGCGGGCTCGCCCGACGAGATGATGGCGGCCGGCCAGAGCGCGTCGCAGGAGGCCGTCGAGCACGCGATGCGCTACTGGGGGCCGATCCTCGCTCATCTCCGAGATGCAGAAGCGCCTGTGGGTGATGATGGAGTCGCAGATGGCCGTCGTGCCGGGCGTGAAGGAGGCCAAGGCCGCGATGTCGATGATGCCCGACCTGCGCGGCGCGCAGAACGTGATCAAGGCCATGCAGGGCGTGGTCGGCGCGGGCGGCAACGCGTTCGAGTCGATGCAGAAGGTGATGGGCGACTTCGCGCGCTACATGCCCGGCATGCGACGCTAGCCCGCCAGAAAAGGTGTTGCGAGAGAAGGGGAGCGCGGCGCTGCGGCTCCCCGAGGCGAACTTCTCCCGCTTCGCGCGGGTCATACGCCACTACGGTTTTCGCGGCCGGCTGCGTCACGGGCGAGCGCCGCGAGCCGTCGATGAAAGGAATGGCCGCGCCGAGCGACTGTTCTCGCATGAGCCGGCGCTGTCGCCGGCACCATCCCCAAAAGGAGCCACCTTGCGTCACCTCTTCGCTTCGCTCGTCGCGTCGCTCGCCTCCGCCGCGGCGCTTGCCGCCATACCCGCGCCCGAGCTCGATCCCGCTCCAGCCGCCAAGGGCACCCAGACCGCCGTGTCTTCGCCGGGGGGTGCTTCTGGGGCGTGGAGGCCGTGTTCCGCCACGTGAAGGGTGTCTCCAGCGCCGTCTCGGGCTACGCGGGCGGCACGACCAAGAACCCGAGCTACGGTCTCTCGAGCAGCACGGCCACGCCGAGTCCGTGGAGGTGAAGTACGATCCGGCGGAGGTGAGCTACGGCGAGCTCCTGCACTTGTTCATGTCCGTCGCGCACGATCCGACCGAGTTCAACCGCCAGGGCCACGTCGGCACGGCAGTACCGTCGGCGATCTTCTTCACCAACCCCGAGCAGGAGAAGGTGGCGCGCGCCTACGTGAAGCAGCTCGACGCCATAAAGGTATCCCAGCACATCGTCACCAACTCGCGCCGCTCGCCACGTTCTATCCGGCGGGCCTATCACCAGAACTATCTCGCCCAGCCCCGACGCAGCCTTACATCGTGTACAACGACCTGCGCCGAAGACGCGCTCAAGAAGCAGTTCCCACCGCGGTACGCGGTGAAGTAGTGACCATGGCCAAGATCGAGAGTGCCTGATGACGCCTGGCGGCGCGAGCTGACGCCGATGCAGTACGCGGTCACGCCGCGCCACCGGAAGCCCCCGGCGACGGCGAGTACGTCCACCATCACGAGGCGGGCATCTATCGCTGCGGTAACGGCGCTCTTCGCCTCCGATGCCAAGTTCGATTCCGGGTGCGGCTGGCCCAGCTACTTCGAGCCCTCGACCCGCGAACGTCCGCTGGCCGCGACACCTCGCACGGTACAGCGCACCGAGATCATCCGCAACGTGCACGCGCACCCGCCACGTGGGCCACGATGTTCCCCGACGACGGGGCTGCGCCCGACGAGCATCAACTCGGCGGCGCTCAAGTTCGAAGAGGCGTAGAAGGCCCAAAGAGCGGCCTGGGAGGCGGCCGCTGGGGTATCGGTGAGTGAGTCCGCTTCGGTCGAGCATCCGGTTTCGCAGCAACGCTGTTGCCCTTGGGCGTATGGCACTGCAGCACGCTGCGGAAGGAAACCGCCCGGTTTTTGCTGACGACCGGAATGATCGTCGAGCGCGACGCGAGCGCCAGTACACGAAATCGCATTCGGAGATCGGGGAGCGTCCTACGCCGGCGATACGGCGCTCTCGCGCATCGCCGCGGCGTGCGTGCGCGGCATCTCGAATGATCGTTCTCCTCGGTGGCAGGATGCGCGCGCCGGAAGGCCGCGTCCTGTCGCTTTCGTTGGATAATGCAAATATCCACGCAGCGAGAGGGCGCATCGACCAAGCGCGAAGCAAGCGACATAGCAGCCGAGGTGCAGGCCATCTCGAAGGCCAGTATTCGTCCTCAACCGGACGCTGGCCTATCAGGCGGCGATCGCCGTTCACGCGCTCAAGGACGAGCTGGACCTCGACGTCGAAGTTCCAGCTTTCCGTCTCGCGGAGCATCGACACCCCGGCACTTACCGGGTCATTTGCACTATCGAAAACGCTCGCCGCCTGCGCCGGTCATGGTGGAATTGGTGTTCGCGCCGGAGCACGCGCTCGTCAGCAAGAAGGTGGCGGCTTCAGGCGATCGTTGAGCGGCCGATTTGCATGCCGGCTCGCGCCGACAGAAAGCCGACTCGATCTCGTCGCGAGACGGCACGCAGGCAGCCCAGTTCGGCTCGCGCATTCCTGGTGCCCGGGGCCGGGATCGAACCGGCACGCCGTTTGACGGGCGAGGGATTTTAAGTCCCTTGTGTCTACCAGTTTCACCACCCGGGCACGCGCGCATTATCGCGCGGACGCTCGCGCGGCGCGCCGGCATTTGTCGCGCGACGCCTCGTGACGGCACACTAGCGCCTTTCCCGAAGGCGTCATCCGGATGGCACGATCCAACGCGCAGCGACGGGTGGGGCGCAGCCTGCAGGCCCCCTTCGACCTCAATCTCCTGACGGTCGCCGTGCAGGTGCACGACAGCGGCAGCGTCACGCGCGCGGCGGAGTCGCTCTCGATGAGCCAGTCGGCGGTGAGCATGGCGCTCAACCGGCTGCGCGAGGCGGTGGGCGATCCGCTGTTCGTGCGCGCGCCGTCGGGCGTGACGCCCACGCCGCGCGCGACGCGGCTCGTGGCGTCGGTGCGGCCGCTCATCGCGCAGGTCCAAGCGAGTCTTCGCGACGAGGAGTTCGACCCGCGGACGTCGCGCACGACGTTCACGCTCGCGATGTCCGACGTGGGCGAGATGGTCTTCCTGCCTCCGCTCGTGTCCAGGATGGCGCGCGTGGCGCCGCAGGCGTCGATGCGCACCGTCGCGATGAACCCGCGCGACCTGGAACGCGCGCTCGAGCACGGCGAGGTCGACGCGGCCGTGGGCTACTTCCCGGACCTGCACGGCAAGAGCTTCATGCAGCAGCGGCTCTTCTCGCACCACTTCACCTGCCTCCTGAGCGCGAGCCACCCGGTGCTCCGGAAGGGCCTCACGCGCGAGGCGTTCCTGGACCTCGAGCACGCGGTGGTCTATCCCGAGGGCCGCAGCCAGGAGATCTTCGAGCGCTTCCTCGCGACGCACGGCATCGCCCGCAAGGTCGTGCTCGTCACGCCGCATTTCATGAGCCTGCCGATGGTCGTCGCGCGCTCGCGCCTCGTCGCGACGGTGCCGCATGCCATCGGCGTGTTCTTCACCCGCTGGAGCGAGGGGATCAAGGCGGTGCCTCCGCCGTTCCGTGTCCCGCCCATCGTCCTGAAGCAGCACTGGCACCAGCGATTTCGCGACGATCGCCGCCATCGCTGGCTGCGCGCGCAAATCGCCGACCTCTTCAACGACAAGTCGGACGAATGGGCGCGGTAAGGGGTGGGCGCCTGCAAGAGTGTCCGTGAGGCCGGTGCGTGGCGCGACCCCGGCGGCAACGCAGGTTTTCCAGGTTCGCACAATATCAACCTGACAAATAATCGATATCAGCAGAACGAGGTTGGGCCCGACGGCCATCTCGTCTAGATTCGCGGGGCCATGCCGTGCGGCGGAATCGCCCGCCGCGGCATGCTCCATGGAGAGGGGACGGTGACGGCAGGGGTGAAAGAGAGGACGCAGGTCGCGATCGTCGGCGCGGGCCCGGCGGGCCTCCTGCTCTCGCACCTCCTTCACCTCGAGGGCATCGCCTCGGTGGTGCTCGAGTCGCGAAGCCGCGAGGACATCGAGGGCACCATCCGCGCCGGCGTGCTGGAGCAGGGCACGGTCGACCTCCTGACGCGCGTCGGCCTGGGCGAGCGCCTGGCACGCGAAGGCTTCACGCACGAGGGCATCCTGCTGCGCTTCGCGGGCAGGACGCGACGGCTCGACTTCCCGTCGCATACGGGCGGCAAGCGCGTCACCGTGTACCCGCAGCACGAGGTGATCCGCGACCTCGTGAAGGCGCGACTCGGCGCCGGCGGCGACATCCGCTTCGGCGCGCAGGACGTATCGCTCGACGGCATCGAGGAAGCTCGCCCGCGCGTGCGATTTCGCCACGAGGACCGCCGCCACGAGATCGAGTGCGACTTCGTCGCGGGCTGCGACGGCACGCAGAGCGTCTCGCGCGGAGCGCTGCCGCCGGGAATCGCGACGTCGCTCGAGCGCGTCTACCCGTTCGCGTGGCTCGGCATCCTGTGCGAGGCCCCGAGGTCCTCCGACGAGCTCATCTATTGCCTGCACGAGAGCGGCTTCGCGCTCGTCAGCACGCGCTCGCCCACCGTGCAGCGGATGTACCTGCAGGTCGATCCGCACGATACGCCGGCGGCGTGGTCCGACGATCGCATCTGGAGCGAGTTCCGCACCCGGCTCGCGACGTCCGACGGCTGGGCGCCGAAGGAAGGCCCGATCTTCCACAAGGTGGTGGTGGGCATGCGCAGCGTGGTCCTCGAGCCCATGCAGCACGGGCGTCTCTTCCTGGCCGGCGACAGCGCGCACGTGGTGCCTCCCACCGGCGCCAAGGGACTCAACCTCGCGGCGTCCGACGTCTGGTACCTGAGCGACGCGCTGGCGGCGCACTATCGCGGCGAAAGCGGAAGCAAGCTCGAGGGCTACTCGGAGCGTGCCCTCGCGCGGATATGGAAGGCGCAGCGCTTCTCGATGTGGATGACGTCGATGCTCCATCGCCAGCCCGGCGGCGATCGCTTCCTCTATCGCGCGCAGGTCACGGAGCTCGATTACGTGACGTCCTCGCAGGCGGCGGCCACGACGCTCGCCGAGAACTACGTCGGGCTGCCGATGTGAGGATCGGCGCCCGCCGCGAGCCCTGCGTGCGATCAGCGCACACTATCGCCGGCGTTTCCTTGACGGTCGCCGGGAGCAGTCGCTATCGTGCTATCGATATTCGCACGAGGGTGCGTTTATCGCACAACGTTTATTGCACAACCCCGGGGGTGACCTCGGTGGTAAGAAACCGGTCGTAACATTCGGCATCGCCCGGAAGAAGGCGAGCGACGACGAGGTGACGAAGGCCTCCGCAGCGGACGAAGACGGCGGCCTGCGTCGAGCAGTTCCATGCGCCAGGAACCTTGAAAACGGCCCGCCGTATCCGGACCGCCAGGGCCCGCGGGTCGCAGCAACGCCATAGGATGTCGCGGCCGAAAGGCCAATTGTTGTCACTTGATATGAAGGAGGATTCATGAGGAAACTCTTTGCCATGGCGCTCGTGGCCATGCTCGCTTCCGTGGGCGCCGCCGCGCAAACGATCAAGGTCGGCGTGGTCGCGCCCTTCTCGGGCCCGTTCGCCGACTACGGCAAGCAGTTCGACGCCGGGATCAAGGCTTACCAGAAGATCAACGGCGACACGGTCGCGGGCCGCAAGATCGAGGTGATCGTGCGCGACACCGGCGGACCGTCTCCCGAAGTCGCGAAGCGCCTGGCGCAGGAGCTCGTGACGCGGGACAAGGTGGACTTCCTGGCGGGCTTCGGCCTCACGCCGGAGGCGCTTGCGGTCGCCGACATCGCGACGCAGGCGAAGAAGCCGATGGTGATCTTCAACGCCGCGACGTCCGTCATCACGACCAAGTCGCCGTACATCGCGCGTACCTCGATGACGCTGCCGCAGATCAGCGCGCCGATGGGCACGTGGGCGGCCAAGAACGGCATCAAGAAGGTCATCACGCTCGTCGCGGACTACGGCCCGGGCAACGATGCCGAGGCGTCGTTCAAGAAGGCGTTCACGGCCGGCGGCGGCCAGGTGGTGGACTCGATCCGCACGCCGCTGCAGAACCCGGAGTTCGCTCCCTTCATCCAGCGCGTCAAGGACGCCAAGCCCGACGCCGTGTTCATCTTCGTGCCGGCGGGCGAGCAGAGCATCGCGGTGATGAAGGCGTACAACGAGCGTGGCCTCGCGGCGGCCGGCATCAAGGCCATCGCCACCGGCGACGTCACCGACGACCACGTGCTGAACGCGATGGGCGACGCGTCCGTTGGCCTCATCACCACGTTCCACTACTCGGCCGCGCACGACTCCCCCGAGAACAAGGCGTTCCTCAAGGCGGTGTCGGAAGTCGCGCCGGGCGGGGGGCGTCCCAACTTCATGGCGGTCGGCGCCTACGACGGCATGGCCGCCATCTACGAGGTAGTGCGCAAGCTCAACGGGCAGATCGACCCCGACAAGGCCATGGAGGTGCTCAAGTCGTTCAAGACGACGAGCCCGCGCGGCCCGATCGCCATCGACCCCGAGACGCGCGACGTCGTGCAGACCATCTACGTGCGTCGCGTCGAGAAGAAGGGCAACGAGCTCTGGAACGTCGAGTTCGACAAGTTCGAGAACGTGAAGGACCCGGGCAAGCAGCCGTAACCCGGCGCCTGCCTCGCGAGCGCGGATGAGTGGGCTCGTCGGAGTCCTGTTCGACGGCGTAGCGTACGGCGCGCTGCTGTTCGTCATCAGCATCGGGCTGTCGGTGACGATGGGGTTGATGAATTTCGTCAACCTCGCGCACGGCGCCTTCGCGATGGTGGGCGGCTACGTGTGCACCGTGGGGGCCGCCAGGCTGGGCATTCCCTTCCTGGCGGCGCTTCCCCTCGCGTTCGTGGTGGCGGCGCTCGTGGGCATCGTCCTCGAGCGTACGCTGTACCAGCACCTGTACCGGGCGTCGCACCTCGAGCAGGTGATGTTCTCGATCGGCCTCGTGTTCGTCGCCATCGCGGGCGCGACGTACGCCTTCGGGCCGTCGCAGCAGCCCGTCGTGCTGCCGGAGTTCCTGCGCGGGCAGGTCCGCGTGCTGGGCCTCGACTTGAGCGCCTTCCGGCTCTTCCTCATCGCCGTCGTGATCGGCGTCACGGTCGCGCTGCACTTCATGATGGACCGCACGCGCTTCGGCGCGCAGGTCCGCGCGTCGGTCGACAACGCCGCGGTGGCGGAAGGCATGGGCATCAACGTCAACCGCGTGTTCGCGGTGACCTTCGCGCTGGGCTCGGGCCTCGCGGGCCTGGGCGGCGCGCTCGGCGTCGACGTGCTCGGGCTCGATCCCACGTTCCCGCTCAAGTACATGGTCTACTTCCTCCTGGTCGTCACCGTGGGCGGGGCGGGAACGATCAAGGGTGCGCTGGTGGCGGCGGTCACGCTCGGCATCCTCGACGTCGCGGGCAAGTACTACGTGCCGCAGGTGGGCGCGTTCGTGATCTACGTGATGATGGTCGTGCTGCTGCTCCTCTTCCCGTCGGGGCTGTATGGCCGCCGCGCCTGACGTCGACGTTCGGACGAGCGAGGCGAAAGCGCGCGCGATCGCGACCTTGCCGGGCGTTCGCTGGCGTCCCATCGAGATCGCGGTGTGGGCCGCCGCGGTCGCCGGGTTCTTCGTGTTCCCCGACTACCGGGTGCTGGGCGCGCAGATCCTCATCGTCGGCGCGTTCGCGATCTCGCTCGACCTGATCCTGGGCTACGCGGGCATCGTCTCGCTCGGCCACGCCGCGTTCTTCGGGCTCGGCGCGTACACCGCCGGGCTTCTCGCCGTGCACGGCTTCGGCGAGCCCATCAGCGGACTTTTCGCGGCGGCCGCGGTGGCCGCGCTCGGCGGCTTCCTCTCGAGCTTCCTCGTGGTGCGGGGCAGCGACCTCGCGCGCCTCATGGTCACGCTGGGCATCGGCCTCATGCTGTTCGAGCTCGCCAACAAGGCGACGTCCATCACCGGCGGCGTCGACGGCCTTTCCGGCGTGCGCATGTGGAAGCTCCTCGGCGTCTACGAGTTCGATCTCTTCGGCAACGTCGCGTTCGCGTACAGCTTCGTGGTCGCGCTGCTGCTCTACCTCTTCGCGCGGACCCTCGTGAACTCGCCGTTCGGGCTGTCGCTGCGCGGCATCCGCGAAGGCCCGAAGCGCATGCCCGCGATCGGCACGCCGGTCACGCGCAGGCTGATCGTCGTGTACACGATCGCCGCGGGCATGGCGGGCATCGCAGGGGCGCTCCTCGCGCAGACCACGCAGTTCGTGGGCATCAACTCGCTCGGGTTCCAGCGGTCCGCCGAGCTCCTCATCATGGTCGTGCTGGGCGGCGCGGGGCGACTGTACGGCGCGATGATCGGCGCGGCGGTGTTCATGATCGCGCGCGACTATCTCGCCAACGTCAATCCCGTGTACTGGGAGTTCTGGCTCGGCGTGCTGCTCATCGTCGTGGTGTTCGCGCGGCGCAGCGCGCTCGTGCAGCGGCTGTTCTCGAAAGGCCGGGCCGCGGGGAGGAGCGCGTGAGCACGCTCGCGTTGCGAACGGAGGGCCTCACCAAGCAGTGGGGCACCTTCAAGGCCAACAGCGACGTGAGCCTCGCGTTCGCGCCTGGCGCGCGGCACGGGCTCATCGGCCCCAACGGCGCCGGCAAGACGACGTTCATCAACCTCCTCACGGGTTTCCTCACGCCCACGTCCGGCGACGTTTTCCTGGGCGACGAGTGCATCACGAGGCTCCCGCAGCACGCGCGCGTGAGGCGCGGCATGACGCGCACGTTCCAGGTGAACACGCTGTACCCGGGTCTCACCGTGATGGAGTCGATCATGCTCGCGATCTGCGAGCGCGAGGGCCGCACCAAGGTCTGGCACCGCAGCGTCGCGAGCCAGCGCGACGTCGCCGACGAAGCGTGGGAGCTCCTCGCGCGACTGCGCCTCGGCGACGAGGCGGGCACCGTCACGCGCAACCTCGCGTACGGCAAGCAGCGCCTCGTCGAGATCGCCATCGCGCTCGCGACGAAGCCGTCGATCCTTCTCCTCGACGAGCCCGCGGCAGGCGTGCCGAAGGGCGAGAGCAGCGAGCTCTTCGCGACGATCGAGGAGCTGCCGCGGGACGTCACCATCGTGTTCATCGAGCACGACATGGACATCGTGTTCCGCTTCGCGGAGCGCATCACGGTGCTCGTCGGCGGGACCGTGCTCACCGAGGGCACGCCGGCGGAGATCCAGTCCGATCCGCGCGTGCGCGAGGTCTACCTGGGCGAGGCGGAGATTTGAGCGAGATCGCGGCGCTCGAGGGCATCACCGCGGGATACGGCGAGGCGCGCGTGCTGGACGACGTCTCGCTTCGCCTCGACGAAGGCGACAGCCTGGCGCTCCTCGGTCGCAACGGGGTGGGCAAGACGACGCTCCTCCTCACGCTCGTCGGCCAGACGCGCGTGCACGCCGGCCGCGTGCGGCTGCACGGACAGGACGTGACGCGCGCCCCTACCTACCGGCGCATCCACGGCGGCCTGGGCTGGGTGCCGCAGGAGCGCGGCATGTGGCCGTCGCTCACGGTCGAGGAGCACCTGACGTCGGTGGCGCGCCCCGGCCCGTGGGACCTTCGGCGCCTCTACGCCATGCTTCCGCGGCTCGAGGAGCGGCGCCGCAACTTCGGCAACCAGCTCTCGGGCGGCGAGCAGCAGATGCTCGCCATCGCGCGCGCGCTCATCACCAATCCGAGGCTGCTGCTCCTCGACGAGCCCATGGAGGGCCTGGCGCCGATCATCGTGCAGGAGCTCGTGCGGGTCATTCGCGATCTCGTCGCGACGTCGGGCATGACGATCGTCCTGGTCGAGCAGCATGCACGCCTGGCACTCGATCTCACGCGCCGTGCCGTGGTGCTCGATCGCGGGCGCATCGTGCATCGCGCGGACAGCGCGGAGCTCGCGGCCGACAGCGACACCTTGCATCGCCTGGTCGCGGTCGCCTGAAGGCGGCGTCAGGCCGTCTTCCAGGTGCCCACGGTGTGCGCGCGCTCGCCGTCGGCCAGGTAGACGGCGCGCGCCGGCGCGCCTTGCGCGTGCGGCCCCGGCGGCAGCACGCGGGCGAGGAGCGCCGCCATCTCGGGCGGCGGCGATTCGATCCAGTCCACGGCGCCGTCCACCAGCCGGAGGTAGACGCGGCCCGTCGCCTGCTCCGCGAAGTTGACCTCGCGGAACTCGCGGACGCAGCGCTCGAGGATCGCGAGGTTGCGCGAGGGATCGAGCTCGTCGCCGCGCGGATAGAGCTCGTCCGGCGCGCGTGCGTCGATGTCGAGCTTGCGGAAGCGCTCGATGTCGACGAGGCACGTCGCATCGAGCACGTTGAGCACGTCGTTCCAGCCGAAGGCGGCCGTGCGCGGCGGCTGCCCGCGCGCGACCGTGTTGTCGAGGAACTCGAAGTGCACGCGCTTGTCGCGGCGCCTGATCCACGTGAAGAAGAGCTCGGGCATGCCGGCGTAGGCCTCCACTGCGTGCGCGAGCGTGTCGTCCACGGCCTTGTAGCGCCCGACGTCGAGCCCGCGATTCCACGCGCGCTCGACGAGCGCCGCCGGCGGCGTGACGAGGAAGAAGAGGTATACCGTCTGGCCGAAGCGCGTGAGGAGGTTGCTCCCCGCCACGTCCGAGTCGGGCGCGAAGCTGTCGAAGCGGAAGCGGTCGATGAGGAGGTGCGAGATCTCGCCGCGCTGGGCCTTGCGCGCCATGTAGCGGTCGAGCTTGTGGTCGACGATGGCGAGCTCCTCGCCGGTGAACGCGCCGGCGTACTTGTAGGCGCCGCCGAGGCTTGCGTAGTCGAGGAGCTGCTTGCGCCAGATGTCGGGGCTGATGAGCGCGAACTCGCCCCAATCGACGCCGATGGTGCCCGCGAGCTTCTTCTGCAGCGGCCGCATCGTGCTCTTTCCCGCGGCCGACGCGCCCTTCGTGTTCATCACGACGGGATGCTCCTGCCGTTGAAGGCGCCGATAGCCCTCGCGGAGGACGCCCTCGGCGATCATCGGCTCGATCGCGGCGCCCACGGCGACGCTTCCCCAGTCGTTGGCGGCGAGGTCGGTGGCGACGCGCGCGACGAGCTCGCGGTCGCCCCACAGCCGCTCGTGGCGCACGAGGAGCGCGAAGACGACGCGGGCGAGCGCGCGCAGCGCCGCGCGCTCCGCGCCTTCCGCGGTGCGCACGCGGGCCTCCCACTCGGCGACGACGTCGTGGTCGGGCGGCCGTGCGGGCGCGGGTGCCTCGGCCCCACGCCCCGCGAGCCGCGACAGCCATCCGCGCCTTGCCGGCGCCGCGGGCGCGGGCGCCGCGTACAGGCGCGCGAGCTCCCTGTCGACCACCGCGGCGATCGCCGCGCGCGCCTTCGCATGCGCGGCCACGACGTCGGCCATGCGCGGCTCGATGTCGTGCGCGAGGAGCGTGCGCGTGATCGCGCGGAAGCTGATGCCCAGGTCCTCGACGCGAGTGCCGTCGGGCACCGAGACATCGGCGGTGACGCGGACGAGGAGCTCGTGCAGCGCGAGCCGCTGCGGCCTGAACGCGACCACGTCGCGCAGCGGCAGGCCGGTGAGGTCGGCGATCTCCTTCGCGTCGCGAAGCGGGGTGCTCACGTGCTCCTCGCGGAAGAGCGTGGCGAGCGAAAGAAGCCGCTCGGGGATCTGCGACTCGAGCCCGGGGCTCCAGGGGCCGTGGGAGGGGGCGGAGGTGGCGGTCATGAGGCGTTGTCCGACGTCCGCTTCGGCGTTCGTCCGGAGGCGGCGCGGCGAAGCCAAGGTTAGCGTGAGCGTCTTACCGAGGAAAGGACCGACATGCAGCCTCACGCGAAAGAGAAGCCCGGCAAGGGCAAGGCCGGCAGCGCGAAGCCGCCGCGCGAGCGTGCCGCCCCCGAGGCGACCATGGCCGCCGGCAGGCGCCAGAAGCCCGAGAAGCCGCTCGCCGACCGCGAGCCCCACCCTCCGTTCCCCATCCAGCACCAGAGCGGTCCCGGCCTCGAGTCGAAGCTCGACCCGCGTCCGCGCTATCGCGCCGAGAGCTACAAGCCCGCTGGCAAGCTCGAGGGCAAGGTGGCGCTCGTCACCGGCGGCGACTCGGGCATCGGGCGCGCGGTGGCGGTGATGTATGCGCGAGAGGGCGCGGATATCGCGATCAACTACCTGGCGGAAGAGCAGAGCGACGCCGAGGAGACGCGCGAGGCCGTCGAGGAAGCGGGACGCCGGTGCGTCCTCGTGCCGGGCGACCTCACCGACGCGACCTTCTGCGACACCCTCGTCGCGCGCACGGTCGCGGAGCTGGGCAAGCTCGACATCCTCGTCTCCAATGCCGCCCACCAGAACCGCAAGGACTCGCTCGCCGAGCTGACCGACGAGGAGCTGGCGCGCACGTTCGAGACCAACGTCTACGCGTACATCCGCCTCGCGCGCGCGTCGCTCGCGCACCTGCCTCGCGGCGGCGCGATCATCGCGACGAGCTCGGAGACGGGCATCCTGGGGTCCCGCAAGCTTCCCGACTACTCCGCGACCAAGGGCGCCATCAACGCGTTCACCAAGACGCTGGCGCAGGACGTCCTCGACAAGGGCATCCGTGTGAACGCGGTCGCGCCGGGTCCGGTGTGGACGCCCCTCAATCCGTCGGACGCCGGCGCCTCGCCCGAGAAGGTCGCGAGCTTCGGCGCGGACAGTCCCATGAAGCGGCCCGCGCAGCCGGAGGAGCTCGCGCCGGCGTACGTCTTCCTCGCCTCCAATGCGGACTCGTCGTACATCACGGGCACGGTGCTGCAGGTGATGGGCGGCGAGACTTCCGGCGGCTGACGCGCCGACGATGCCGCGCGCCTTGTGGAAAGGGGCCCTGTCGTTCGGCCTCGTGAACATCCCCGTCGAGCTCTACCCGGCGGAGGACCGCCATTCCTTCGACTTCGCGATGCTCGACAAGCGTGATCTCTCGCCCGTCGGCTACAAGCGCTACAACAAGACCAACGGCAAGGAAGTCGAATGGGCCGACGTCGTGAAGGGCTACGAGTACGAGAAGGGGAAGTACGTCGTCCTCTCCGACGAGGACTTTCGCCGCGCGAACGCCAAGGCCACGCAGACGATCGATATCCGCGCCTTCGTCGAGGCAGGCGAGATCCCCCTCGAGTTCTACGAGACGCCGTATTACCTCGCACCGGGCAAGTACGGACAGAAGGTCTATGCGCTGCTGCGCGAGACGCTCAAGGCGACGGGCCGCGTCGCGGTCGCGGAAGTGGTGCTGCGCACGACGCCGCACCTCGGCGTGGTCGTTCCTGCGGGCCGCGCGCTGATGTTCGATACGCTGCGGTTCCGGGACGAGCTCAAGGACGCCTCGACCCTGGAGCTGCCGCCCGAGAGCCTCAAGAGCGCGGGGATCGGTCCCAAGGAGGTCGACCTCGCGAAGCGCCTCGTCGACGACATGACCGAGAAGTGGGACCCGTCGCGCTATCGAAACACGTATCACGACGACCTCATGACGCGCATCAAGGAGAAGATCGAGGCTGGAGAGACCGACGAGCTCACCGAGCCTTCGAAGGAGAAGGCCCCGCGCGGCAGCGCGAAGGTGATCGACCTCGCCGCCCTGCTGCGCGAGAGCCTCGAAAAGGCGGGCGGCGCGCGCAAGCCCGGGCTCCGCGCGGCGCCGAAGCCTGCCGCGAGCCGAGCCGCCAAGGCGCCGGCGCGGCGCAAGCGCGCGTGAGGCGCGCCGTGAGATCCGTCGCAGCGAGTACCATCCCGACGACTGCGGCAGCGGGGCGGGCCATGGCGACGCGATCGACGGCGGAGGGCAGGGCGCGGGGCACCGTGGACGTCGACGGCATCGCGCTTTCGAATCCCGCCAAGGCGTACTTTCCGGAATCCGGCCTCACCAAGGTCGACGTCGCGCGCTACTACGCGAGCATCGCGCCGCGCCTGCTTCCGCACGTCGCGGGGCGCCCCTTGAGCCTCGTCCGCTGTCCCGACGGCTGGTCGGGGTCATGCTTCTACCAGAAGCACGCCGACAAGGCCGTGAATCCGGCGGTATCGCGCGTCGACGTGCCGGAAAGCGGCGGCAAGACCGCCACGTACATGAGTGCGTCGACGAGGAAGGCGCTGGTCGCGCTCGTGCAGTGGGGCGTCATCGAGATGCATCCGTGGGGATCGCGCGTGCCGAGGCTCGATCGGCCCGACCGGCTGGTGTTCGACTTCGATCCGGACCCCGAGGTACCGTTCGCCGACGTCGTCGTCGCCGTCGATCTCCTGCGCCGGGTCCTCGACGACGCGAAGCTCGCGGGGTTTCTCAAGACGACCGGCGGCAAGGGCCTGCACGTCGTGCTGCCCATACGCCCCACGCTGTCGTGGGACGAGGCGAAGGCGTGGACCAAAGCGGTGGCGGACCTCCTGGTCGATACCGCGCCCGATCGATTCACCACGAGTGCCGCGAAGGCGAAGCGCGCCGGCCGCATCTTCATCGATTACCTCAGGAACGCCGAGGGCGCCACGGCCGTCGCGCCATACTCGGTCCGCGCGCGCTCGGGCGCCCCGGTCGCCATGCCGATCGCCTGGAGCGAGCTCGGCGCAGACGTCCGCGGGAGCCACTTCAACGTGCGCAACGTACCGGAGATGCTCGCGACCCGAGACGACCCATGGGCGGGCTTTTTTGCCGTCCGGCAGTCGATTACGACCGCGCTTCGGAAGCGGTTCGCGACGAGGGCAAAGGTTTCGCTTTAGCAAGCGTTTTTCCCGGGTAAGGGGGTATGCTGGCGTCGCCATGTCACAGGGCGCCGAACGTACCGTCAGTCCCCAGTCCCTGCCACTGTCCGCGGGGCAAGGCTTCCGCGTGGACCAGTGGCTCGCGCGCACGCTCGGCGGCATCGCCGCGCGCCCGGGCGTGGCCGTGCCTCTGGCGCTGGCGCTCATCGTGCTCATCGGCCTCGGCGATTACCTCACCGAAGCGCGGCTTTCGATCCTGTACGTGATTCCCATCGCGCTCGTCACGTGGGGGAGCGGGCGGGGCCTCGGCATGGCGGCAAGCGGCCTGTCGATGGTGGCCTGGATCATCTCCTTCCGCCAGGGCACGCACGACGGCTATTTCTACTGGGACTGCGCCGCGCTCGCCGTGACGCTCATGCTGTTCGTCGAGCTGATCGCGCGCCTCCATACCGCGCTCGCGCGCTCCGACGAGCGCTTCGTGCGCGTCCTCGGCGGCTTGCACGCGGCCGTCTTCGTGAGCGACGACGAGCGCGTGCTCTTCACCAACGAGTGGCTCGCGCGGACGCTCGGCCGCACGCGCGCGCCGAGCGCCGCCGACATCGGCGCGAGGTTTCCCATCGCCGTGACCGGCACGGCGGGGCTGCCGGAGACACCCGCCAACCTCCCGTTCACGGGCATCGAGGTGCGCGACGTGATCGACGGGCGCTGGTACCTCGCCCAGGCCGGGGCCATCACCTGGATCGACGGGCGCCGCGTCCGCCTGACCGTGCTCACCGACATCTCGGAGCAGAAGCGCGTCGCGGCCCTCCAGCGCGAGAACCAGGCGGCGCTTCACCACACCGCGCGCCTCGTGAACCTCGCCGAGGCCGCCACCACGCTCGCGCACGAGCTCAACCAGCCGCTCCTCGCCATCGTCGGCTACAACGCTGCCTGCCTGCGGCTCCTCGACTCGGGGGAGGACGACAAGGTCGAGCTCGCCGCCGCGATGGAGAAGTGCCGCGTGCAGGCGTCGCGTGCGGGCGAGATCCTGCACCGCATCCGCGACCTCACGCGCAAGCGCTCCGCGACCCTCGCTCCCTGCGACTTCAACGCCATGCTGCGCGAAGTCCTGGGCTGGGTGCGCGACGACCTCGACCGCGACGGCGTGCGCGTCGATCTTGCGCTTGCCGGCGCGCTGCCGACGGTCCAGGCCGATCGCATCCTGGTCGAGCAGGTCATGCTGAACCTCGTCAACAACGCCGTTGACGCGATGCGCGGGGCGGAACCCGCGCACCGCGAGCTTCACGTGGAGACGCTCGCCGAGCCTCATGCGGTGCGCGTCACGGTCGCCGATCGCGGATCGGGCATCGCGCCCGAGCACGAGCAGCGCCTCTTCACGCCTTTTTTCACCACCAAGGAACGCGGGCTCGGACTGGGCCTGTCGATCTGCCGGTCGGTCGTCGAGATGCATGGCGGCCGGCTCTGGCACGAGCGACGGCCCGGCGGGGGCGCTTCGTTCCATTTCCTGCTGCCGACTGGAGCCTGACCTATGAATCGTGAACCCGTGATCTTCATCGTCGACGACGACGAGGCTGTCCGCGACTCGCTGTCCATGATGCTGCGAGCCGCCGGCCGCACCGTCGAGTCGTTCGCCTCCGCCCAGGAGTTCATCGACCGGCGCGGTGACGCCCGCACCGGTTGCGTGATCCTCGACGTCCGCATGGCCGGCATGAGCGGCCTCGAGCTGCAGGACTGGCTCATGACGCATAACGACACGCTGCCGATCGTGTTCCTCACCGGGCACGGCGACATCCCGATGGCCGTGCGCACCATCAAGCGCGGCGCCTGCGATTTCCTGCAGAAGCCCGTCGACGAGCAGAGCCTTCTCACCGCGATCGACTCGGCGCTCTCCGGAGAGGTCGCGCCGGACGCGCCGCCGCGCTCGCTGCCGCCGGCCGTCGCGTCGCTGTCCAAGCGCGAGCGCGAGGTGCTCGACCTCATCCTCGACGGCCGCCAGACGCGCGCCATCGCCGAGGCGCTGTTCATCAGCGTCAAGACGGTCGAGTTCCATCGCAGCCGCATCCACGCGAAGCTCGGCGTCGCTTCCATGGCGGAGCTCTTCAATCTTTGCGTGGGGCGCCAGCTTCGCCGTCCTCCCGCCGCCGCGCCTTCGCGCGTCTCGGCCTGACGTCACCTTCGGGGCGACCGGACGTCGGTCCGGCCCCCCGAATTTAGGGCAAATGCTCTAAAACAGGGGTTAACCCTAGTGCCGCTATACGGCGACGGTCAGTACGATCGCTGCGCCGGGACGCGAAACTGCTAAAAAAGCGGGCGCCCCCGGGCTTTTTGGCACCATGCAGGGATTTTGGGGGATTTGCCCGGGCCACGAGGACCCGGGCGCGCGGGCGAACCTCGTCCGTCTCCCGTCCGGGCTGGGCCCCGAGAATGCCGGAGGCGTCGCAGGACGGCAGCCGCAATTCCGGCAAGCGAATTCTTATCGACCTTCCGGAGGAAAGTACATGGTGACTGCGGCGAGTTCTGGCGTGCCGCCTGGCAACAGGGACGGCATCTCCCGGGATGAAGGCAAGGTTATCTTTGCTTCATCGCTGGGGACGGTTTTCGAGTGGTACGACTTCTACCTCTACGCAACGCTCGCGCCGTTCTTCGCCGCGTTGTTCTTCCCGCCCGGTAACTCCACCGCCGCTCTTCTCTCGGCCTTCGCCACGTACGCCGCCGGCTTCCTCGTTCGGCCGTTCGGAGCGCTGGTGTTCGGACGCGTGGGCGACCTCGTCGGCCGGAAGTACACGTTCCTCGTCACCATCCTCGTGATGGGCTTCTCGACCTTCGCCGTGGGCCTCCTGCCCACGTACGCGTCGGTCGGCTGGGTGGCCCCGATCCTCCTCGTCTCGCTGCGCCTGCTGCAGGGCCTGGCGCTCGGCGGCGAGTACGGCGGCGCGGCCACGTACGTCGCGGAGCATGCGCCTCCCGGCCGGCGGGGCTACGACACCGCGTGGATCCAGACCACGGCCACGCTGGGCTTCTTCCTGTCGCTGCTCGTGATCGGCATCTGCCGCTTCGGCGGCGTCATGACCCCCGCGCAGTTCGCCGACTGGGGCTGGCGCCTGCCGTTCCTCGTCTCCCTCGTCCTCCTCATCTTCTCCGTGTACATCCGGCTCAAGCTCAACGAATCGCCGGTGTTCCAGCGGATGAAGGCGGAAGGCAAGGGCAGCAAGGCGCCGCTGACCGACAGCTTCCTGCGCTACCCCAACAACAAGTACGTGCTGCTCGCCCTCCTGGGCGCGACGGCCGGCCAGGGCGTGGTGTGGTACACGGGGCAGTTCTACGCCCTGTTCTTCCTCACCATCACGCTCAAGGTGGACGGCCTCACCGCGTACACGCTGATCGCGATCGCGCTGCTCCTGGGCACGCCGTTCTTCATCTTCTTCGGCTGGCTCTCTGACAAGATCGGCCGCCTCAAGATCATCCTCGCGGGCTGCCTCATCGCGGCGCTGACGTACTTCCCGCTGTTCGCCGCGCTCACGCATTACGTGAACCCGGCGCTCGAGAAGTTCCAGCAGGCGAACGCGATCTCCGTGCAGGCCCGGGAATGCAACTTCCACATCTTCGTGGGACCCTGGTCGACGTTCTCGGAGTGCGATCGCACGAAGGACTTTCTCACCAAGGCCGGCCTTTCGTTCGCGTCGTCCGACCTTCCTGCCGGGTCGACCGACAAGGTCATCGTCAAGATCGGCGACACCGAGATCAAGGGCTTCGACGCCGCCAAGCTCAACGAGGCCCTGAAGGCGAAGGGCTACCCGGCGAGCGCCGACAAGAACCAGATCAACTGGGGCATGACGCTGCTCATCCTGTTCATCATGCTGATCTACGTCACCATGGTGTACGGGCCGATCGCCGCGTTCCTGGTCGAGATGTTCCCGACCAAGATCCGGTACACGTCGATGTCGCTGCCGTATCACATCGGCAACGGCTGGTTCGGGGGCATGCTGCCGCTCCTGGCCACCGCGCTGGTGGCGGCCAAGGGCGACATCTACTACGGCCTCTGGTACCCGATCGTCGTGGCGCTCATGACGTTCGTCGTCGGGCTGATCTTCCTGCGTGATCGCAAGGACATCGACCTGCACGCGGACGAATCCGCTTACCAGTAGCGCGCTGAAAGGAACACGGGAGCCCGGCGGGCAACGTCGGGCTCCCGTTTTTTTCATGAAGGTTTCAGCAGGCATCACCCTCGTGATGGCGTTGATTTTCGCCACCCTCTGCCTCGGATACAGCGGCTACGGCTGGTGGGAGTTGTCGGCCATGCCGGCCGGCGCCGAGCGCGACGACGCGCAGGGATTCGTCTGGTTCTGGGTGTTCATGGGCGTCATCGGCCTCGTCAGCGCCTATATTTCGTGGCGGATGGTGCGAAGCGACGAGGTCTAGAGGGAACGCCGTCAAAAGGCGTCCTCACGACGGGACATGACGTGACGCGGGCGCCAAGCCGCTTGCAGACTGCACGGCAAAGCATGATCAGGCGGTCGCCTTGGGAGCGGCCTTCGCGGCGGCCGCGTGCCACGGCCCACGGCAGACCCTTGGCCTCGTGGCGTGCCGGGTCGTTACTTGACGCCGGCGGACGCCAGCAGCTCGCGCGTGCGGTCGACCAGCGCGCGCACGGCTTCGCGGTCGAGCTTCTTGAGGAGCGCGTGGGCGTAGTCCGGCAGGAGCGTCGCGAGGTCCGTCGCCGTGGCGCACTTCTCGAGCTTGAGCGTGAACATGAATGCACGGATGCCGAGCGTGTCGACGATCGTCTCGTTCATGAACGCCTTGGCCATCCGGAAGTAGGAGAGCTGGTCCTCGATCGAGTGCTCGCCGGCCTTGATGGGGGCGTTGAACGCCGTGACGGGAGCGACGTAGCCGCCGTTGACGAGCTGCTGGAGGGCGTCCATGGGGGCGCCGATGAGCAGGATCTGGCGCTGGACCTCGCGGATGTCCTTGTCGGTGTCGACGAGGAAAAGCACGGTCCGCAGCTTGGCCGGCAGGGTTTTCTTGGCCTGGCCAATCTCCTGGTGACCCTTGTCGGTCTTCCCGTACCGCTCGGCAATTTCCATAGGTACCCCGCCCTCGACATGACGGCCCTGGAAAGGCACCGCCCGGCGCATATCCGCCTGACGGCCATTGTGCCCTGACCGACGGCCAGGCTATTGCACATTTTATACCAATGTCCCCGTTTTCAGGTGTAAACACTAGTCATTGTATACAACGACTCGGCGCTGCCCCGTCGATCGGCTACGATGAAGCGCCCGTCCCATGAGCCTGTCCAAGCCGTGCGAGTAGCCCTGCTTTCAGACATCCACGCCAATAGCGAAGCGCTGTCGGCCTGCCTGGCCCACGCGCGGGCGCGCGGGGCGGACGCCCACGCCTTGCTCGGGGATTTCGTAGGCTACGGCGCCGACACCGTCGCGGTGGTCGACGAGGTGATGCGGCTGTCCGGGGCCGGGGCGATCGTCCTGCAGGGAAATCACGACGCGGCCGTCGAGACCATCGACAGCTACTTCAACGACGACGCGCGCGCCGCCATCGAGTGGGCACGGGCCACGCTCTCCGGGGACCAGAAGCGCTTCCTCGCCGCGCTGCCGCTCACGGTCGCTCGCGACGCGTCGTTCTACGTCCATGCGTCCGCCGCGCAGCCCGAGCGATGGAGCTACGTCGACAGCCCGTCGGCCGCGGTCCGGTGCGGCCGGGCGTCGGGGCTCACCTATACCTTCTGCGGACACGTGCACGACCAGCAGCTGTACTTTGCGACGGCGCGTGGCGGCATGAGCCTGTTCCGGCCGATTCCGGGCACCCCAGTCCCGGTGCGCGGGCCGCGACAGTGGGTCGCGGTGATCGGGTCCGTGGGGCAGCCGCGCGACCGCAATCCCGCGGCGGGGTACGCGATCTTCGACGACGCGAAGCACGAGCTCACGTTCTTCCGCGTGCCCTACGACCATCACGCCGCGGCGGCGAAGATACGCGCCGTGGGCTTGCCGGAGGCGCTCGCCTACCGGGTCGAGCACGGCATCTGACGCCCTCGCCATGCCCGCGCGAATCCAGCCTGGCGACGTCGTCGACGGCTTCACCGTCGAGGGTCTCCTGCACCAGGGCGGCAACGGCTACCTCTATCGCGTCGCGCCGCCGCCCGGCCGCGACCCGGGCTTTCCGCTCCTGATGAAGGTGCCCGGCGTGGGCCGGGGCGAGCCCACTCTCGGCGTCGTGAGCTTCGAGGTGGAGCAGGCGATCCTGCCCTCGCTCGCAGGGACGCACGTGCCGCGCGTGGTGGCGGTGAGCGACGACCCGATGCGCCCCTACATCGTGATGGAGCACGTCCTGGGCGAGGGCCTGGCCGACGTCGTGGCGCGCGCGCCGCTGCCGGCCGGCGAGGTCGCGCGTATCGGGGCCGCCATGGCCGACGCCGTGCACGACATCCATCGCCAGCACGTCATGCACCTCGATCTCAAGCCCGAGAACTGCATGTTGCGCGCCGACGGCACGGTCGTGCTGCTCGACTTCGGCTTCTCGCGCCACGAGCACTTGCCCGATCTCCTCGCCGAGGACCAGGCGTTCGCGGGCGCGGGCTCGGCGGCGTACGTCTCGCCCGAGCAGCTGCGCGGCAGTCGCAGCGACGCCCGCAGCGACGTGTTCGCGCTGGGCGTCATGCTGTACGAGCTCGCGACGGGCGAGCCGCCGTTCGGTGAGCCGGTGACCTACGGCGGCATGCGCGACCGCTTGTGGCGGGTGCCCGCGCCTCCGCGAAGCCTCGTGCCCGCCGTTCCGCCGTGGCTGCAGGAGGTCATCCTCCACTGCACCGAGGCCGACGCCGCGGATCGCTCGCCTTCGGCGGCGCACGTGGCGTTCGACCTGCGCAACCCGGGCGAGGTGCAGGTGACGAGCCGCTCCGAGTGGACGCAAGCGCCCGGTCTCGTGCGGCAGGTGCGGAGCTGGTGGCGATCGCGGCATCGCAAGGCGCCGATGCCGCCGGCACGCACCGTGGGGCCGCAGTCGCCGGTGATCCTGATCGCCGTGGACACCGAGAATCCGGACGACCCTCGGCACGCGGCGCTGCAGCGCGCGACGGGCGCGCTGGTGAGGATGTTCGCCGAGTACCGGCTGCTCCTCGTCTCGGCGATCGACGCGGCCCCGCTGGGCGAAGGGAGCCGCGTCGAGGACACGGCGTCCGGGCGCCAGCTCGAGCATCGCAACCGGTTGCGCGCGTGGATCGCGCCGCCAAGTTCCCCGCGGCGCGAACGTCGCTGCACGTGGTCGAGTCCGCCGATGCGGCCGGGACGATCCTGTCGCTCGCGCGCGCCAACCACGTCGACCTCATCATCCTGGGCGCCCCGGCGCCGGGGGAGCGGGCGCTTGCGTGGTGGCGAAGCGTCGCGTCGGACGTGACCTCGCGTGCGGCGTGCAGCGTGCACGTCGGCGCATGGCGCGTGCCGATGGCGATGAGGGCCGCTCATCGTCCTAGCGCGAGTGCTTGCCGCGAAAGTCGGCCCGCACGCGGCCGAACGCGGGATGGTCGTCGTTGCCGCCGTTGCGGACGCCTCCGGCAGACGTTCCCTAGTCGCGCGAGCGAAGCTCGCTTTCGTGCCAGCGCGCGAGGCACAGCACGGCGATGGCGCCGACCGCGAGGTACAGCACGATGCCCGCGAGCGTGATGAGCACCAGCGCGGCGAAGAGCCGCGGCACGTTGAGCTGGATGCCCGCCAGCAGGATCTGGTAGGCGAGCCCCGCGCCCTGGCCGCCGGTGCCAGCGACGAACTCGGCCACGACGGCCCCGATGAGCGACAGCCCGCTTGCGACGCGCAGGCCCGCGAAGAAGAACGGCAGCGCGCTCGGAATGCGCAAGCGCACGAGCGTCTGCCAGCGGGACGCGCGGCTCATGCGGAAGAGGTCGGCGAGCCCCGGGTCCACGCTGCGCAGGCCCACCGAGGTGCTCGAGATGATCGGGAAGATGGCGACGACCACCGCGCACAGCACGAGCGCGACGCGCGTATCGTGCACCCAGATGATGATGAGCGGCGCGATCGCCACGATGGGCGTGACCTGCAGGAGGATCGCGTAGGGCAGGAGACTCGCCTCGACGATCCGGCTCTGCGCGAACAGGAGCGCGATCGCGACGCCGCCCACGACGGCGAAGGCTAGCGCGGTGAGCGCGATGCCGGCCGTCACGCCGAGCGATGCGACGAGGAGCGCGCGATCCTCGACCAGCGCCTGGCCGATGCGCAACGGCGACGGCACGAGGTACGCGGGCACGTCGTAAGCGACGACCGCGAGCTGCCACGCGCCCAGGAGCAGCGCCGCGAGCAGCACGGGCGCGACGGCACGCAGCACGCGGTCGCGCGTCACGCGGCGGGCTCCGACGAGGCTTCCGCCACCATCCGCGACAGGCTCACGCACAGCGATGCCGAACGCGGCACGTCGTGCGGTGCGTGCATCACCGGCGGTGCGCGGATGGTCGCCCACGATGGGGACGTCGGCGATGATGCGGCCGGGACGCGCGGCCATGACGAGCACGCGCGTGGACAGGTAGACCGCCTCCTGGATGCTGTGCGTGACGAAGACGACGGTCAGCGAGCGCGCCTTCCAAAGCGCGGCCAGGTCGTCGTCGAGCTTGTGCCGGGTGAACTCGTCGAGCGCCGCGAAGGGCTCGTCCATCAGGAGGACGGACGGCGACACGGCAAGGGCGCGCGCGATCGAGACCCGCATCTGCATGCCCCCGGAGAGCTCGCGCGGATAGCGGTGGGCGCAGTCGGCGAGGCCCACGAGACCCAGCGCGTCGCGAACCGCGGCGTCGGATTCCGCGCGACGCACGTGCGTGAGGTCGAGCGGCAGCCGCACGTTGGCTTCGACGCGCGACCACGGCATGAGCGTGGGCGACTGGAACACCATGCCGAGCTTCGGACGGCCGAGGCGGACGATGCGCCCGCGCGAGGGAGCGACGAGGCCCGCGATCATGCGAAGGAGCGTCGTCTTGCCGCACCCCGAAGGGCCGAGAATCGTGACGAACTCGCCGCGCGCGATCGAGAACCGACCGGCGCGACCGCCTGCGTGCCGTTCGCGAAGCGCTTGGCGGCGTCTGCCGGCCTGATCCAGTCCACCACGCCGTTCGGCTAGGGCTTGACGTTCACCTGGCTCACGACGTCGAGGACCAGGCTCGCGCGGTGTTCGGGTTGTGCCGGGCTTCGCGAGGCCCGCGCTCTTGAGAAATGCCACCGTGGCGTTCCATCGCGCGTCGGTCATCGCGGAGTTCCGCTCCTCCAGTTCGTCGCCGCCGGTGACGATGGCGTGCTCGCGCAGCTTGCGCACGCCGTAGGCCAGGAGGTCGTCGCCCATCTGGTGGGTTGTCCCGCGGGATGAGCGCGTTGCCCGGCGCGGGGTTGGCGAGGTAGCTCTTCCAGCCTTCGGCGGAGGCCAGCACGAAGCGACGCATGACGTCGGTTCGCCGGATGAGGTTGGCGCGCGTGACGGCCAGGACTTCCGAGTACGGCGGATAGCCCAGGTCCGCGAGCAGGAAAACCATCGGCGTGATGCCGGCCTTCTCGATCGAGAACGGCTCGGAGGTGGCGAAGCCCTGCTGCGAGAGATTCGGGTCCGCGAGGAAGGGCTGGACGGAGAAGCCGTACGGCCGCTTCTGGCCGTCGTTGAACGCGTACTTCTGCTTGAGCCAGGGCCAGAACGTGGTGTTGCTCGCGGCGCCGATCGCGATGGGCTTGCCCTTGAGGCTTTCGATCGTCGCGATGTCCGGGTGCGCGATGATGACCGTCGGGTTCTTCTGGAACGTCGCGGCCATCGCGACGAGCGGCACGTCCTGCTCCACCGCGGAGAGCACCTGCAGGCCGTCGGCCATCGCGATGTCGATTTGGCCGGCGGCGAGGAGCTGCAGCCCGTTGACCTGCGGGCCTCCCATCCGGATCGTCACGTCGAGGCCGCTTCTTGTAGATGCCTCGGCCACCGCCTGGTAGAAGCCGCCGTACTCGGCCCTGGGCAGCCAGTCGGTGGCGAACACGGCCAATCCTGCGCGGATGCGATGCCTGCGACGGCGGGAGCCGCGCGGCGGGACGCGCATGGGGCTGGGCCTTTTCGGGAAAGTCGAAGGGCGAAAACATAGCAGCGCCAGTCGGGTCCCCGCTTGGGCCAGGGCGGCAGCAAACTCCCCGGGTGGCCCACGGAGACGGGGCTTGGAAATGGGGTCTGACCCCATTAAGGGGGCGGGGTCTGACCCCATTGGGGTTAAGGGTCTGACCCCATTGAGGGAGTTTTGGGGTCTGGCTGACCCCGTGGGGGCCTGGGGACGGCCGGCGGAGGGAAATGGGGTCTGACCCCATTGCATGCGGTGGACTCTTGCGCAGCGCAATCGCGCCTTGCGCGGTTGACAACGGGGACGCGGCGGCGGAATATAGTATAGAAATAAAATATTCAGTCAGCGATGCATCTGCCACGATTCATTTCCGACGATTCATGTCCGACGGGAGCGCGGATGTCGCGGGCGGCGATCACCCCGGGGACGGCGTGGACGAGCACCAGCGCGCGGGCGGGCGTGGGCGTCACCTGGCGGCCTTCCGCGATGAACGTCGTTTGCATCGGCACGGGCCGCAGACCTCTACTTCGCGCTGCTCATGAAGCGCCACGACCCGGCGCACCGCGTCACGGTGATCGAGCGCAATGTGCCGACACGTTCGGATGGGGCGTCGTGTTCTCGGACCAGACGCTCGGCAACCTGCGCGAGGCCGACCTGCCCAGCGCCGACGCGATCCTCGGCGCGTTCAATCACTGGGACGACATCGAGGTGAACATCCGCGGGCGCAAGCTGCGCTCGGGGGGCCACGGGTTCTGCGGCATCGGCCGCAAGCGCCTGCTCAACATCCTGCAGGCGAGGTGCGAGGCGCTGGGCGTCGAGCTCCGCTTCGAAACCGACGTGCAGGGCGACGAGCCGTACGCGGGCGCCGATCTCGTCATCGCGAGCGACGGCCTGGGAAGCCGCGTGCGTACTCGCCACGCGGCCACGTATCGCCCCGACATCGACGTGCGCCACTGCCGGTTCGTGTGGCTCGGCACGCACAAGCTGTTCGACGCGTTCACGTTCGCGTTCGAGGAGACGCCCCACGGGTGGTTCCAGGCGCACGCGTATCGCTTCGACGACACCACCTCGACGTTCATCGTCGAGACGCCCGAGCCCGTGTGGCGCGCGGCGGGGCTCGACACCATGGACAAGGCGTCGTCCATCGCGTTCTGCGAGAAGCTCTTCGCGCGCCATCTCGACGGCCACGCGCTCATGTCGAACGCCGATCACCTGCGCGGCTCGGCGCAGTGGATCAGCTTCCCGCGCGTCGTCTGCGAGCGCTGGGTGCACGATGAAGCGGGCACGCCCGTCGTGCTCATGGGGGATGCCGCGCATACCGCGCACTTCTCGATCGGCTCCGGAACCAAGCTCGCGCTCGAGGACGCGATCGAGCTCGCGCGGAGCCTCGCCGCGCATCCCGGCGACGTCCCCGAGGCGCTGCGCCGCTACGAGGTCGTGCGCAGCGTCGAGGTCCTGCGCATCCAGAATGCTGCGCGCAACTCGACGGAGTGGTTCGAGAACGTCGCGCTACGTCGACCTGCCGCCGGAGCAGTTCGCGTATTCGCTCCTGACGCGTAGCCAGCGCATCAGCCACGAGAACCTGCGTCTGCGCGATCCTCGCTGGCTCGCGGGCTACGAGGATTTCCTCGCGGAGCGAGCGGGCGTCGAGCGCGGAGCGTCCGGGGCGCCCGTCCCGCCGATGTTCACGCCGTTCACCGTGCGCGACGTGACGCTCAAGAACCGCATCGTGGTCTCGCCGATGGCGCAGTACTCCTGCGTCGACGGCCTGCCCGCCGACTACCACCTCGTGCACCTGGGCGCGCGGGCCATGGGCGGCGCGGGCCTCGTCGTGGCGGAGATGACGTGCGTGTCGCCCGACGCCCGCATCACGCCCGGCTGCCCCGGCCTGTGGAACGAGGCGCAGCGGGACGGGTGGAAGCGCATCGTCGACTTCGTGCACGCGAACAGCGACGCGAGGATCGCGGTGGCCTGGCCACGCGGGTGCGAAGGGCTCGACGCGTTGCGTGGGAAGGCGAGGACGAGCCGCTGCCGTCGGGCAACTGGCCGCTCGTGTCCGCCTCGCCGCAGCAGTACGTCGATGGCGTGAGCGACTGGTCGCGCGATGAGCCGCGAGGACATGGATCGTGTCCGCGACGACTTCGCTCGCGCGACTCGATACGCGGCGCAAGCGGGTTTCGACTGGCTCGAGCTCCACTGCGCGCACGGCTACCTCCTGTCGAGCTTCATCTCGCCGCTCACGAACCAGCGCACGGACGACTACGGCGCCTCGCTCGACAACCGCCTTCGCTATCCGCTTCGAGGTGTTCGGGGCGGTGCGAGAGGCGTGGCCGGCCAGGCTTCCGATCTCGGTGCATCTCGGCGCACGACTGGGTGGAGGGCGGCATTACCCCCGACGACGCGGTCGCGATCGCGCGCGCCTTCAAGGCGGCCGGCGCGGACATGATCGACTGCTCGTCGGGCCAGGTGAGCCGGCTGCAGGCGCCGGTGTACGGCCGCATGTAGCGCGCCGTTCGCGGATCGCGTGCGCAACGAGGCGAAGTCGCGACGCCATCGCGCGGTGGGCGCCATCTCGGGAGGCAGACCGTGAACGGCATCCTTCGCGGCGGCGCGCCGACCTGTGCGCGATCGCGCGGCCGCATCTTGCCAAGCGCCGCGTGGACGCTCGGCGAGGCGGCACGCATCGGCTATCGCGACGTCGCGTGGCCGCGACAGTATCGGTCGGCGAAGACGCGGCTCGAAGCGCAACCTCGACCGCGATCGCGCGGCAGCGGCGCAGGGGGCGACGCTATCGCCGGTCGAGCGCGCGGCGCGCGAGCTCGGGTTGCCGACCATGAAGGTCGAAGGCTCTCCGCGCCGTGGTGACCGGCGCCGCGCGCAGCATCGGGGCTGCCATCGCGCACGCGCTGTCGGCCGCGGGCGCGCGCGTCACGCTCGTCGGACGCAACCTCGACGCGCTCGAGGCGCTCGCCGGGACGCTGCCGGGCGAGGCTACTCTTGCGCGGTCGCGGACGTGGGCGACGCCGTGCAGGTGGCATCCGCCTTCGCGAAGGCGCGCGAGCGCCTCGGGCCGGTGGCGATCCTCGTCAACAACGCGGGACAGGCCGAGACCGCGCCGCTCGCGCGCATGCCTGTCGAGCTCTGGCAGCGCATGCTCGCGGTCAACCTCACGGGTACCTTCCTCTGCGCGCAGGCGGCGGTGCCCGACGCCGGTACAGCCCGCGCCGGCCGCATCGTCAACATCGCGAGCACCGCGGCGCTGCAGAACTTCGCTACGGCGCCGCGTACGCCGCGTCGAAGCACGGCGTGCTGGGGCTGCGGTCGCTCGCGCTCGAGTCGCGGACCAGGGCATCACCGTCAACGCGCTGTGCCCGAGAACGATCGAGACCGGCATGATGCAGGCGGGGATCGACAACGTGATGGCGCGCACCGGCCGCACCGACAGGCGCGCGCGTACTTCGCATCGCAGAACCCGCAGGAGCGGATCGACCCCAGCCCGAGAGTCGCGGCCGCGGTGCTGTGGCTTTGCGGCGACGCCGCGGCCGGCGTCAACGGCGCGGCCATCCCGATCAGCGGCGGCGCGGTCAGGTGAGCACGATGAAGAACGATGCCTCACTTACGCGCCTGCAGCGACGCCCGCGAGCTGGGACACGAGGCGCGCGTGCGCCACGACGATCACGCGGGCCTCAAGCTGTGGCTGCGCCTCTCGCCTGCACCACGCAGATCGAGGACGAGATCCGCCGCCGCCTGCGCGCGGCCTTCGGCGTGTCGCTCGCGCGCTTCGACTACCTCGCGCAGCTCTATCGCCACGAGGGCCTTCGGATGCGCGAGCTGTCGCGCTTCCTCATGGTCACCGGCGGCAACGTCACCGGCCTCACCGACGAGCTCGAGCGCGAGGGCCTCGTGTCGCGGGAGAGCGTGGAGGGCGATCGCCGCGCGTGGATCGTGCGCCTCACGCCGCAGGGGCGTCGCAGCTTCGAGGCGATGGCGCGCCAGCACGAGGAGTGGATCCTCGAGCTCTTCGACGGCATGGACGCCGCGGCGATGCGGCGACTCTATACGCAGCTCGGCGAGCTCCGCGTGCGTCTCGTTCATAACAAGGAATCGGCGGAGGTCGCAAGATGAGCGCTGAGCTTTTGGCCGGCAATCGCCGGCCCGTCGCGGGATTCGAGGCTGCGAACGTGCGCTGGGAGGTGGTCGACGGTGTCGGCACCATCACGCTCGACCGGCCGGAGCGCAAGAACCCGCTCACGTTCTCGTCCTACGCGGAGCTGCGCGAGCTCTTCGGGCTGCTGCGCCACGCGAGCGACGTGAGCGTGGTGGTGGTCACCGGCAGCGGCGGCAACTTCTGCTCCGGCGGCGACGTGCACGAGATCATCGGGCCTCTCGTGAAGCT